>JBAYHM010000080.1:0-15660 GCA_041666155.1 Treponemataceae bacterium
ACAGCCAAGCAGATGTACGAAGGCTTTTTGGAGGTGGTTCTTGTTCCGCAGGGAAGCCTGGCGGAGAAGATCCGCGCGGGAGGCGCCGGCATCGGCGGCGTACTTACGCCCACAGGCGTCGGAACGCCGGTCGCGGAAGGTAAGCAGCTTATCGAGATGAACGGGAAACAGTACCTGCTGGAGCCCGCCCTCCACGCGGACGTCGCGCTGATACGGGCGCGCAAGGCCGACAAGAACGGGAACCTCGTGTACGCGGGGACGGCCCGCAATTTCAATCCGGTGATGGCGACGGCTGCCGACTACGTGATCGCCCTGGTGGACGAGATCGTGGAGAACGGGGAGATAGACCCGGACGCCGTGCATACGCCGGGCGTCTTCATCGACGCGCTCGTGCGGGCGGAGGGCTGAATCATGGCAAAGGACGACAACAAAAGAACGTTCATCGCGCGGCGGGTATCGCGGGAACTGGTGGACGGGACGGTAGCCAATCTGGGCATCGGCCTTCCGACGCTCTGTGCTCAATACCTCCCGCAAGGCGTAAGCGTACTGTTCCAGGCTGAGAACGGCATGATCGGTATGGGGCCTCGGGGCTGCGGGGACGCGGATTGCCGCTGCCTTGACGCCGGCGGCAATCAGGTATCGATCGTGCCGGGGGGCTGCTTTTTCGACAGCTTTACTTCCTTCGGCATCATCCGAGGAGGCCACGTGCACACGACGGTGCTCGGCGCGCTGCAGGTGGACCAGGAAGGAAATTTGGCCAGCTGGATCGTGCCGGGGAAAATGGTGAGCGGCATGGGCGGCGCCATGGATCTCGTGGTCGGCGCGTCGCGCGTCATCGTCGCGATGGAGCATGTCACCAAGGAAGGGAATCCGAAAATTATGAAACGCTGCGGCCTCCCCCTGACGGCCGCCGGAGAGGTGGACCTCATCGTGACCGATATGGCGGTGATCGAACGTACCGCCGAAGGCTTAGTCGTACGTGAGATAGCGGAAGGCGTGACGCTCGAGGACCTGCGCAAGGCGACCGACGCGGAGCTGCTTGTTCCCGTCGAGCCGAAGATCATGACCGTATAGGAAGGACGTATGGAAAAGGAATTGGCGATGGTCATCAATCTCGGCTCCACCTCCTCTAAAGTGGGGGTGTACGACGCCGGGAAGGAAGTGTTCAAAACATCGGTACCGCACGATCAAGCGGAGTTGTCCGCGTTTTCCGATATTTGGGCCCAACAGGATTTCCGGAAGCGCAAGATCATGCACGAGATGAGCGCGCACGGAATTCAGAAAAAGGATCTTTCCGCGGTGGTCAGCCGGGGCGGGAACATCAGGCCGGTCCCCGGCGGCATCTACGTGATCGATATCAAAATGCTCGCGGATATCCGCGGCGGGAAGTATGGGGTGCATCCGACGGGGCTGGGCGTGACTATCGCGTTCGAGCTTGGAAAAGAGCTCGGCATCCCCGCCCTTACGCGCGATCCGCCGGTGACGGACGAGTTCTGGGAATTATCGCGGTACTCGGGAATAAAGGAGTTGCCCCGCGTGAGCAGCTTCCACGCGCTCAGCCAGAAGGCGACCGCGAAGAAAGCGTGCGCGAATGTCCTGGGAAAGGCGTACGAGGAAGCGAACCTCATCGTCGCGCACTTGGGCGGCGGGATATCGGTCGGTACCCACTTCAAGGGACGCATCGTGGACGTGAACAACGCGCTGGACGGGGAGGGGCCTTTTTCCCCGGAACGGGCGGGAACCGTCCCCGCGGGGGATCTCGTGCGGATGTGCTTCTCCGGAAAATACACCGAAAAGGAAATCATCAAGAAGCTGAAGGGCGAGGGCGGCCTCATGTCCTATCTCGGTACCAACAGCGGCATCGAGGTTGAACGGAGGATAGCGGAGGGCGACACCCTGGCTAGGGAAGTGTACGAGGCGATGGCCTACCGGATTTCCAAGGAAATAGGCGCCGCTGCCGCGAATCTTGAAGGCAAGGTGGACGCGGTGATCATGACCGGCAGCCTGGCGTACTCGAAAA
The DNA here is from genome assembly GCA_041666155.1 of Treponemataceae bacterium. Lineage (GTDB taxonomy): Bacteria > Spirochaetota > Spirochaetia > Treponematales > Breznakiellaceae > SZUA-426. The sequence goes on from JBAYHM010000080.1 coordinate 2,021, forward strand.
CACTGGTCGCTGAAATTACCAAGCGCGTCTCCTTCATCGCCCGCGTGATCCTTGATCCGGGCGAGAACGAAATGCAGGCGCTCGCCGACGGGGCGCATCGATATCTGACGGGGGCCGAAGCCGCCCGCGAATACTGAGCCGGAGTCAGGGATATGATCAAGAACTTCGATGAATTGCTGAAGAAAGTGGCCGAGGGTGAACGCAAGACGATAGGCGTCGCGTGCGCCGAAGATATGGAGATAGTCGAGGTAGTGCGCCGCTGCGAAAGCTTCGCCGATTTCATCCTGGTCGGGGACAAACAGAAGATACTAAAGCTCTTTTCCGAAAGCGGACCGGCGTTCGCCGGGGAGATCATCGATGAAAGCGATAACCGCAAGGCAGCCGAACGTGCGGTTCAGCTGGTGAAGGAAAAAAAGGTCCAGACCCTGATGAAGGGACTCGTCCAATCGGGAACCTTCCTCAAGGCCATCCTGAACAAGGAGAAAGGGCTGAACGAAGGCAAGCTCATCAGCCAGGTTTCGGTATTCGAGAAGGACAGCGGCGGTTTCTTTTTCCTCACCGACTGCGCCATCGCCGTGAAGCCGACGCTCGACGAGAAGCGGCAGATCATAGAGAACGCGGTCGACTTGGCGCGGCGCTTGGGGTACGATATTCCCAAAGTCGCGGTGCTCGCCGCCGTGGAAACGGTCAATCCTGATATGCCGGAGACCTTGGACGCGGCGGCGCTGAGCAAGATGGCGGAGCGCGGCCAGATCAAAAACGCGATAGTCGACGGACCGCTCGCGCTGGACAACGCCGTTGACGCGGCCGCGGCCAAGCATAAGGGCATCGGCGGAAGCGTCGCGGGAAACGCCGACATTCTTTTGGTCCCCGATCTCCTTTCCGGCAATATGCTCACCAAGGCGCTGACCTATATCGCCAAGAAGCGCGTCGCGGCGGCAATGATGGGCGTCGGCGTCCCGGTGGTCTTCACGTCCCGCGCCGAATCGATAGAGAATAAAATCCTGACGATAGCTTTATCCGCGCTGATCGGACGCTGAGCTCTTGAGCCGCGCGAACGGCGGCTGGTTGGAAACGAAAAGGCCCCGTCCGGTAATATCCGGACGGGGCCTTCCTATTCTACGGCTTGCGGGGATCTTCGGCTTACCGTTTTCCCGCTTCGATTTTCTTGAACATGAAACTGAGCGCCAAGCCGGCGGCCGCGACGAAAGAAGCGACTATGAAGGCGGCCGAATAGTCGCCGTTGTTCGCCGTTCGTATCATCGCGGCGATCCGGGGCGCTAGGAACGAGGACAGCGCGTAGGCGAAAAAAGTTACGCCGTAGTTGGCGGTGAAGCCTTCCGTGCCGAAGCGGGTGCTTACTATGGCGGGAAAGGTAACCATGCAGGCGCCGTACGCCGCCCCGATGAGCACCATGGCGGGGACGAACGCGGATACCGTTTTGAAAGTTACCAGGATGAGTAGGGCGAGGATCGAAACTCCGTAAATGGCGGCGAGCACGTTGGCGTTGCCTATGCGGTCGTTCAACGCGCCGCCGCCGATCCTGCCGAGCGCGTTGGATACGGAGACGATGCCGACGATCAGCGCCGCCGTTTGGGGCGTAAGGAAAAACATTTTCTGCGCCATGGGCGAAACGCTCGATATGACCGTCAGTCCGGTGAAGCTGGCCGTGATGAATAAGAGCACAATCAAGTAAAACGTCGGAGTCGCGGGAAGCTGCTTCCAGGTCTTCCCTTCAAGCGCGGAGGAAGCCGGTTTTCCGGCGACGTTCCCGGCGGTGGCCGCCGGCTGGGACGGCGCGTTTTCTATCAGGAATCCGGCCGCGATCACGATCAGCATCAGCGAAACGCCGAGGTAGCGGAAAGCTCCCATGACGCCGATACCGGGAGCCGCTATGAGCAGGGACACGACCGGCGCCATCACGATGGCCCCCGATCCGAAACCGGCGATCACCAAACCGAGGGACAGACCCTTGCGGTCCGGAAAGAATTTGACCGTGTTGGAAATGACGGCTCCGAAGGAAATGTTGAAGCCGAAGCCGGATACGACGCCGTAAAAGAGGTACAGCGTCGCCAAGCTGTTCGCGAAGCTGGTAAGGATCAATCCGGCCGCGGTGAGGATGGACCCCAGTATGATGGAGAAACGCGCGCCCTTCCATTTTTGAATGCGCGCGCTCGCGATCATGGCGAACGGCGCGACGAAGCCCATATTGATGGTGAAGGCCAGAGCCAGCTGTTCCGGGCTCCATCCGAACTGCGCCCTGAGCGGCTCGGCGAAAACGCTCCACGCGTATCCGACCCCGTTGCACAGGTTCACCAAGACCGAGAGGGCCAGTATCAGCCAGCGGCTCTTTTCCGTTTTCATGCGTTGCTCCTAGATTGAGTACAAGAAAATGCCGTCGACGTTCCGGCGTTTTACGGCGCCGTTCAGTCGGAGGTTTTCGAGATAGGCGACCACAGCTCCGGCGGCGAACCACCTCTGAAGCCCCGGATATCTCGTCCAGGCGTCGCCGGATCTGCCCCACTTCATTCGCGATGCGATGGCGTAGGCCGATTCTTCCCGGTTCGCCCCGAGAATCTCCATTGTTTCGTCCAGCCGCGATTTGTGGTATTCCCGCAGTTCCAGGATCCGCTGCCGGCACCTGAGCGATGGTTCCCGATGCCCCGGGAGCATCAGAGAGACCTCCAGCGCCTCTATCTTCTCCAGGCTGCGGAAATAGGACCCCAATGAATCTTCCATATCCACCCATTGCACCACACTCGGGCTGATCCCTTCGAGGATATGGTCGCCGGAAAACAGCAGTTTCTTTTCCCGATCGTACAGGCAGGTTTGGCCCGGGGTATGTCCTGGAGTCCAGAGGCATTCCAGCCGATAGCCGCCGACGGCGATCACCGTCCCGTCTTCGGCGGGAATGAAGGGAACGGCAGGGCTGACGCGGTCTTTATACGTTTGATTGCCCGCTATCAGGATATCGATATCTCCGGCGGGAAATCCGTGGGAGAGAATATAATCGCGCAGGCGGACCCAGTACGATTCTGTCTTCTGCCTGTTGCATAGTTCGATGTCCGCCCTTCCCATATAAGCGCCGGAGCCCTCACCGTAAAAGCGGTGAAAGAGCCCGATATGATCAGGGTGGGAGTGGGTGCCGAAAAAATCCACCTTGTCCGGGGCGACTCCTGCTTCCACGAGCGCCGCCGCCAAAAACGCGCGGGAATCCTCAAAATCGAAGCATGAATCGATCAATAGGCTTCGTTTCTCTCCCCGCACCAAATACGAATTGACCGCTTTGAGCGGATTGCCGGGGAGCGGAGTTTCAATCCGCAGTATCCCCGGAGAGACTTCCTCTATCATGCGTTCTCCGCCGTCAATCGAGAATGGCGACAGCCCTTGTCCAGCCCGCGCCCGCGTCCTTGATTTTTACGGGGAAGCAGGCGACCTTGAAGCCGAAGGGCGGAAGCTGATCCAGGTTCGCCATTTTTTCCATATGGTAGAATTCCTTGTCTCTGCCGGCATAGTGCGCTTCCCATATGACGCTTTTGTCTCCCTTTTCCGAGAACTCTTTCGCCATAACGGGAAGGGGGCGGTCCCAGCTCCACGCGTCGGTTCCGGTAACCTTGACGCCCCGGTCCAGAAGCCAGAGCGTGGAATCGCGGCCCATGCCGCAGCCTTTTCCCAGATATGCCGGTTTCCCCCACAGGGACATGGCGCCGGTCAAGACCAGCACGATATCCAGCGGCTTGAGAGCGTATCCCATCTTGGCGAACGCTTTCTCAAAATCCTTCGGCGTCACCAGGTACCCGTCGCCCTTGTCTCTGAAATCGACGACGACGCCGTCGGAGAAACAATACTCAAGCGGCATCTGATCGATCGTCCGCGCTTTCTCCGTCCCGTTCATTACCGGCGCGTAGTGCCAAGGCGCGTCCACGTGCGTGCCGCTGTGGGAGTTCAGTTTCAGATCCTCGACCGCCCAGCCCTTTTCCCCGGGAAGATCGGACACTCTGACGCCGGGAATGAGCTTGGTCATCAGGTCGGCTCCGAATGCGTGATCCTGATATATAATTTCCTGCTGCGTTTGCGGCGGGTCGCTGGGAAGTTTATGTTCGATAGCTACGCTTAGGTCGATAAAACGCATATTCTCTCCTTTATTGCCGCGGACTTAGGTCCGCAGTCCCAAGATGCCCCGAGCTTCCGCCGGCGTCGCTATCGGGCGTTCAAACTCATCGGCGATGCGTACGACACGCTCCACGAACTCGGTATTAGATTTCGCCAGCACTCCGCGCTTGAGGTATACGTTGTCTTCCATACCTACCCTGACATGGCCGCCCATGTGAATGGCCATGACCGAAAGGGGCAGATGCGATTTTCCGACGCCGATCACCGACCAAGTTGAGTCGGCGGGAATGGTTTCCACCAAGTGCAGGAGATTTTTCGGATTCCCCGGCATGGCGCCCGGCACCCCCAGAACGAACTGGAAATGCATCGGCTTCTTGATAAGTCCCTTATCGGCGATCATGAGCGCGTTGTTGATCATGCCCGCTTCGAAAACCTCTACTTCGGGCTTCACCCCTTTTTCTTGCATGGCTTTCGCGAGCTTCTCCAGGAAGGGCATGCTGTTCTGGAAAACGGCAGGACCGAAGTTTACCGAACCCGCGTCGAAGGACGCCAATTCGGGCAGCAATTCCACCGGTTTGATGCGGACTTCGTCCGGCGCGTCCAGCCCGCCGGAAGTGGTCAGGTTGAGGACGATATCGCACTTGTCCTTGATCCGCTGGACGGTCTCCTTATATGTATCGAAGTCAAGGCTCGGCTTCCCGTTCTTGTCCCGCACGTGGATGTGCGCGATCGCCGCGCCCGCTTTCCAGCAAGCGTAGACCTCGTCGGCTATCTCTTTCGGGTCGAGAGGGATGTAGGGGGTCTTTTCCCTGGTGGTGACTCCGCCGGTCGTGGCGACGGTGATGATAAGCTTTTCCATCTTTTCTCCTTTATGCTAGATCCGTTCGAATAACGCAGCGACGCCTTGTCCGCCTCCGCAGCAGAACGTGACGATTCCCCTGCGGACGTCCCGCCTTCGCATCTCGTACAGCAATTTCGTGGTCAGGATCGCGCCGCTGCCCGCGAGCGGATGCCCCAACGCTATCGCTCCGCCGTTGACGTTGAGCTTATTCATGTCGATGCCCAATTCGCGTACGCACGGAATCGATTGGGCGGCGAACGCTTCGTTGAGTTCGATTAGATCGATCTGGTCGATAGTCAATCCCGCGCGCTTGAGTAATTTCCGGGTGGCCGGGACCGGCCCTATGCCCATGATGCTCGGGTCCACGCCCACCGCGGTGAATCCCTTGAAAACCGCCAGAATTTCCGCGCCCATCGCCTCGGCTTTTTTCCGCTCCATGACGACGACGGCTCCGGCGCCGTCGCTCTGCGGGGAACTATTGCCCGCGGTCACGATACCGTCGCTCTTGAAAGCCGGCTGGAGCTTGGAAAGGGCTTCCATATTCGCGTCCTTGCGGAGCGGCTCATCGAAATCCAGGGTGAAGGTTTTTCCCTTGCCGAGGTCCACCGTCACCGGGACGATCTGGTCGGCGAAATAGCCGCTTTCCCAAGCGGCGGCCCCCTTCCGGTGGCTGGCCAAGGAAAACTCATCGCATTCCTGCCTGGTCAGCTTGTACTTGACCGCAAGGTTTTCCGCGGTGATCCCCATCGGCATATTGCCGCACTGGGGCGGCGCCAGGAGGATTTCCGAAAATTGCGGCGGCATCATCTGGTACGCCATGGTCGGCTTATCCAAGATGTACGGCCGCCGGGAATCGCTTTCCACGCCCCCCGCGACGATCACGTCTGCGTATCCGGCTTCGATGTACATCGCGGCGTACGCGACGCTGTTCAAGGAAGTCCCGCATTGCCGGTCAAGGGTCACTCCCGGGACTTCCACCGGCAGGCCCGCTTCCAGAGCCACCACCCGCGCCATGTTGTTCACTTCATGGTTCATGAGGTTGCCGAAAATAACTTCCTCAATTTCGGCGGGATCGATCTTGGCTCGCCTTACCGCTTCCTTGACGACGAGCGCTCCAAGTTTATGCGCGGGGACCGACGCTAAACTCCCTCTGACTTTTCCGACCGGCGTTCGCGCCGCCGAGACGATTACCGCTTCTCGCATGCTATACTCCATTAGACATAATGTATTAGGTGAATATATTCGGTGATTTGATTATATGATGAATTTAGGGAAAGTCAAGGAAAAGATTCGCACCCAAGCCTTCAGATTTTTATTGACAAAATCTTATTGGTAAGGTGATAATATGGTATTACCAATATAAATGACTGATCTGGCTGATATCAAGGAGGTTCACATGGATAAGAAACTGACGTTTTCGGATCTGTACGCATTGGGAATTGGTTTTACCATCGGCGCGGGCGTTTTCACGCTGACCGGCGTCGCTATGAATTTTACAGGAGGGAGTACCTTCCTTGTATACCTTCTCGGCGCCGCAACCATCGTGTTCTGCATGCTTCCGACCATCATCGCGGGATCCATCGTCCCGCGCAGCGGTGTCTCGTATTCCCTCAGCAAAGAAGCGTTCTCGAGCAAGGCGGCGGGCTTCTATTTTTGGATTTTCTTTATCGGCCGCATCATGATGGCCGCGAACGCGACATCCTTCGCGATGTTCTTCACATCGGTGTTCACCAGCATTGATCCGAAAATAGTCGGAGCAGTGGTCGTCGTCGTCTTCTATATAGCCAACTACTTCGGGTTGAAAGGCGCGGTCAAAGTCCAGAAGTTCATGAACTATACGCTTTTTGCCGCGATAATACTTTTTATCATTATGGGCGTAGTCAAAATGAACACCGGCTTTATATTCAACGAGGATAAGTTCCTTTCAGGGGGACCGGTCGGGTTCTTCAACGCTCTATCTCTTCTTATTTTTACTCTGGGCGGCGGCATGTCCGTCTTGGAACTCGGCGGAAAAGTTGAAAACCCTGAAAAGAATCTGCCGAAGGCTTGCCTTGCCGTCGCGGCGACGGTCGCCGTCCTCTTTGCGGGAATAGCGCTCGCAACCGGAGGCGCGCTCGCCATCGCGCCGCTGGCGAAAGGCGGCGCGAAGATTCCCGGAACCCTGTTCTTCAAAGGGCCGACCCAAGCCGTCATCAACGCGGCGGGCGCGATATTCACGAATAAGGCGCTTCTTTACTTCTTCATCTTCGGCGGCGCGTGCCTTGCCGTTACGACAACCATCAACTCAGCTTTTTCTTGGTATTCCCAGGCATGCATCAGGGCAGCGGAAGACGGCTGGTTCCCCAAATTCATGGCGAAAGAGAACAAGTACGGTACGCCGTATCTGATCCAATTCGTATTCGTCCTATTCGGCGCCCTTCCGATTTTCTTGGTATCCGATATCGGCGTCTTGAACATGAATCTGCTCAAAATAGCCGCCGGACTCCAGATACTCTGCAACGTGATTCCGAATCTCGGTCTGCTCGCTTTGCCGAGACTGTACCCGGACCAGTGGGCGAAATCAAAGTTCAAGATGAATACCTTCATGCTCTACGCCGTCACGCTCATCCCCACCGCGGCGACTTTGGCGATGGTGTACTTCAATTTCTCCACCTATCCTAAAGAAGTGCTCTATCCCGTATTGATCATCTGCGCTTTCGGTTTGGTGTACGCGTTCGTCGGAGACGCCTTGATAAAAGCGAAGGCCGCCGCCGTGGTCAAGAAATAGGAGGATAGCCCAAGTACCCGTGATTTCGAGTAAGATGATATTACCATCGAAATCATGGAGGGCATATGGCCATCGTAAAAAAGCAGAGTTCCAGCAAGCAGATCATTGAATACATTCTGGACCGGGTCCAGAAAAGGGAATTGAAATCCGGCGACAAGCTGCCGAACGAACGCGAGTTTTCCGAAATGCTGGGCGTCAGCCGGGTACCGCTGCGCGAGGCGATCAGCGCCCTGTCGCTCTTGGGAATCCTGGACGCGCGGCAAGGAGAGGGGACCTTCGTAAATAAATACGACAGCGCCATTTTAGGCAAGGTGATCTATACCTACACGATACTGGACAACACTTCCATGGATGAAATCCTGGAAGTCAGGAAGATGATGGAAGCCGACGCGGCGAAGTTGGCGAGCGAAAACGCCAGCGAGGAAGATCTGCGCGAGATACGCGTTGCCATGGAGCAGAGGGATAAGGAGCTTGAGCTGTACAAGCGCTTCGACGGCAATGGGGAATTGGTCTACGAGCACGACAGCCATTTCCATCACGCGATCGCCGAAGCGACTCATAACCGTTTCTGCGTCCAGTTTTTGGACGCCATTCGCCAGTCCGCGAGGGAACAGCATCAAAGCGGGTTCAACAAGCACGACTTGAGCGCCTATGAAACCGCTTCGGATTTTCATCACCGCATCTACGACGCGATATCGTCCGGAAACGCGGCGGAGGCCTACGAAGTGATGTACAAGCATATCGAGTCCGTTCAAGAGGCGACCCGCCGACTAAACGTGAAGGGGAGTTAGGATGAAGGGCGATTATTTTCACCGGGTGGCGCGGTCGACTCCGACCGAATTTTGGATCAATAACGTCACGAGAAAAGAGGCTGAACTCGCCGTCGCGGCGGGGGCCCTCGGCTGCACGCAGAATCCTTCCTATCCGTGGAAGATGCTGAACAGCGAGGGCGACGGGGAATATTCGAAGGCTCTTTTGGACAAGATTCTCATTTCCGAGCCCGACGACGACATGGCTCAGACTAAGCTGCAGCAGCGGCTGGTAGGAAATATCTGTTCCTACTTCAAGCCCTTGTTCGACGCTTCGGGCGGCCGCTACGGCTGGGTCAGCATCCAAAATAGTCCCTATAAAGAAGACGCGAAGCATTTGACCGAGTTCGCCCGTTTCCACCGGGAAGCCGCGCCCAATGTCATCGCGAAGATACCCGCGACCCAAAGCGGCCTGGAGGCGATGCGCGTCCTTATCCGCGAAGGCGTTCCCGTTCTGGCCACGGAGGTCATGTCGATAGATCAGGCGGACGCCGTCGGCGAGACCTACGTTGAATGCATCGCCGGAATGAAGAATCCCGCCCCGCTCAAGTTCGCGCATATCGCCGGCATTTTCGACGAGCATTTGGGCAATACAGTCGCCGCGAAGAACATTGCCGTGGACAAGGATGCTTTATGGCAGGCTGGCATCGCCGTCGCGAAGAAGATACACCAGCGCGTCGTCGAAAAACGCTACCCGATAGAGATGATGAACGGAGGCGCGCGCGGCCTGCACCATTTCACCGAATTGGTCGGGTATCGCGGCTCGGTCACCATCAACTGGAAGGGAGCGGCGGAAACGCTCATAGAGAATGACCCGCCCGTTGTCCAGCGCTTCCAGGCCGCGACGCCCTTCTCCGTCATAGACGAGCTTTCCGACAAACTTGAAGTCTTCCGTAAAGCGTATTGCCCAGGGTCCCTGAAACTGGAAGAATTCGCCGATTTCGGACCCGTAGTGCTTTTCCGCAACCAGTTCGAGGATGCCTGGAAAAAAGCCTTGGCTCTTATCGCCGGACGCCGTAAAGAACTCGCGCGCAAATAGCAACAACAGATATCGGGAACCTTGAAGAGTTAATAGGAGTGAGGTTTTTTACGTTTTTATTGGTAAGATGATGTTACCATATGGAGGTTAACATGCCGGACAAGACGGACGGAAGGGGCTTGCTTTCAGGCGGCTACAACAATTTCAATCGAACGGTCACACGGGATGACTGGCTGCGGGAAGCGTTCCCGGAATGGGGAACTTTTCTCAATCAGCAGATAGAGAACGCTATTGTCCCCAAGGGACAGGTAAGCCTGTGGTGGTGCGGCGGTTGTTCCTGGGTCGTCAAGACGGACGCGGGCGGCATCTTCTGGGTGGACCAGTTCGCGGGCGGTTCCGGCTATACCTCCAAGGAATACTGCGGAGTCTGCAAGCAGGATGGAGCGGCGAGCCACAACTGGCTGCGTCTGAACCCGCAAGTCATCGACCCTTGGCAGTTCAAGAAGCTGGACGGCAACTTCATCAGCCACGTCCACCAGGACCACTGCGACATCTACAGCGTAAAAGCGGCTTCCCAATCTACCGACTGCATGTTCTACGGCCCGAAGACAGTTGCCTCAAAGCTCAAGGAATTCGAGGTGCCGGAAAACCGCATCCATACCGCGATCATCGGCGAATCGGTGAAAGTGCCCGGAGCGACGGTCCATTTCATCATCAACTACGACGATACGGCGATACGTACCGGCGGCGGCCAAGTCCTGCCCTACGAAGACTGCTGCGTGTCCTTCCTCTTTGAAACCTCGGGCGGCAACATCCTCTTTATGGGCGACACCTGGTACAACGACGGCTATGTTCATGTCGCCCGTGAGTTCGACATCGACGTGGCGATTTTTGATATCGGGTACAACTACCCCGGCGCTTTCGACAAGATGACGCCCTACGATGGAGCCCGGCTGGGAGAGGCGCTGAAGGCCAAAGTCCTCATCCCGGACCACTACGACAATCTGGCGCATTGCGCCGGCGAGCCCTACACGCTTGTCGAACAATTCGAACGGATCGTCCGGGAGAATACACCGGAGATCAAAACCGTGATCATGCACCACGGCGGCCGCTTCGACTTCCCCAAAGACCAGGGCATCAAACGCTACAAGTACCCCAACGGCGCCGTCGACATCGACCCCACCCGCTCCGAAACCGGCAAACGCCTTTTGGAACGCAAGCAGAAGAAGTAGAGAACTGTACCCAAAGAGCGTTAATAACGCTCTTTACCCCAAACCGAATAGGGCCCGCACATTTGCAAAACGGCGGAGGGGTGGCGGATAAAAATCGGGCAGAACGAACCCGCAGACCCGCAGGGTCGATTCCGGTGTGCGGCCGAATGGCCGCGCGTCAATCGATTCCAATCGGATTTGGCTGTAGGCCAAAGGACTAGTGATGCTCGATTTTTATCCGCCAGGCCCCCGACAAATTTATAAAAGAGCGGGTCCAAGGAGAGAATCATGGATAAGGTTATCATCACCGCGGCGCTCAACGGCGCCCTGTCCCCGAAATCGCTCAACCCGAATGTGCCCCAAACGCCGCAGGAAATCGCCGCGGACGCGATCGCGTGCTGGAACGCGGGCGCGGCCATCGTGCACCTGCACATGCGCGACGAACAGGGAAACGGCTCCCTCAGCAAAGAGCGTTTCGCCGAAACCGTGAAGATCATCAAGGCGAAGGCGCCGAATGTCGTCATCAACCTGACGACTTCCGGGGACCTCAAGGCCAGCGACGAAGTCCGGATGGCGCACATCATCGAATTGCAGCCGGAAATCGCTTCCTTTAATGCGGGAACCTTCAATTGGTTGCCGGCCGCCGTTTTCACCAATCGGCCCGAGTTCATGGAAAAGCTCGGCAAGACCATGCAGCAGTACGGCGTCAAACCGGAAATGGAATGCTTCGACCTCGGCCATATCGGGGCCATGAAATACTTCATGGAAAAGGGTTTCCTTCCGACGAAGATTCCCCAGTACCAGTTCGTGCTCGGAGCGCAGGGCGCCGCGGAGGCGACCGTGGACAACCTGCTGTATTTCCGCCGCCAAATTCCCGCCGACGCCGCCTGGACCGCGTTCGGCATCGGCCGGGCCCACATTCCTATCATGTACGCCGTCATCGCGCTCGGCGGAAACGTCCGCGTCGGCCTTGAGGACAACCTGTACTACGCCAAGGGCGACCTGGCGACTAACGCCCGCTTGGTGGAACGCGCCGTCCGGGTCGTCAAAGAGGCTACCAAGGATATCGCGTCTCCCGACGAAGCTCGGCAGATGCTTGGGCTCAAAGGCGCCGACAAGGTGAATTTCTAGGGAGGACCGACCGTGAAAATGAAAGCCGCAAAAGATTCGATCGATATCGGGATCGTCGTGAAGGATATTGGAGCCAGTCTTCGATTCTATCGGGACGAGCTCGGATTGGAGTATGCAGGCCAGAATCCGATCCCGGCAGGAACACTGCACCGGCTGCGCTTCGGGACGAGCGACATTAAATTGGTCGATCCGAAGACCGTGCCTTCAGCCGGCCCGGAAGGGCTGGACGCCCAGCTCGGCTACCGCTACCTGACCTTCGCCGTGGCGAATCTGTCGCAGCTGTGCGCCGCGCTGAAAGGGCACGGCGTGCCCTTCGCCGTGCCGGAGACCGAGCTGCGTCCCGGCGTCCGGATTGCGATGGCGAAGGATCCCGACGGCAATATCGTTGAATTCGTGGAACGCTGATAAGGAAAGAAGATGAAAGTGATGAAAAGCCTTCGCGACGTCATGGACGCCGTAAAAAGCGCGCCGCCCCGGAAGATAGCGGTTTCGGCGGCGGCGGACGAAGATATTCTTGGTGCTGTCGGCGCCGCGAAAAATCGCGGAATCGCCGATTTCATACTCGTCGGCGACCGTGATCTCATTTTGAAAATGGCGGCCGATCACGGCGTCGATGTTTCTTCATGCGAAATTCTCGACGTGAAGGACCCCGCCGAATCAGCGAAGGTCGCCGTCGGACTGGTGTCCGGCGGGAAAGCGGATATCGTCATGAAGGGATTGGTCGAATCGAGCGTATTCATAAAGGCGCTGCTGGACCCGGATACGGGCTTGCGCGTGGAAGGAAGCGTTTTCAGCGCGATCGCGGTCATGGACATGCGCGAATACGACCGGCTCATGTTCATCACCGATCCCGGTTTCGTACCGGCGCCGGACCTGGAGACGAAAAAACGGCTTATCGAAAACGCGGTGGGCGTCATGAAGAAACTCGGGATAGAGACGCCAAAGGTCGCCGTCCTGAGCGCGGTTGAAACGGTTTCCCAGAAAATGATCGCCACGGTTGAAGCCCGCAGTCTCCAGGAGATGAACGAGGCCGGGAAGATATCCGGCTGCGTAGTCGCCGGACCGATATCCCTGGATCTGGCGATCTCCGAAAAGTCGGCCGCCCACAAGAAGTACTTACACGCGGTCGCAGGGAAAGCCGACCTTTTACTGGTCCCCACCATCGAAGTGGGGAACGCTCTGTACAAGTCGATGACCTACTTCGCGCATATAGCTTCAGGCGGCGTCGTGGCGGGAACGCGGTCCCCGGTTATCTTCACGTCCCGCTCCGATACGGCCGAGACGAAACTGCATACGATCGCTCTGGCGGTGTACTTGGCGGGGGTGAATCGATGAGCGCCGCAAAAGAATACCGGGTACTGGCGATCAACCCCGGATCAACCTCGACGAAGATCGCCCTTTTCGAGGGCAGCCAAAAGCTTTTCGGGTCGGAGGTCGCCCACGAAGCCGCCGAATTGAGGAAATGCGCCGAGATCGCCGATCAATTCCCTTTGCGTCGGGATACGGTTATCCGCGCGATGGCCGAGGCGGGCTTACCTTTGGACGGCGTTGGGAACGGCGGCATCGACGCGTACGCGGGGCGGGGCGGCGGCTTGACCGGCTGCGCGGGCGGAACGTATGCGGTGAACGACATAATGCTCTCCGACGCGCGCTCGGGCCGTTACGCCAAGCACCCCGCGAGTTTCGGCTCGATCCTCGCCTCCGATTTCGCCCGTGAATTCGGGGGTAGGGCCTTCGTCGTGAATCCTCCGACGGTGGACGAGATGGATGATGTCGCGCGTATAACCGG
>JBAYHM010000081.1:0-15596 GCA_041666155.1 Treponemataceae bacterium
AGTGACGAATTCTGCCATACGGATCGCGCTATCTTCGGACATGGATTCCTCCAGGGTTGCCCCGTTATCGCACGGGGCCACGCGGATTATTTCCCGTCTGGTCTTTTATCGAGACCCTTCTCTTCCAGCATTGCGGCGATGTCATCGATATTCAGGCAGTCCACCATGCAGGCATAGTCTGGTGACGGCTGAACCGGCGCGATGTTTCCGTTGCAGTAATCGTTACCAGGAACCGCACTGTGCAGGACCCCAAAGGACACGATCTTTCCGCCTTCTAGTTTTACGATCTTGTCGCCGTTCTTGGCTTCTCGTCCGTTTCTGTAGTGCATAAATGGCATGGCCCTCCATTGGCCTCTGGAAGCGGCGGGAGTCGAACCCACCCTTAGCCTTGTCCTTTATCCGCCTCTCGACGGAGGACGGCTACCGCACCGACACTCCCAAGTCCCGCGAGCCAACGGCTGCACGGGTTACTTCTACTATCGATATCTTGCATATATTTACCGGACGGCTCTCCGGTGAGAGTTGCAACGCTGCAACAAAGTAAAAGCCGAATCGTCTCGGCAAACGACCTCCTGCAGATCACCGTTAAGCTACGCCGCCGGTCGCTGAACACGGACGCTTTGCGAACATGTAGCGAACAGCGTTTACCTGCGAGACTATCCGGCCGATGAGAACGAAAGCGGGATTGAATCCACGACTTTCGATCACATTGCTGATAATCCGCACAATAAAATTGCCGATGTTGGCCATGAAGGCCATCATCATGACAAAGAACGTTTTCAAGGCTCACCTCCTTTCGCCGGGCCGAAACACCGTGCGTTTATTTTTTACCATCCGACAGGTAGATCACCCCGTCGGCTTCGGTTTTCTCAAGTTTTCCTAAGTTCTCCACGGTAATGATGCCCTCTGACTGTTCGACGAATCGAAGCTTTATATCACCGGATTCCACCGTGAAAGCACGTGAATTCTTATCAATGATGAAGTTCACAATTTACCCTCAGCGCGGAGTCTGCGGACGGCATCCGATCCAGATGGCCGACCTTTCGCTAGCTTTTTGTGATGGAGGTGCGCTGCAATACGTCTCTTAAACTCGGGGGTTCCCATGCGGTTAAGGCAGTCGAGAACATCGTCTCGGGTGCAGCGTATGAGTCTGTTGTGTCTACTACGGATAAGACCGGCCGCATGGTAGCGATAGATGCAATTTGGCTTGACCCCGAGGATTTCGGATACTTCCTCAATTTCGAGCATCTCTGGCATTTCGTTCATGCTGACTCCTTAACGATGACAAGACGATCCTCGTGATCACGGAATAGCTGGATAGCATCTCCGGGTAAAATATGTACGTTCTCAACCCAAACCGAAGGGAGTTTGATCGTGAGCTGGATATGTGCCATTCGACCGGCGATGTAGGTGTGAATACGGGAGTAGGGAAGTATTTCTCCAGCGGTAAGAATAAGGAGGTTCTCAGAATCGGAAAACGCAAATATCCTCGCGTTTTCACAGATACCGAGGTCATCGAGCCATACCTTTGGGATGTTGATAATCATTTTCGAGTTAAGAACAAACCGCTTTATTCTTACCGCAGACGGAAATTGTCGTTGAATATCGCATTTCATATGGTAATTATGCGGTAAATAACGCATATGTCAAGCATTTTATTGCGATATTCAACGACTTTGTTTAGATTCTTTAACAAGAAGAACCTGATGAAATTTTGGGACCGTGTTAAAATAGAGTTAAAAAATCTCGGAAAGACGCAGCGATGGCTTGCGGAACAGATTCATGAGGAATATGACACTTTGCGAAACTGGATATATAAAGGGATCCTTCCAAACATAGATCAGGCATACGCAATATCTGACGCTCTTGGTGTTCCAATATCCCTATTGGCAAAAGGAGAACCACAAAAAGCATCTGGAGTGTATGAAGAAAAGATACTTTCGCGCCCCGTGTTACGGCAGATTGTAGATAGACTTATGCCTTTCAACGAACACAGTCTTCATAAGTTACTTCCAGTTATTGACGCTATTTATCTTAATAGAGATTTTGCTGAAATAAAGCAGTCGATAGGGTAAAAAAAATCTCTCCGCTGTATAAAGAGTCGGATTTTTTTGATTCGGTTATAACTGTTGATTTTGTTAGGCATGTTAAATGTTGATGAGGGGGCATGATGCGACGTCTTGGAATAGCAGTTTTATGTACCATGATGTTTTCTATTTCTTCATGGTCTCAAGAATCAGTCTCTCTCCTGGTAAATAAGTCCGCAAAGCTTGGAGATAGTAATATCACCTTCACCTTCATGAATCTCATTGATAAAATACCTGCGACAAACCAGTTTATGCAGCCAGATACAGGTAAGAAACTGGTAAAGCTTACTTTGCGAGTTGACGCCTCAAATAGTGAAATTGGTATAACTCCATCATCTGAATCCTTCGAAATCAAAGATGGTGACGGCTTTAGCTACAAAGAGAATATGACAAGCCATACGTACAATAAAACTCCATTTTCTGACCGCGGTATTGATGCCGGTGACTTTGGATCGGGAACAATAGTCATAGAAGTACCAGAGGACCTAGACGTAAAAAGTTTGCGCATAAGGTGGGCTGGAAATCAAACAGCTTTCTGGTCTCCATGGGTGAAGGTTCAGTAATATGTATACCGTTCGGTTCAACGCTAAGAGTACAGCATCCGCCGCAAAAACGGCTTTGAAGCTCTCTGCTTCCATGGACGGAGTTCTTGATGGACGGATGATGGTAGTCGAAAACGAGAATCTTACTCGAGATATGGTGAAGCTAGTCAGCACGGTAGGAAGCATTGCACACACGGAATTCATTGTTGACGGCCGCGAGATTGATAACCCTTCCCGCGCACAATCTATCGTAAGGTGTTCCCGGATAAAATCATGCACTGGAGAATGCCTGCTTTGGGGCTGGCGGTGGATTCCACTGCTCCGGTCATGCAAGATCGTGGATATCCAAGGCGATGAGCCGATGAGTTTCGCGGTCAACTACTTCGATGAACCAGGCGTGATTCTTGATCTTAAGGAATTCTCTGTGGATTTCTCTCGCGAAGATCTCCTTGAGCTATACGCGCACGACCATGACGATGTCGCTCTTCTTTGCCCAAAATACCAGACCACCATCCTTGAGAAGCTGAAGGCGTTGCCAGAGGTGATCCATATCGAATGGGACGACGTCGACCTGTATACGAAGGATCCCGATGAGAAATTAGATCAGGAAGAGGACGAACTCGCCGCAGTTGAACGGAAAGCTCTCGTGATGGAGATTGCCGACGAGGTAGAAGCGCGCCTAAAAAGGCTTTTGAAGTTATGAATAACCGTACCGAACAGAATACCGAACTAATCGATCCCATATTATCATTTTTCAACCCACATATAGCCATAAATACGCATAGAGCGATTTCATTAAGTATATCAAATATAAGGAAATGCTATAAATATAGATTGGTATTGCCTGCCTACTCGCAGGCTTCCCAAGCTCGTGACGCGGGTTCGACTCCCGTCGGCCGCTCCAAGAAGCTTTTTTATGCAGCCCCCTGTGGGGCTGCTTTTTTTATAGAGGCTTATCCAAAATGTGTAAATCATAAGGCAGAAATCTTTATAGGTTTTTCAATTAATTAAGTCGGGAAACAAAAAAAGGCCGTCCATTTGGACGGCCTTTCTAGCTCCCCCGAGGTGATTCGAACACCTGACCCATTGGTTAACAGCCAATTGCTCTGCCAGCTGAGCTACAGGGGAATGTCTTAAAGACGAAGGAAATATACCTGAATGAAAAAAAAGAGTCAATAGTGAGCAAATTTCAAAACTCGGTTAGTTTTGAAATTTGCTCTTGCAGTATTTTTGCGCAATTGTCTAAATATATGTCATAAAATGACATGCAAAAATACTGCTTTAAATCTAAGGAGAGTGTTTTCAAAACTGGAAGAGTTTTGAAAACACTTCTAGTTTTAGTTTCAATGAGAACGTGGTATGCTGTGCCCTGAGGTGAAATGGATGACCGTACGTGAAGCGGTGAAAGCGATAGACGGTACTTTTTTCTGCGGCGCTGAGGCGGGTGACGTCATTGTCAATTCTGCTTGCGGCGCTGATTTAATGAGCGATGTTATGGCTTTCGTAAAAGAACAGGTTGTTTTGCTGACCGGGCTAGTTAACGCTCAGGTACTTCGTACTGCCGAATTGATGGATATAAAAGTTATCGTGTTCGTTCGAGGAAAGCATCCGACCGCCGATATGGTGGATATGGCTAAAGACCTCGAGATCGCGCTGATCGGGACAAGGCTATCGATGTTTCTCGCCTGTGGTCGTTTATACGAAGCCGGGTTACGGAACAGCGGGACGCGTCCGATCTGAACCGGCTGAATGAAATAGACATGCTGTATCGCTTTGAAGTGCCCGGAGATGATTTCTCACGCGCTGGGCATGCGTCTACTGAAATTAAGCGTATCATGCAGCAACTCGGGCTTCCGCTCCGAGTGATAAAACGGACGACTATATCGATGTATGAGGCTGAGATCAATATGGTTGTCCACGCCGGCGGTGGCGTGGCTGAAGTCGAAATCGGCAATTCGCAAATTACGGTAGTTCTGAGAGATTCTGGGCCCGGTATACCGGATCTTGAACTGGCGATGACGGAAGGTTGGTCCACCGCTCCCGAGTGGATTCGTGAGATGGGGTTCGGCGCCGGGATGGGGCTTTCCAACATGAAACGAAACACGGATGAAATGTCGATCGATACGGTCGTCGGCAAGGGTACGACGGTAACCCTGCGCATCAATGTTGAGCTGGGAGCATCCTGATGGAAACGTCCTCGATTCGCCATTCCGTCGTTTTGGATTCCGACGCGTGTCGGGGCTGCACGAATTGCATCAAGCGCTGTCCGGTAGAAGCGATACGCGTTCGGAAAAGCAAGGCCTCGATCATCGCTGAACGGTGTATTGATTGCGGCGAATGTATCCGGATGTGCCCCCATAAAGCCAAGAAAGCTGATTCCGATCAACTTTCAAGCATTAAGGCGTTCGATTATGCGATCGCGCTGCCCGCGCCCGCTTTTTTTGCGCAATTTGACGCGCTCATCCCGACTTCGGATATCGTGCAAGCGCTTCTTTCCCTCGGGTTTCATTCGATCGTTGAAGTAGCGGAGGCCGCGGAACTTGTGGCCACCGCGACTGCCGCCGTTCTTTCTTCGGCTGATCGACCTCGACCTCTTATTTCGGCCTCCTGTCCTGCCGTCGTTAGGCTCATCCAGGTACGCTACCCAAGCCTATTGGAAAACATGGCGAAAGTAATCTCCCCAATGGAAACCGCCGCCCGCATCGCCAAGGAACGCGCGCGGGAAGCGGGCCTTCACGGCCGCATCGGCGCGTTTTTTATTTCGCCCTGTCCCGCGAAAGTAACCGCTGCGCGGGCGCCCCTTAGCCTTGAAAAATCCGAAGTTGATGGTGTGGTTTCTTTCAAGGACATCCACATTCCTATGCTGGAAGCCCTAAGCCACGGGCGGACGGGAATCGCGCGGACCTGCTCGGATACGCAATTTCGGGCCGGCGCGGAAGGCATCGCCTGGGCGCGATCTGAAGGCGAATCCGAAAAGCATCAAGCGTATGCGTCCATCGCCGTAGACGGTATTGATCGGGTTATTTTCCTATTGGAGGAGATAGAAAATGGAGCGTTGTCAAACGTCGATTTTGTAGAAGCGCTCGCGTGTCCCGGCGGTTGCGTTGGAGGACCGCTTGTGGTGACTAATCCGTCGCTTGCACGCACACGAGTGCGGGGAAGGGAAGAGGAGCGGAAGCGGTTGTTCAGTGGGGTACCAATTGTTCGTTCGCCCATACGAACCGATCTGGATTGGACAGTGGAATTATCATCTCGGCCGGCACTGCTCCTTCATGCCGATTTTCGGACCGCCAGTTCCATGTTGGAAGAACTTGAGCGGATTGCCGAAAAACTGCCGGGGTTGGATTGTGGCTCCTGCGGCGCCCCCTCGTGCCGCGCGTTGGCTGAAGACATCGTCCGGGGGACGGCGACGCCGCACGATTGTATTTTCATCTTGCGTGAACGCCTGCGCGGATTGACCCGCGAATTGATGGATTTGGAAGACTTTGAGCCTCCTTCTCTTGATCACGGGAGTACATAATGCCGGAAGATTTGAGCCGGGACCAAAAGCGGCTGCTTAGGCTGTCCATCAAGGAAAGGCTGCGGAGTCTGTCTCTTGACCGCTTTTCGGAAGCCGGGGACGAGGTTGCTCGCAGTTTGCTTGCATTGCCCCAGTGGCAATGCGCCCGCACGGTCTGCGCTTTTCTTTCCATGATTGGGGAAATAGATACCGACCGAATTTGCCGAGCCGCCCTCGATTCGGGAAAAACGCTATGCCTGCCGCGAGTCCAGGGTGAAGATATCAATTTTTACATCGGTCGGCTTGACCAGCCATGGTTTTTAGGCGCGTTCGGCATACGGGAACCTCTTTCCGACGCTTCACGGGCCGATTTTGCGCTTGTGGCCGGTCCGATTTTAGTCCTTGTTCCCGGTCTTGCTTTTGATTCCGCGGGTGGACGGCTGGGGCGCGGGAAAGGGTTCTATGACCGTTTCCTACGATCTTTGCGATCCCGACGTACCGACGTGTTTGCGGTCGGGATTGGACTTGGCGCCCAAGTGGTCGAATCCGTCCCCGTTACCGAGTCCGATGAGCGCTTGGATGCGCTGCTGACAGATTAACGGCGCTGCCGATACGTATTTGCCGCGTTGATTCATCCGCGTGTTATCGCTATCTTTCTATAAAGAGGTATCTTGGCATGGCACATATTAAAAGCGCGCTCGAAATAGCGCTTGAACGCACCGAATCGGTCAAAAGCGATAAGGCAGGGGTCGAACAATTCGAACTGCGGCGCGAGGGAAAGAAAATCGCCGGGACATTTCTTGAAGCTCCCGAGGAGAAGCCTATAGAGGCCGCCTTGAAACGATTTCCGAAGGACAAGCTCAATGCGGTCCGCCGCGGCGTACTAGATATCCTGATCACCCAAATTTCATTGCCGTCCGGCCGTGATGAGTTGGTTCGCTTGGAGACTGTCGGCAAAGGGCTCCACACGATCATCGGGGATATAAAATTCGCGACAATTTTCCAGCAGCTGGTCCAGGCCTTGGACCGTTATCTTTCCGAAGTCGACCAATACGACAAAGCGATACGACAGCAATACGCGCCTAAGCTCCGGCAAAAAGAGGACGAGGTCGCGCGTCGTACCGGACGCCGCGTGCAAATCGATCCCATGCAGGATCCGGAATTCGTGCAATTCTATAACCAAAACATGGGCACTCTTAAGGACCGTTACCAGACCGCGGTGGAACAGGTTCGGGCCCAGGCTTTGGCTCTTTTCGAAGGCTGACGCGGTAAGAAAAACGACGGGATTTTCATAGGGTCAGGGATCCGCTTAAATACCAAATCGACATCTACATTTCGTCAATAGGAGTCGCACCGAAGGCTCCGGCTTTCGGTGCGACCCCCTATAGGCAAGCTTATTTTGCGGCGGCTATCGCTTTCGGGTAATCGGGTTCTTGAGTGATTTCCGGGACTTGCTCAGTATAACGAACCACATCGTCGGTTCCGAGAACCACCACGGCGCGGCTAAGAATACCCGCGAGGGGGCCGTCAATCATTTCAACGCCATAGTCTTTTCCGAAGGCTCTGTTTCGCATTTGTGAAAGGGGAATGACGTTGTTGACGCCTTCCGCTTTACAGAAGCGGCCTTGCGCGAAAGGCAAGTCGCAAGAAATCGTCAGTACGACAACGTTCGATAATTTAGATACCTCAGCGTCGAACTTTTTTGCCGAGAGGGCGCAAACGGACGTGTCCAGGCTCGGAACGATATTCAAAATCTTGATTTTTCCTTTATAGTCGCTCAGTCTTTTATCCGAAAGACTTCCGTCGGTTAGCAAGAAATCCGGGGCTTTAGCGCCAACCTTGGGGAGCGATCCGACCGTAGAAATGGGTGAACCCTTAAAATTGATCTTTGCCATGCGTTCCTCCGTTACTCAAAGGTACGATGTTCACCCCGCGTAGGCAAGCACGTATTTTACTTCATTTTATGGTATACTCCGCGACCGGAGGTTTTGATGAAGATCGAGCTGTTTACCCTGTGTGATTTTGCTCAAGAGAACGCGGGCAAGCTGACCGTCGTCGGAACTTTCGATACGATCGTCGCGAGGGAATTCCCCTGTGTCCACCCGCTTTTGTCCATCGTCGTCAGGCTACGCCACGATTTATGGGAGTTCGGGCGGCATCGCTTCCGCGTTGAAACGCGCGATCTTGACGGCGTTTCCGCCACCGCACCCGTCGAGGGAAGTTTGGAGGTCCGAGGAGTGGGAAACGCGACCGCTGTTTCCCACATCATCTTCAACGTCGCCAATGCCCATTTCAAAACCTCCGGAGTCGTGAGCTGGACCTTGTATTTCGACGATGCGGAAGCCGCTACGATTCCGCTATATCTGCGGAAGGGCTGATAATCGATCCTCATGGAACAAGCAGAATCTTGTATCCTTCTTTGTTGATAGCCATGCCGAAGCCTTTTTCCCAGTTGCAAAGGGGCAATTTTGCGCTGATAAGCGGTTTTAGATTGACCTGTTTGAATTCCAGAAGCCGTAGCGCACGTTCCCAGGAAGAAGTGATCGCGGTGAAGCCGCTCGTTATCGTCAGTTCTTTTTTGAGGACGAGATCGTTATCAAAAAGGATCTTTTTCCCGAATAATCCGACTTGCACGTACAGGCCCGTCTTCTTGAGCACCGCGATGCAGGTATCGGTGGAAGCGGCGACGCCCGAACATTCGAAAGCGACATCAAAGCCTAGCCCGTACGTGAGCTCCCTCATTTTTTGTTCAGCGCCGGGCGAATCGACTTCAACGACCGCGTAGGCTCCGAGTTCCGCCGCGAGAGCCAAGCGCGCCGCGTCTTTGGCGATTCCTCCGACGACAACGTTCGCGCCGTTTGCGCGCGCTACCTGGAACGCTAGGTTGCCGATTGTTCCCGGTCCTGAAACAAAAACGAAATCCCCCGCCTTGATCGTCGCTTTTTCTGTAACGCTTCTGACGACGCAGGCTAACGGCTCGCAGAGCGCCGCCTCATCAAGCGAAACGGCTTTGGGAATTTTAAACGCTTTGTCGGCGGGTACCGTCAGATATTCGGCGAAGGCTCCGTTCACGTGGGTCCCGATGGCCGACCTCGTTTCGCAAAGCATATGCAAACCCGCTTTGCAATATGCGCATGTTTCGCAGGTTTTGATCGTTGTCAACGACACGACACGATCACCTATCGCGAAAGAAGAAACGTCGATACCGACTTCGGTGACGATTCCTGAGTATTCATGTCCCATGACCATGGGCGGCTTTGTTTCGTATTCGTCCTTCATGATGTGGAGGTCGGTTCCGCAAATACCGGCGGCATGAACCTTTATTTTGATTTCATTTTTTTCCGGTTTTGGTTCAGCGATATCGCGGAGCATCACTCCGTCGGGACCCTTTTTAATTTTCATCAACGCTTGCATGCGGGATCTCCTGATGCGGTTCGAATGGCTTTCACCGGGAAGTCTCTCACCCTTTCACCTATGAGTCAAGTTTTTCAATAGATCGGGATCGTTATTGACGATTAGTCGAAAAAAGTTGCATGCTCCTGATAGTCATGGTATAAAGGTCATACCAATATTTATTTTAATGGTTTAAGCGAGGTTAATAATATGGACGCGTATGTTAAGGATTTAGTGGTTCGATCCCGCAAAGCTCAGGCGTTATTAGCGAAGTATTCCCAGGAACAGGTCGACGAACTGGTGAAACGCATCGGGAAAGTCGTATATGACAACGCGGAAGTATTCTCTAAAATGGCGGTTGAGGAATCGGGCATGGGTACCCTTGAGCATAAGATTCTAAAAAAGAAAGGTAAAGCCCGAATTCTTTGGTACAGTTTGAAGGGGAAGAAGAGCATCGGCGTGATTTCTAAAGACCCGAAGACGGGCATTACTGAAATAGCGAAACCGGTCGGCGTCGTCGGGGCGATTCAGCCGTGCACGAATCCCATCGTAACACCCATGGCAAACGCGATGAGCGCTATAAAAGGTCGGAACTCCATCGTCCTTTCCCCGCATCCGCGCACTGCCAATTGCACGAAATATTTCGTGGAGCTCGTCAAGAAATCCTGGAAGGATTTGAACCCCCCCATGGATATCCTGTTGAGCGTCGACGAGCCGACCGTTGATCGGACGAAAGAATTGATGAGCTTGGTAGATGTCGTCGTCGCGACCGGCGGTCCTGATATGGTGAGGTCTGCGTATTCGAGCGGTAAACCGTCTTTCGGCGTCGGTCCCGGCAACGTGCAGTGCGTATTTGATAAAGGCATCGACGTAAAAACCGCCGTTGAAAAAACCATCTTCGGGCGAATATTCGATAATGGAATTATCTGCTCGGGTGAACAGGCCGTCATGATCCCGAAGGACCAATACGCTTCGGTCTTAAAAGAATTCGAGGCCCAAAAAACCTACATCGCCAAGAAAGACGAAGTTGAGAAATTACGGGCCGTCTTGTTTCCTGAAGGTCGGATAAGCAAGCACATGGTCGGTAAGACGGTCCAGGGAATCGCGGCAGCGGCCGGTATCACAGTTCCGGAAGGAAAGGTTCTCATCGGAATCGACTGCGCGGATGAGCCGCTTGACGGAGCCCTCCGCAAGGAAAAAATGTTTCCGGTAATCGCGTTTTTCCCTTACGGCGAATTCGATGAAGCGATCTCGATCTCCAAGCATAATCTCACCATTGAGGGCATGGGGCATTCGGTGGTCATTCACAGCGTAAACGACGAGCATATCGATAGGTTCGGGATTGAGATGAACGTCAGCCGCGTAGTCGTCAACGAGCCGTGCGCAACCACTAACGGCGGCAGCTTCAAAAACGGGCTTGCGCCGACCAGCACTCTCGGCTGCGGTTCATGGGGCAACAATAGTATTTCGGAAAATTTCACCTACAAGCATTTGTTGAATATCACGCGAATTGCGCGGGTGCTCCCTGACGCGAAAATTCCGACCGACGAAGAATTGTGGGGGTAACGCATGAAGCTGCTGGAGTATAACGCGCACGCGCTTTTTTCTGAATTCGGTCTGCCTTCCTTAAAAGGGTTTGTCGCCGACTCCGTGGCAGAGGTGAAGCGGAAGGTGGGCGCGTACGCCCCTGACGCTTCTTTGTCTTTTCCGTTGGTAGTCAAGGCCCAGGTCCAAACCGGCGGACGCGGTAAAGCCGGCGGCATTCGTTTCGCGAATACAAGCGATGAATTGGAAATCGAGGCTTCACGTGTGCTTGGAATGTCGATCAACGGTTTGACCGTCAAGAAAATATTCGTTACCGAAAAAGTTGACGTAAAGCGCGAAATGTACCTCAGCGTGGCGCTCGACCGAAAAGAAAGATCGCCCGTCATAGTCTTTTGCGCCGACGGCGGAATGGAAATCAACGACATCGCCGACCGCTTTCCCGAAAAAGTGGTGAAGATTCACTTGCGCGGGGAAACGGAAATAAAGCCGTTCATGGTCCAGTACTTGCTTGATAAATCAGGACTCGACTCCTCCTATAAAGATCGGCTGACCAAGATCATCTCCTCCCTTCTGGCCCTGTTCTTCGGCAAGAACGCCATGCTCGTGGAAATAAACCCTCTGGTGGTCACAACTGCCGACGAATTGTTTTGTCTAGACGGTAAGATCGATATCGATGACAACGCACTGTATAAGTTCGATGATATTCGGGTTGTGCGTGATGAGATGGAAACGAACCCGCTGATTCTTGAAGCGAGAAAATGGGACTTCCTGTATATTCCCGTTGTTGAGAATGGCGATATCGCCGTCATAAGTAACGGTTCGGGTATGCTCATGTCCAGCATTGATCTTATTTCAAAGAAAGGTTTTGAGGTTCATTCGGTTCTTGATCTCGGCGGCGGAGCGACCGCGGAACGAATCAAGGAAGCGGTGCGCATCGTTCTTTCCGAGAAAAAAATCAGACTTCTGTTCGTCAATATTTTCGGCGGCATTACCCGCTGCGACGAGATCGCGAAGGGAATTGAGGGTTCGTGGGATCAGGTGCGTAGCAAAAAACTAGTGCTTCGGCTTGAGGGAACGAATAAAGATGCCGGTGCGAAAATCATGCGCGATCTGAATCCGGAAATTTATTTGGCTGACGACCTAGTCGATGGGGTGGACCGCATAGTTAAGGAGATGGGACGATGAGTTTCCTGGTAGATAAATCGACACGGTTGATCATACAGGGCATCACCGGCCGCGAAGGCACTTTCCATTGCAGACAGATGCTCGACTACGGAACGAACGTAGTCGCCGGCGTAACGCCGGGAAAACGCGGCGCGGTAGTCGAAGGCGTCCCCGTTTACAACACCGTGCGCGAAGCGATTGAAAAGCACGACGCGAACGCGTCCGTCTTATTCGTCCCTCCAAAGTTCCTGTACGACGGCGCGTACGAAGCGATATCGAGCGGTTTGCCTTTGGTGATTACCATCTCCGAAGGAACCCCCGTTTTGGACATGTATCGATTGTACCATTTAGCGAAATCTAAGGGCGTTCGACTCATTGGTCCGAATAGCTTCGGCATTATTTCACCCGGAAAAGCGAAGGCCGGTTTTATGGCGCATCGCATATTTTCCGAGGGGCCGGTCGGCGTTATGTCCCGCAGCGCTACGAACGCGTATGAGACGGTTTTCATGCTGACGCGCAAAGGGATCGGCCAATCGACGGTAGTCGGCGTCGGCGGCGACATGATACCGGGAAGCGCGTTCATCGATATGCTTCCGTATTTCGAAGCGGATGAACAGACCAAGGTTATCGTTATGATCGGAGAGATCGGCGGATCGGAAGAAGAGCGCGCGGCGGAGTATATTGCCGCGCATATCAAGAAACCGGTCATCGCGTTGATCGCCGGAAAGAACGCGCCGAAAGAGCGGAGCATGGGGCACGCCGGAGCGATCATTTCACCGAACGGCGAGGGCGGGGCCGCTTTGAAAGAAGAGGCTTTGTCCGCGGTCGGCGTGAGAATAGCGGAGAGCACTTCGCAGATTCCAAGTCTAGTCGAGTCGATATTACGCGGGAAATAAATAACAACCGCAACCGTTCTTGATAAAAGAGGAGACGTTTAACTTGGAAAAGCGTTTTGAAGGCAAGATCGCATTAATTACGGGTGCCGGTTCCGGGATTGGAAGAGGCGTTGCTCTCAGATTCGCGACCGAGGGCGCGTCAGTCGCGATCGCTGATATTAATACGGAAGGAATAAAAGATACCGCATCGGAAGTGGCGAAGATCGGACGAAAGGCGTTGGAATTGCGAGTGGACGTTTCCAACATTGAGTCCATTCAGGCTATGGTCGCCGCAACCGTAAAAGAATTCGGTAAAATCGATGTCTTCGTTAACGCGGCGGGCATCGTACAGAGCTGCGATCTTTTGGAAACGACGGAAGAGAGTTGGGACCGCATCATCGACATCAATCAGAAAGGCACCGCGTTCTCTAATCAGATCGTCGCGAAGGCGATGATCGCAAACGTTCCGGAGCGCGTGAAGAAAGCGGGAAGAGCCGACGCCTGTTACGGAAAGATCATCAATTTTTCTTCAATCGCCGGTAGGCGCGGACGCGCATTCCAGCTGCACTACGCCGCTTCAAAAGCCGCAATCATCAACATCACTCAATCGTACGCTTTGCGCCTTGCCGAATACGGGATCAACGTCAACGCGATTTCTCCGAGTGTCGTTGAAACGCCTATGTGGAACAAAAGCATAACGGGAAAAGCGAAAACGCTCGGTGTCAGCGTCGACGCGGCGACCGAGGAAATGATTCGAAAGATTCCGCTGCTCCGAGTCGGTACGGTCGATGATATAAGCGCGGCTGTCGCATTTCTTTGTTCACCCGACGCGAACTTCATCACCGGTCAGACGCTGAATGTCGACGGTGGATTTGAGATGAATTGAGAATAGCCGGTCATTTGCCCGGATTATAAGTAGACTACGGAGGACTAATATGCAACTTTTTTTGAATTCCTGTATGCTCGATGAAATTAAAGAAATCAACGAATGGGGGATCCTTGACGGGGTCACCATGAACCCGACGATGGTCGCGAAATTCGGCGGAGACTACGTCGCTAATTTCAAGGCTATCTGCAAGCTCGTTACCTGTCCGGTGTTCACTCAGGTCGTTTCGACCGAAAAAAAAGGAATAATCGAAGAGGCTAAACGCATTGCTTCTCTCGGTGATAAAGTCGTCGTAAAGATCCATACGAACATCGAAGGCATCAAGGCGATTTCAACGCTTAAGGAAACCACCGACATCCAGATTTGCGCTACCGCAATCCATTCGGTGATAGAGGCGATGACAGTAGCAGCCGCGGGCGCGGACCATGCCGCCATCTTCCTCGGTTTGCTTGGTGAAGCCGACGAGCATTCCACGACCGAGCTGATTCTCGGCGTCAAGGAAGTGTATGCGAACGCGGACGGCGTGGACACCAAGATTATGACCGCCGGGCGTTCTCTCAGGCAAATCGTTGAAGGCTTCAGGGTCGGAGCCGATGAGATGACCGCGTCCTATTCCATGTGGAAGATGTTCATGGATAACTCCTTCACGAAGGATCGGTGGAGCTCTTTCATGAAAGACTGGAAGGGAAAGTACGGCGAACGCAATTGGATCACCGGTTAAGGTCTTAAAATTGTACATTGAGCTATGATACAGTAAATATACATATGGCAAAGAACAACGGATCTGAAGGCAACGGTCGGGAAGATCTTCTTTCCACCCCGATTAAACGTGTACGCGTCTACGAGGATATCGTCCGGCGTATTTTGTATATGATTCAAGAGGGTGATCTGAAGATCGGTGACCGTTTGCCCGCGGAACGTGATCTTTCCAACAGCCTGGGCGTCAGCAGGTCTTCCGTCCGTGAAGCGCTAAGAGCCCTTGAGCTTTTGGGACACATCGAAACGCGTGTCGGAATTGACGGCGGCAGTTTCGTTCGTGAGGTTGGCTTTGAAAAAGCGCAATCCATATTGAAGTCCATGTTCAATTTATCCCAAGACTCGGTAACCGACCTCATTGAGGTCCGGATGATCGTAGAGACACGCTCCGCTTCGCTCGCGGCCGAACGAAGGCGTGATGAGGACATTGTCGTTTTGGACGAAGCTATTTCTCTGATGGAAGACGAAATAAAAGGCGGGGACGTCGGCATAAAAGGCGATCATACGTTCCATGCCGCCGTTGCCAAGGCGTCCCGAAACAACGTTCTTTTCCTTTTGTCGGAAATGCTTGAGGAAATGATTGAAGATACCCGGCTCCAAAGTCTGTCCCTTCCGGGCGTTCCCGAGCTGGCGCTTTTGGAACATAAGAATATCGTGAAGGCGATCAAGGCGGGGAATGGAAAAACGGCGGAACGTCACATGCACACTCACCTGAACCGCGCGTACGAAATCAGTAAGGGGAATTAACCGATGGCGATCGACATAAGCTTGAAAAACCTGGACGCGGCCTTTCCCGCGGACTTTACGGAAGAACAGAAGGCGAAGGCCAAAACACTGTTTCTAAAGACG
>JBAYHM010000082.1:0-15590 GCA_041666155.1 Treponemataceae bacterium
ACATGTATCGAGGCCTTGATATGGGGCTTGAGGATATGCGGAGAGTTGTGCATGGACAGTCCGTCGGCGATCAGCGCGAATGGCTTCTCACTCAAAAGCGCTCGTTCACCGAGGAAATCGATCGTCTTGAGCGAAAGGTCCACCGGATTGATGAGCTGTCTTTTTTTTATGATGTCGTGTGTTGTCGACATCCGAATGTCAAGGATTTGTGGATGGACGAGACGTATTCCCTGTATACGCTCGGAGCCGGATGCCGGCGCTCTGATGAGGCGTTGAATCTGATGCGGGCGTGGATGTCCAATCTCCCATATACGTATTTTTCAGTTGGAATCACCAGGGAAAGTCTTTTGTCGGAGAACGAGTCGCTGGATGTACGGCTCGGTATCGGAGCGCTCAAACGATATCGCGAAAAACTTTCTTTGTCCCTTTCATCCGATATCGAGTGCTTTCCCGCCGGAAAAAGCGTCGTGATGACAGCTGCCGTCCCGGATCTTTTCGCGATCACTAAAAAAGATATTTCACCCTTGTATGAACACGTGAAGGAAAAAGGCTATCGTATCCTCAGCGCCTCGGATGGGCGGGCGTTGGCGTCCGAAACGGTTGACGGACGGACAACCCATTTTATTTCCGTACGGGTTCTTGTCGAGTGAATAAATATCGATAAAATTTACTTGACCTTGGAGTAGCTCAAAGGTCTAAGCCTCTTTTCATCGGGCCGTCGAGATACGGCGGTTTGAAGAGAAGGAGTATGTATGCAAAGATTTTTTCAGAAAGCGATCTCCCTTGCGCTATGCGGCGTGTTGGTAATCGCTATCGCTTCTTGCGTTAATTCGGCTCCGGCGGCGAAGGCCGAAACCGGTTTGTACAAGGCGGGCGTCTATGAAGGAAGCGGGAAGGGTAACAACGGGCCGGTCAAAGTCCGTGTCTCCGTTTCCACTACCGCCGTCACTGACATTACGATAGTCAGTCATGAGGAGACTCCGGGCATTTCCGATCCTGCTAGGGAACGGATTCCTGCCGAAATCATCAAGACCCAGTCGCTGGCCGTGGACGTCGTTACCGGCGCTTCACATTCATCGCAAGCCATTATCGACGCCGTCGCGGCGGCTCTTACCGCCGCCGGCGGAGATGTAGCAATGCTTAAGTCGAAAGTCGTTAAGAAAAACGTCGCAATAAAAGATGTCGAAAAAAATACGGACGTCGTCGTGATAGGCGGCGGTGGAGCCGGTATGGCGGCGGCAGCGGCGGCGGCACAGAAGGGAGCCAAAGTGATACTCGTCGAAAAGGCGGCGGCACTCGGGGGCAATACCCTCGCATCAGGTTGCGCGTGGAACGCGGCGGATCCCGAGAAGCAAGGGACAATCCGGACCCTGTCTGGCCAAGTGAACACGCTCAAGAATGTTCTTAAAATGAACGAGTCTGATTTCGGTGATTACGCCGGTACCCTTACCGTTCTCAAAGACCAGATACGAACCTATGTCTCAGGCGATACAACCTACATGTTCGACTCGGTGGAATGGCACATCATCCAAGCGTACCTAGGCGGAAAACGACAGGACAAAAGCGGAAACTGGATAAGCGGTAATTTCGCGCTTGTGAAGAAGCTCTGTTCCGAAAGCCTTCCCGCGCTCAAATGGCTTGAGTCCCTTGGCGTTGTGTTCACCGCACATTTGTCCGCGCCGGTCGGCGCGATGTGGACCCGCGGACACAACCCTACGCAGAAGATCTCCTATTTCGACATGCCCAGCAAGGCGATCCGCGCGGCCGGCGGCGAAATTATGCTTGAGACCGAGGCGAAATCGTTAATCGTCGAAAACGGTCGCGTAGTCGGCGTTAAGGCGATGAAGAAGGACGGTTCCCAGGTACTGCTACGCGCCAAAGGCGGAGTCGTTATGGCAACGGGAGGCTTCGGCGCGAATGCCTCCATGGTCGCCGAATATAACGATTATTGGCCGTCGATCCCCCTCGATATGAAGACTACCTGCGTTTCTACCGTCACCGGCGACGGAATTACTATGGGGAAAGCTGTCGGCGCTCGCTTGGTCGGCATGCAATTCACCCAGCTTATGCCGACCTCCCATGCGCGCACCGGACAGCTACTGGACGGCATTCTCGTGCCGCCGCAAAACTACGTTTTCGTCAACCAATTGGGAAAGCGCTTCGTTAACGAGTATTCCGAACGCGACACTCTCGCTTTTGCCGCTCTTTCTCAGCCGAACGGCCTGTTCTATCACATCGCCGACACCACGATGGCTCTGAATGCGAACAACAAGCCCGACCAGGCGTATTTAGACAAGCAGGTGAAAAACAATATCATCATCCGCGCCGATACGATCGAGGAACTCGCGAAGAAAATCGGAATCGATGGAGCAACTCTGACGGAAACGGTTCACGCGTATAACGCGTGCGTCGACGCGGGGGAAGACAAGGCCTTCGGCAAGAACGTCTTCGGTCTGAAAATAAAAGACGCTCCCTTTTACGCCGTTCCGGAAAAACCAGCCATCCACCATACTATGGGCGGTCTTGCCATCAATACGAACGCTCAGGTGCTTGACGTATCGGGTAAGGTGATCTCGGGGTTCTACGCCGCCGGCGAAGTTACCGGGGGTATCCATGCCGGCAACCGGTTGGGCGGTAATTCCATAGCCGATATTTTCGTGTTCGGACGCACCGCGGGTCTTTCAGCCGCGGCGGCCCGGTAATCGCTTAGTCGTCTGGAAACGCGCGTTTTCTGTTGTGAATGCGCGTTTCCACACTCGCGGCAGACGCTGATAGACGCTTTTCTATCACGGAGTTGTCGCCGCGTCAGCTCAGCGTCCAAATCGCCCAGAAGTGCGCGAAGGCTCCGGCAAATACGAATACATGCCAGGTGACGTGCGTACCGCGCTTGACCTTCTGGCGGTACCAAAAAGTACCCGCCGTGTAGCAGAGTCCGCCTGCCATGAGCAAGTACAGGGATGTGCGGGGAATCGATTTCACAAGCGGCATCCAACCAATGACGACCGCCCATCCCATAAGGATATACACGGCGAGCTCGATCTTTTTAAGCGCTTTTATTCCAAGGGAATAGAGCGTGATGCCGATGATCGCCAAGCCCCACTCGATGCCGAAAAGCGTCCAGCCCCAGGGGCCGCGGAGGGGAATGAGACAGAACGGCGTATAGGTACCCGCGATCAGGAGGTAAATCGCGCTGTGATCGAAGATGCGGAACACCTGTTTGGCTTTTTCATGGCTGATCGCATGGTACAAGGTGGACGCAAGGAACAGAAGGATCATTGACGTTCCGAAAATGGTGTATGACACGATTTCCCAGGCGTCTCGCCCTCGAAATACCATGATGACCAGAGCCGCTACCGCGAGGAGCGCGCCGATGCCGTGGATGACCGAATTGGCGACTTCTTCGCCGGGGGTTTGAAAGGGCAGCGGGACCGGGGCGTTTTTCTTTTGCGCCGTAGTCCTGCCCGCTGCCTTCGATACTTGAGTTTCAGCGTTCATGGCCGGTTTAGACGCGCTGAAACTGAAAAGGTTGCGGAATCAGAGTTTCTCGCCCAAATATTTTACAAGGATAGCCTTCACTTTTTTCTTGTCGGCGTCGGTGAGCGGTTTGAAGGGACTGCGGCACTCGCCGCAGTCTATCCCCCGAAGCGTTACCGCGTATTTCACCGCGTTGAAAACACCGACTTCCACCATCGTCTCAACGATCTCGTTGACTTCAGTCTGCAGCTTCAGCGCCTCCGCGTTTTTTCCGGCCTTAAAGGCGTCGCGCAAAGCGATGAACTTTTTGGCCATAAAGTTGACCGTACTGCCGATCATGCCCGACGCGCCCATAGAAAGACCGGAGAGAAATGCCTCGTCATAACCATTTAGGCCGATGAGAGTCGGGTTGTGCGCAAGCACGCGTTCCAGTTCGTACATGTTCGTGTTCGTGTGCTTGAGGGCGACGACGCGCGGATGCTTGAACAACTCCCGCGCAGCGCCGGTGGTCATATTGATTCCCGTGAACGCGGGGATGTTGTAGACCACCAGCGGCATATCCGATTGCTCGATCAGTTGGCGGTAATACGAGATGACCTCGTCGGTCGTGTACTTGAAGTAGATCGGCGGTACGGAAGATATCGCGTCGGCGCCGTTATCTTTGGCGTGTTTGGAAAGTCGCACCGCGCTATCCGTGCCGCCCGAGCCGGTGTGAACGATGACGTTGACCTTACCCTTTGCGCGTTTGAGGACCGTCGTCGCGATTTTCTTGCGCTCATCTTCTGTGAGCAGGAAGGATTCCGCGGTGGAACCGCCGACATATAGGCCGTCGACTCCTTGGGAAATCTCATAATCGACCAGATCTTTCAGCGCGTCGTAGTTGACTTCGCCGTCCGCTTTCATCGGAGTGGGCAAGGCCGGATAGATGCCTCGTAAATCTTTCATGTTCTTTCCTTTACCAAGCCGTCCAGCCGCCGTCTACGACGAGGTTGGAGCCGGTCATATATTTGGACGCGTCGGAAGCCAGAAACACGATTGCGCCGTTGTACTCGTCCTCTTCAGCCATGCGTCCGATCGGCATGCGCTCGCAGTAGTTTGCCTGAAATTCGGCGTCCTGGCTGTCGCGTCTGACCCCCGAAGGCGTTAGGATGTTCACGCGCACGCCTTTTCTACCCCAGTAGGTTGCAAGGTATCGCGTGAAGTTATATAACCCGGATTTTGAAGCACAGTATGCTACAGGTTTAATGAACGCTTTGCCCGTCTTCTTTTCTTTGTAGGCGTAGATGTCCTGCACGGGGGAGAGCATTCCGTAGATCGATCCGACGTTGACTATCGATCCGCGGCCTTCCTTGGCCATGGCGCCGCCGACAACCTGACAGCAGAGGAACGTGCCGGTCATGTTGACTTCGAGCACTTCGCGCCAGACAGCCTCGGGAAATTCCTCAAAAGGACCAGAAACCTCCGGCGGCGCGCTCGGCTGCGTGTCGAGCCCCGCGTTGTTAACCAACACGTGCGGGACGCCCCATTTTGCGACAACGTCGGCGAGTCCCGCCTTCACGGATTCTTTCTTGGTAATGTCCACCGGGAAAAAGGCGACACGACCGGTACCGGTCGGAAACTTGGCGTCGAGCGTTGCCTGGTCGGGGATCTTTCGATTAAAGATCGCAACACGGGCCCCGCGGTCGATGAATTCCAGGGCGAACTGACGGCCGATTTGGCCGAGCCCTCCGGTGATGACGATAATGCGGTCCGTAAGATCGAAAAGGTCTGTGCGTTGCATTCGGGAATCCTTATTTCATTAAGAGGTTGGGTAGCCAGAGCACGAGCTGCGGGATGAACAAAGAAAGCATGAGGACCGCAACCAAGGGGATGATCCAGGGAATAATCGCGCGTGAAAGTTTTTCCAACTTCAGATTGCCGACTTGCGCGATAGTAAACAGGCACATGCCGAAGGGCGGGGTGATCTGACCTATCATGAGGTTCAAAACCATCGTAACGCCGAAATGCACCAAGTCGATATTCACCTTCGTGACGATCGGCAGAAATACCGGGAGCATCATGATGAGTATGGCGCCCGGCTCCATGATCAGACCGAGCAGAAAGAGAATCACATTGATGAATGCGAGGATGGCCCACGGGTTGGTGGACACGGAAAGGATCGCGGTCGCGATTTTTTCGGTAATTCCTTGGTTTGTCAGAATAAAGGAAAAAAGCGTGGCGGATCCGATGATGAACACGACATTGGCGGTAATCATGCCGGTGTTTTTAAGCGCTTGGATAAATGACTTCCATCCCATCGCCCGGTATACAAGGCCCCCGACGATTAGCGCGTAAACCACAGCGATGGAAGACGCCTCGGTCGGCGTAAACCAACCGGTCACAAAGCCGGAAAGAATGATCACCGGCGTAAGCAGCGGTATAAAGGCCCGAATAAATTCAAGCGCAATCCCTTTGAGGGAGAATTTTTCCCTCGGAAAATTCATCTTAAGGGACACGACAAGCGCGTAGACGGAAAGGGCAACCGCCATCAGTAAACCCGGTACGACTCCTCCGAGGAAGAGTTTTCCGATAGACACGCTCGCGATGCCGCCGTAGATGACCATGGGAATGCTCGGCGGGAAAATCGGTCCGATCGTGGAAGACGCCGCGGTGACGGCACCGGAAAAATAATCCTCAAACCCGGATTCCTTCATCGCCTTCAGTTCCACCGTCCCCAATCCGCCGGCGTCCGCGATCGCGGAACCCGACATGCCGGCAAAGATAACGCTCGCGAAAATGTTTGCGTGTGCCAGTCCTCCGGGAACCCAGCCGACGACCGCTTTGGCGAAGTTAAAGATGCGGTCGGTGATTTTACCGACATTCATGAGCTCGCCGGCTAAAATGAACATCGGGATGGCGATGAACGTGAAGGAATCGATCCCGGTAATCATTTTCTGGGCGATGATGATGATCGGGTAGCCGTTCGTCACCAACGAAAGGAGCGCGCTCAGTCCGATGGAGACGGCAACGGGAACGCCGATCAACAGGAGAACGAAAAATGAAATAAATAGCGTCAACATGTTCCGATCTCCGTATTCAGGTAGTTTTCTTCGCGGCAGGATTCGCGAAGGATAAGGCTGTTTGGATAATGAGCAGAAATCCGGCCGTCGCGACCGGCAGATACAGCCAAATCAAACTGATCGGCATAGTGGGGAATACTTGCGCTTTCGCGAAATTGAGAACCTGAATCCCCGCTACCGTCATCACCGTATAGAGGATCAGACACGCGGCCTTTTGAACGATTAGAAGTACTTTCCGCGCAGAGGCGGAGAGTTTCTGTTCGATCAGCTCAAAGCGGATCAGCGTCCCTTCTCCATTGACCCGCACGAGCCCGAAAAAAGTCGCCCAGACGAACATGATGCGGTTCGCGTCGACGACTACGTCGATGGACATGCTGAAGAAATTGCGCAGGAACACAGAGGAAGCGACGGATAGTCCGATGCCGGCTATCGCCAGGCACATTCCGATCTCCGCTGTCTTTGATATCCCGTTTCCGATTTTTTGAGTGATCGACATGAAACTCTCCCCGTACTGCTATTTCTTGCGCGCTATTTTTTGCGCGCTATTTTTTGCGAAGCTTCTGAACGAGCGCCTTGTCGTACCAGGGCTGTCCCTCGTATTGGGCGTAGAACGCGTCGATGTTCTTCATGAAGCTCTCGCGGTCCGGATTGTCGACGATAGTGAGACCGGCGGCTTTCATAGTCGCAAGGGCCGTGACGTTGTCTTTTTCAATCTGATCGAAAGAATAAGCCGCGGCTTTCTTGGCTTCATCCTTGACGATCTTCTGCAAGTCCGCCGGAAGTTTTGCCCAGGACTTGTCGTTGGCGACCATGGTCAGGCCCATCCACATGTAGTTGATCATCGAATACGCTTTCTGGACTTCGTGCATCTTGTTCGCGACCGAGTGATAGGGCGCGTTGTCCTGCGCGTCTACGACGCCGGTCTTGAGCGCCATATAGAGTTCGCCCAGCGGCATTGGGGTGACGATCGCTCCCCAGGACTTCCAGAGCGCGACGTAGGTGTCTATTTCCGGGACGCGGACTTTGAGGCCCTTTACGTCCTCAACGGAATTGACCGCTTTGCCCGTGGTGCTGATGTGACGCATGCCGTTGTCGCCAGTGGAGAGGTAAATGAGGTTGAATTCTTTCAGTCCAGAAAACAAATCCTCGCCGACCGGTCCGTTGACAACTTCGTAGGCTTCCTTCGCGTTGGAGAACAGGAAGGGAAGGTCGAAAATCTTCGCCTTTTTATAGAAGCTCGAATAGCCTCCGGTACCCGCGAACATGATGTCTATGGTGCCCATGCGGGTGGATTCAATGGCTTCACGGTCGTTGCCCAACTGGCCGGAATGAAACACCTGTACGTTCAGTCTGCCGCCTGCCGCTTTGTTCACGTTCTCGGCGAAGTACATGAGAGCCTTGGTCGGAACCGCCGTCGGATTGGTCGGCACGTACGCTTTGAGGTTGATGGGTTGCGCGGTGGGCGCCGCCTTCGTTTCAGCCTTTCCCCCCGCGAACGCGATCGTCGCGCACAAAACGCTTGCCGCGATAAAAATCGCTTTTTTCATCTGTGTCTCCTTTTTCCAAAAAATGAAACCGGCATTGCCGGTATTTGGACGATGCTTATTACTCTCCGGCGCCGAGGGCCATATCCTCAAGGGCTTTGAAGAGGTGCTCCTTCATATGACGCTGGGCCGCGACCGCGTCGCGTTTTTGGATAGCCGCGGTGATTTTGCGGTGAGGCGCGACGGCGTTCTTTGCGTGGTTTTCAACCTTGAAGGTACGATCCCTGAATTCCTTGAAGGCCTCGATAACCAAATTGTTCAGTTCGATAAGCAGCGTATTGTGTGAAGCTTCGCTGATGGCCGCGTGGAACCTCGCGTCCAAATCTCCCAACTTGTCGCCGATTTTTTCGTCAAAAGGCCCCGACGCGAGCATTTTTTCGTATTCCGTTCTGATTGCGTCAATTTTGGTGATATCATCAGCGGTCCCGCGTTCCACCGCCAAGCGAACCGCGAGCGGTTCAAGCTGCATACGCACTTCGATGAATTCAGCCAATTCAACTTTACGACTTCCGAGCCACGACAAGATGCGGTGAACCGGAGTATCCAGGATTTTGCGTTTTAAAAAAGCTCCGCGGCCGGGCTCAATATTTACATACCCCATTACTTGCAAGGCTTTTATCGATTCACGAACCGTAGATCTGCCTACACGAAGCCGTTCGCACAATTCTAGTTCCGTCGGCAGTTTATCGCCTTCGGCGATCTCGCTGGTAAGGAAGAATTTGGTTAATTCCTTAACGACCATATCAGTCTGTGAAACCCGTTCTATCGGCTGCATTGTTATTCCTGTCTGCGTGTAAGATTGTCTGATGTCCTGATGTCAGATTAAACTTAGCACGATACTTTTATTTGGTCAAATTCTTTCCAGCTGTTTCAATTGTGGGGTGTTTCTCTCGCTTCAAGCGTCCATGAAGTATCGGCGGTCGAACCGAAAATTCGCCCTAGGTACGGTAGCGCTTCGCGGAGCGACTTCTCGAGAGTCCACGGCGGATTGATGATAAACAAGCCGCTTCCGTGCATGCCCCATTCTCCGCTTTCCGCGTCTTTCATCCGCAGCGTAGCATTTATCGTTGATTTCGCGCCGAGTTCCGCAAATCGAGCGGGCAGATCTTTTGCTTCATCGCGTTCCAAGAGCGGATACCAAACGATATAAACTCCATCAGCGAAGCGTTTCAAGGAATCGCGTAAAGTGTCGATCAACCTTTCGTAGTCCTCGGCGAGTTCGTATGAGGGATCGATAAACATGATTCCTCGTCGCGAAGGAGGCGGAAGCAGCGCTTTGAGGGCGGCAAAGCCGTTTGCGTACTGGATACGCACTCCTTTTTCAAAGCCGAGCAAATTATCAAGCGTTTGATGATCGGTTGTATGCAATTCGCAGAATACCGCTCTATCTTGAGCTCTCAGGAGCCGGGTGATGAGAGCCGGGGAACCGGGATAGCCGTCTTTTTGTTCGGAAGCGAATTCATCGACCCTTTTAAGGTATGAGTTGACGATTTCCGGCATATCTTCATCCCGTTTGTCGCGTAATCGCGCAATTCCGGACGCCCACTCTTCGTTCTGCGCCGCATAGCCGGCGGTCAAGGTATAGGCTCCCGCGCCGGCATGGGTATCGACGACAAGAAATCCTTTCTCTTTTCGTGAAAGAAGCTTCATGCATTCGATGAGAACAATATGTTTAAGGACATCGGCATGATTGCCGGCATGAAACGCGTGTCGATAGCTCAACATCGGCTCAGCATAGTCGATGATCAGTCCGTTGAAAAGGTCCGATTAAGTCGTTACAGTGGTGCTGAAGATCATAAGGAGGCACCTATGCCCACGCTTCGTTCAGCCGTATCGACTCAAGGCCGTATCATGGCCGGCGCCCGGTCCCTTTGGCTTGCCAACGGGATGAAGACCGAGCAGATCGGTAAACCGATCATCGCGATAGCCAATAGTTTTACTCAGTTTGTTCCCGGCCACGTGCATTTGCACGAGATCGGCCAGCGGGTGAAGGCGATTATCGAGTCGATGGGCTGCTTCGCCGCCGAATTCGACACTATCGCCATCGACGACGGCATCGCGATGGGCCACTCCGGTATGCTCTACAGCCTCCCGAGCCGCGACCTTATCTCCGATTCGGTGGAATATATGGTGAACGCGCACCGCGCCGATGCCCTCATCTGCATCTCCAACTGTGACAAAATCACCCCCGGCATGCTGATGGCCGCCATGCGCCTCAATATTCCTACCATTTTCGTGTCCGGCGGCCCGATGGAAGCCGGCGAGACCGGTGGCCGTAAATACGACCTGATCGACGCCATGGTCATGGCCGCCGACGATTCAGTGGATGCCGCGACTCTTGCCGCCGTCGAGGCCAACGCCTGCCCGACCTGCGGCAGCTGTTCGGGTATGTTCACCGCGAACTCCATGAACTGCCTCGCGGAAGCTCTCGGTATGGCGCTTCCAGGCAACGGCACCGTACTAGCTACCCATGCGGACCGCACCAAACTGTTCGAGAAAGCCGCCAAACGCATAGTCGAGTTGGCGACTGAATACTACAAGACCGGCAATGAAAAACTTCTGCCGCGCGGTATTGCGACCAAAGCTTCGTTTATGAACGCGATGAGCCTGGATATCGCGATGGGCGGCAGCACGAACACCGTGCTGCATCTCTTGGCTATCGCCAAGGAAGCGGAAGTGAATTTCACGATGAAGGACATGGACGCACTTTCACGGAAAGTCCCCTGCATCAGCAAGGTCGCGCCCAATTCACAATTTCACCTTGAAGACGTGCACCGCGCCGGCGGTATTATGGGTATCCTGGCCGAACTCGACCGAGGCAAGCTCCTTGATACGAGCGTTTCCCGCGTGGATTATCCTACTCTCGCCGAAGCGCTCCGCCGCTTCGATATCGTCAATCCGAAAGCCGAAGGTGATAGCGCTCTCGGCAAAGCAGCCGACTTCTATCGCGCCGCTCCAGGCGGAAAGCGCAACCTCGTGCTGGGAAGTCAGGACGCGCGTTTCAAGGATTTGGACCTTGACCGCGTAAAGGGCTGTATTCGATCCATCCCGAACGCCTACTACCCCGACGGCGGACTCGGCGTCCTTTACGGCAACATCGCTACTCGTGGTTCTGTAATCAAAACCGCCGGGGTCGATTCTTCGCTGTTCAATTTCACCGGACCGGCAGTCGTTTTCGAAAGCCAGGAAGACGCGGTTGAAGGCATTCTTGCGGGTAAAGTGAAAGCGGGCGACGTCGTTGTCATCCGCTATGAAGGTCCCAAAGGCGGTCCGGGCATGCAGGAAATGCTGTACCCGACCAGCTACATCAAGAGCAAAAAGCTAGGCAAATATTGCGCCCTCATTACCGACGGACGCTTTTCGGGCGGCACCAGCGGTCTGTCCATCGGCCACATAAGCCCCGAAGCCGCTTCCGGCGGCGAGATCGCCTTGGTCAAAGATGGCGACAAGATCGAGATTTCCATCCCTAGCCGCACCATCACGCTTCTGGTGGATGATGCGGAACTCGCAACACGGCGCGAAACCGAACTGAAGCGGGGCAAAGCCGCTTTCACGCCGAAAAAACGCGACAGGGTGGTCAGCCGCGCTCTTAAGACCTACGCGCTTCTGGCGCGCAGCGCCGACGAAGGCGCCGTGAGACGCCTCCCCGACGAAAAGGATTAACGTTCAGCACGAAGGACGGTGAAATGGGCAATACGCTGCTCGATAAGGTTTGGGACGCTCATAAAGTCGCGACTCTCCCTTCCGGAGAAGATCAGCTTTTCATCGGCCTTCATCTGGTTCATGAGGTGACTTCCCCGCAAGCTTTCGCGATGATCGCCGAACGCGGCTTGCCGGTCTCTCATCCGGAGAGAACCTTCGCCACCGTTGACCACATCGTCCCGACCGCTGATATTCGTCGGCCGTTTGCCGACGGGATGGCCGAAGCGATGCTGTGCGCTCTGGAGAAAAACGTAAGTCTGCATGAAATCACGTTTTTCGCCTTGGGGAGCGGCTCGCAGGGAATCGTGCATGTCGTCGGGCCGGAGTTGGGACTCACACAGCCGGGTATGACAATCGTCTGCGGGGACAGCCATACCGCCACGCACGGAGCGTTCGGCGCGTTGGCGTTCGGCATCGGCACTAGTCAGATTAGGGATGTGCTCGCGACGCAAACTCTCGCCTTGGTCAAACCCAAGGTCCGGCGCATTATATTCACCGGCAAGATCCCTTCAGGCGTGTACCCCAAAGACCTGATTCTTGCGGTCATGGCTCGATTGGGAGTCAACGGCGGAATCGGCTATGCGTACGAATATTCCGGCAGCGCGATTTCAGCTCTGGATATGGAAGGCCGTCTGACGCTTTGCAATATGTCCATAGAGGGCGGCTCGCGCCTGGGCTACGTGAATCCGGACGAGACGACCTTCGCCTATCTTAAAGGGCGCCCTTACGCGCCATCCGGCGCGGCGTTCGATCGGGCTGTGGCCTATTGGAAATCGACGGCTTCGGACTCTGACGCTCGTTACGACGATGAAATCACGATTGACGTATCGGTTCTATCTCCGATGGTGACCTGGGGAATCAATCCAGGCCAGGCGGTATACGTGGACCAACGCTTGCCGGACCCAACGACGCTAGGCATGGACGCCGAAACCGCGTCCGCGGCCTACAAACATATGGGATTCAATCCCGGCGATCGCATCGCGGGTAAGAAAATCGATGTCGCATTTATCGGAAGCTGCACTAACGGGCGGCTTTCGGATCTTCGTGAAGCGGCGGCTCTTATCCGGGGACGCAAGAAAGCGCCGCATGTGCGGGCTTTGGTCGTTCCCGGCTCAGAACGGGTAAAGGCGGCGGCTGAAGCCGAAGGTCTAGATGCCGTGTTTCGGGATGCGGGTTTTGAATGGCGAAACGCCGGTTGTTCCATGTGCCTGGCGATGAATCCCGACCGTTTATCCGGCCGCGAATTGTGCGCCAGTTCCTCAAACCGAAACTTCATCGGACGCCAAGGTTCTCCAAACGGACGCACCCTCTTGATGAGTCCCGCAATGGTGGCCGCCGCCGCGGTCGCGGGGGAAGTTGTCGATGTCCGGGAGGTCCTGAAATGAGCGATTCATCGACTATTAGGACGATACGAAGCCGCGCTCTTCCTCTTCGCGGGGACGATATCGATACCGACCGGATCATTCCCGCTCGCTTTCTGCGCGCCGTTACCTTCGACGGTTTAGGTGAATACGTTTTTTGCGATGTACGCGTCAACGCGAACGGACAGATGAATGAGCATCCCTTCAACGATCCGCGCTATGCCGGCGCGGGTATCCTTCTGGTCGGCAGGAATTTCGGCTGCGGCTCTTCGCGCGAACATGCGCCGCAAGCGTTGGCTCGTTGGGGCGTGAAGGCTATCATCGGCGAATCCTTCGCCGATATTTTTGCGGGCAATTGCGCCGCAATCGGACTTGTCGTCGTGAGTGCCGATGCGGATATGCTCAAAACGCTGTGGATTGCCGCGGAAACGACGCCTCCGGGCGGCAGAAGTCCCGAAATAGAGATCGATCTTGAAACAATGACCGCGAAGCTGGAAGCGCTTTTGATCCATGTTGAAATGCCGGAATCCCGCCGACGCAATTTTCTTGCCGGAACCTGGGATACGACGGCGACTCTCCTGGCAAACAAAGCGCGCATCGAGGAAGTCGCCGCGCGCTTGCCGTACTGCGACGGGTTCATCCGCCCGCGGGTTTAGTATCTCGCGGTTTACCGCGAGGTTGTCGATCTTCGGCGAGCTTTTAGGAGCATCGCCGTGCGGCGCCAAGCTACCGGCCCGCGTTCGGCTGTAGAGGCGAGCGCTCCGCGGACCTTGCCGGTCATTTCGTCGCCGAGTTTTTCGCTTACGGCGGAACCCCAAGACGATCGATTGACATCAAACCAAAGATCGATTTCCTTTTGACTGAGGATGCGGTTCTCGGTATCCTCTCTCATTTCTACCGTGGTTTCGAATCCCGCTTCATTGAAGGCTTTTTGCGCGTCTTCCGCATCCCAAGCGAGTCTCGGATCTTTTCCCGTGGAATAGAATTTTTCTTCCGCCGCGGAAAGGCTTCGTATGAGGTCTTCAGAACAGAGGCCCGACAATGACAGCACCCGTGAAACGCGTTCGCCGCGTCCGGGGATGGACTGAATGACGCAAGCGACGCCGCCGGGCGCAAGCAATTCGCGAGCTTCCGCGGCATAGGCCGCGAATACCGTCGCCGGTTTATCTTCGCCGAAGCCGCGCTTCCAGGGTTCCCTCGAGACGATCACGTCAAAGACGCCTGTCCCGAAGGCGCGTTCCGCTTCGGCGGGCGAGGGGAGTCTTGTCCCGTTGGCGGGCATTACTATCGGCCTTTCATTTTCATCAAGGGCTTCGGCGTAGCGCATTAGCGCTTCCCGTGCCTGCTCATCGCGCACGATGCCAGCGGCAAGTCCCTCGGGAACCCGTCTGACTGCCTCCCATAGAAGCAGGCCGTCGTCGGCCGTTTCCACCAGGATACGATGGTGCCTCACTGGTTTAGCCGCGGCGAAAAGCGCGTCGCGATCTTTTGTGAGTAGTGCCGCGCGGCCTGACTCTAATCTTTTGAGCCAACCTTCTCGGCCTTGTGAGGACGCGGAATAGGTCAGCACTTCGCCGTCGTCTTCGTCAGCTTCCGCGAGCACGACGGCTGCCTGGATTTCTCGTTTCCGTAAGACTTCGTCCCTGATGCGCGCTTCGAAACCAAGTTCCGAAGGTACATAGAAAACGCGGCCCGCCAAGGATTTAGGCAAATACTGTTGAGCCGCCCAATGCTCCCTATACGCGTGCGGATAGATGTAGCCGTCTCCGTGGCCGAAGCCTTCTTTATCACGGTGGTCGTCGCGCAGGTGGTTCGGAATTTCCGAATCCTCCTTTTCAACGGCTTTCAAGGCGTCGAAGAAGGCGAGCGTGGTGTTCGATTTCGGCGCGGTCGCCAGATACAAGGCAGCTTGCGCAAGAGGAAAGTGCCCTTCAGGGAGCCCTATGCGATCAAAGGTCGCGGCACAGGCTTGAACGACGACTATTGCGTTCGGGTCCGCCATGCCCA
Source organism: Treponemataceae bacterium (assembly GCA_041666155.1). Lineage (GTDB taxonomy): Bacteria > Spirochaetota > Spirochaetia > Treponematales > Breznakiellaceae > SZUA-426. The sequence continues at coordinate 15,148 of JBAYHM010000082.1, forward strand.
CATCCTCACCCGCTGAAATAAGCATGCGGCGGAAAATGAAATCAGGCGATTCTCCGGCCCTGATCATTTTTGCCATCCAGTACAAAGCCGCGTCCGGGTCACTCCCGCGCACGCTCTTTATGAAGGCGCTGATAGTGTCGTAGTGGTAGTCGCCGTCCCGATCGTAAAGAACCGCTTTCTTTTGGATGCTTTCCTCGGCGGCCGCGAAGCTCACTGTAACTGCGCTTCCTTCGGGCGGAGGCCATTTGTCCGGCGATGTTTCTATCGCCAGTTCCAGGGCGTTTAGGAGGCTCCTAGCGTCGCCGTTGGCGGTCTCCACCAGATGTTCAAGTGCCCCTTCTTCAAAGCGCACCCGCCACTTGCCGTAACCGCGTTCGCTATCGGCGATTGCCCGGCGCGCGGCTTCAAGCAAATCAGCCTCTTCAAGGGCCTTGAGCTGGAAG
>JBAYHM010000083.1:0-15563 GCA_041666155.1 Treponemataceae bacterium
GAAAACCGTTCCGGCCGGCTCTGTAAGTCTATTTCGCAAAATACCTTTCGGCATTGCCGAAGGAAATATCCGCGACGACCTTATCCAACAATTTGGCCGATGCCGGAATTTCTCCCGCTTCGGCCCAGCGTCCGAGCATCGCGCAAAGTATGCGCCGGAAGTATTCGTGGCGGGGATAGGAAAGGAAGCTTCGGGAATCGGTGAGCATGCCGATGAAGCGCGGCAGGAGTCCGACGTTGCCGAGAATCTTCATCTGATCTTCCATGCCGTCCTTGTGGTCAAGGAACCACCACGGAGCACCCAACTGCATTTTGCCGGGAATTCCTCCGCCTTGGAAACAGCCCATGATCGTCGCCAAAGTATAGTGATCTTTCGGATTCAACGAATACAGAATAGTTTTAGGAAGCTGGCCGCGGGATTCCAGGAGGTCGAGAAAACCGGATAACTTTGTGGCGAGGGCCGGGTCGTGGGTTGCGTCGTAGCCGGTGTTCGGTCCCAATTTTTTGAACATCCGCGAGTTGTTGCTGCGCAGGGACGCAAGGTGGAGCTGCATCGCCCAGCCGTGAGCCGCGTATTCTTTTCCCAGATGAGCAAGGACGATGGTCTTGTAAAGTTCAATCTCCGCGGCGTTCGGTTTTCCGCCCGAGAGCACAAGTTTGAATACTTTATCGGCGGCGGTTTCCGCGCCGGGAGCTACGGCCGCTTCGGTGAACGGGACGTACTCTATTCCATGATCGGAAGCGCGGCAGCCCATTTCATCGAAGAAGGCGACGCGAGAACTCAAGGCCGATAACAGGTCGGCGAGCGTGGTAATTTTGATGTTGGCGGCTTTTCCGAGTTTCTCGATGTAAGCGGAGAACCCATCAACCTCCAGCAGGATCGCCTTATCAGGTCGGAAGGAAGGTAGGACTTTGGTTGCGGTCTTCCCATCGGCTTTGATCTTCTTGTGCCACTCAAGAGAGTCTGCCGGGTCGTCAGTGGTCCCGACGGCAGCTACTTTGAACTTTTTGAAAATGCTGTGAACGGCCATGTCGTCGGTCGCGAGTTTCGCGTTTGCCGCATCCCAAATTTTCTTTGCGCTCGATTCATCCAGAACGTCGTATATATCGAAATAACGCTGCAATTCCATGTGTGTCCAGGGGTACAACGGGTTGCCGAGCGTGAAGGGCATAGTCTTGGCCCATTCGATGTATTTGTCGTAAGGCGCGCCGTCCCCGGTTATGAAACGCTCATCGACTCCGTTCGCCCGCATCACGCGCCACTTGTAATGGTCGCCGCCGAGCCATATATCGGCCAGGTTGGCGAAGCGCTTATTTTCCGCAATCTCACGCGGGTCGAGATGGCAGTGATAATCGAAAATCGGTTGATGAGCCGCGACTTCGTGATACAGGTGTTTTGCCGTATCGGTGGTAAGAAGGTAATCGTTATCTAAGAAACTCCGCATTGGACACCTCCAGAGACTTATTTTATTCCGACGGGGCTAAGCCGTCGATTGTTATTCATGAAATAGTGTTTCATTATTGCGTAGGCTGATCCGCATGTCAACGAAAAGGTCACAAAAAAAGTGGGCCCAAGATGGGCCCACTAGTAGACGTTGCCTTGTGCTGAACTCTTAGCGGCGTCCGTATCCGCCCATCATGCCGCCGCGTCCGGCTTGGTTGTTGTAGCCGCCGCGCATGCCGCCGCCCATCATCCCGCGGCCGAAGCTGTTGGAAAGATCGTAGTCTTTTCCGTTGAAGGTCAGTTTCGTGACGCGGAGGTGCTGGTACTCCGGCGCGGCGGGAACGGCTATCGCGTAGCCTTCCAATTTGACGGAAGCGTTTTCTTTCAGTCCGTCGATAAAGCCGATGAGGCGATTAAGACCGCCTACGTAGTAGGTCTTATCCTTGTCTTTGACGGCGACCATGCCGTTCACCAAGACAAGCTTTCCTTCGACTTTGACGACTTCCGCGGACTGAACGGCGGCGGCTCCGGGTCCGAAATAGCCCCGATTGCCGGGTCCGCCGACTTGGGCGCTTAATGCGGAAGCGGCGATGACGCCGATAACGAGCAAGGTAACGATTCGCTTCATGATGATCTCCTTGAAGCTTGATTTCATTCACGGCCAACGGCCACGCTTTATATAAAGCAGATACCGTGCCAAGCAAAATTTTCAAGTGAGAAACATAAACAATAGTTACATATATTCATATGATATATATATTTACCTATATTACACAAGGAAGTGTGCGATTTAGGGGGCGGTGCGTAAAGAAAAAACAGATCCGGGAAATATTTTCCCGGATCTGCGAAAATTGCTCAGTATCACCGCAGCGCTATACGAAATTGCACAGTCGGGCGATGGACATGTCGTTGAAGCCGAGTATCTCCGCTTTAGTTCGGTTTCCGTTGATCGTATCGATCATCAGGTCGAATAAGCTGTCTCCCATCTCTTTGATGGTCGCTTTTCCTTCAATAACCGGGCTTGCGTCGAAGTCCATGTTGTCGTTCATCATCCGGAAGGTATCTTTGTTCGCGGTCAGCTTGATGACGGGAGCTATGCCGAACCCAGTCGGCGTACCCCTGCCGGTGGAGAATACGATGATTTGAGCACCGCCCGCGACCATGCCCGCTATGGAGGCGACATCTTGCCCGGGGGTGTCCATCACAACTAGGCCCTTTTTGGTTACCATCGCGCCGTAGGAGAGCACTTCGTTGATGGTCGTATGGCCGCCTTTATGGATGCAGCCGAGCGACTTTTCTTCAAGCGTGGTAATGCCGCCGACGAGATTACCCGGCGTCGGGTTCCCCATCCGAAGGTTTTCCCCGACTCCCTGGATATGTTTTTCGTAATCGGCGATTGTCTTTAGAAGTTGCGTGCGAATTTCAGGCGTCGCGCAACGGGCTCCCACAATATGTTCTGCGCCGATGAGTTCGGTCGTTTCACTGAGAATGACAGAGGCCCCTTCGGCGACGACGCGGTCGCTGAGGCTTCCGATAACGGGGTTTGAGGCAAGTCCCGAGGTAGGATCGGAACCGCCGCATTCGGTGGCCAGGATGATGTCGGAAAAATCGACCTCTTCCCGTTCAATCGCGCTCGCTTCCGCGACCAGACGCATTGCCGCCCGCGTCGCTTCCTCAACCGCTTTTACCGTGCCGCCTACTTCCTGGATGACCACCCGGGCATGAGGTTTGTTAGATTTTTTGAGCGCCCGCTCCATTACCAGGTCAATTTGGGCTGTTTCGCAGCCGTTGGCGAGGAACACTGTTCCGTAAACATTCGGGTTCGCCGCGAGGCCGGACAGGGTTTCAAGTACTATCGCGAGGTCTTTCGGAACCTGGGCGCAACCGCCCTGGTTCGGAATATAGACGGTTCCCGTAACCCGTTCTTTGACAAAGCGCGCCGTCTCGCTCGCGCAGAGGGATACGGGAAGTAGCAGAACATAATTGCGAACGCCGATTTTTCCATCGGGACGCCGATACGCGCGTATTTTCACCATTACCCCCGGTAGTCGCTTTCGCTCACGAGGTTGTGCGTGTGTACATGCGCACCTGGGGCGATATCATAAAGAGCTTTTCCGATAATTTCGCCGTATTTGTAAATGAATGCGCCCTTCGCGATAGCGACGATGGCTGCCTTATGGTATTCGGGAATGATTTGCGCCGCTGGGACACGAACCGAAGGAGGCCCTTCCGAGACGATGCTTTCACCCTTGCCGATCGGAGCGATCGTCGTGACGACGTTGTCCTTATCATTAAGCAAGACGCAGTTGGTCATTTGTTTCCTCGTGTGGACTTTAGGGCACCTCTAAAAACCCGGTTGGTTTTTAAGGTGCCCTTTGCAAATCCTTTCAGGATTTGCGGTTAAATTTGTTTGACTTCAAAAAACTGAAGTTTTTCGAAGTCTCCTTAGTATATCATGCAAAAAAAGTTATTTCGAATAGCTCGGAACGACGGTTCGGTCGTAGTATAGTCAGGGTTCGGAGGATTTCATGTCGTTAAGTTTAAGGCGTAGGATAGTACTCAGGGATATTCTGGTTTCCTGTTTTGTTTTTATCGCGATAGGATTCCTCTCCATAAGTTTTTTCGAGCGTTCTCTGACCGCCGCCAACCGTGACGATTATATGGAACGGCTGCGCACCATCATACATGAATACGAGATGTTGAACGGGTCCTCCGGGTCTGCTTCCACGGACGCTGTCTCCGGCGCGTCGACCTCATCCGCCGAATTGACCAAAATCCTGGAAACGCTGCAGAAAAGGTACGAAAAAGCCCAGCGAAAGCCGTACATAATCGATTCATCGGGATCGGTGAAACTGGACTACGCCGACGCTCCCGTGGCGCGGCTGGGAATGCTGGAAGACGTAATCAAGGCGAAAGACGGCGATCTGCTCATCGGGCGCGGTAAAACGAGAATTTTCGTTTCCTACTACGCCAAATGGGATTGGTATACTTTTTTCACGATTCCGGAGGCGGAACGGCTCGCGCCGTGGTATTCGTTCCGTTCCATGATAATCGCCGCATACATCCTCGCGGTTGCGGGGTTTATCGCCGCGCAGCTGATCGGGCTGCGCTTTGACTTCGCGCCGCTGGGCCGCATGATGACCATGCTGAAGCAATTCAGCGGAGAACGGTGGAATCTTTCTACTGATTTCAGGAAGGAGGGAGCCGCGGAACTGCAGGCGCTCTGCCGATCCTTCAACGATTTCATCGCGAAGTTGAGGGAATTGATCACCGATGTACGGATGACCGATCGCGACCTTGGAACTACCGGCGAACATCTGATTACTTCGGTGGAGGCCGTCAGATCGGCGCTCGCATCGATCCACGAAGAATTGCTTGAACTGCGGAAGTTGGCGGTTGAAGACCAGCGGGTCGCCATAGATGACGCCTCGGCGGCCGTGCGGGCCGTAGCGGCGGAGACGGCTTCGCTCGCGGCGGAGATCGGCGCATTAGCCGAAGTCGCGAACGGGGCGGCGGATAAAGTCGGAGGCATGTCGGAGACTATGGCTGCGGCCGACGCGGCGATGGGCGCGATAAGCGGGGCGATTGCCGAACTCGTGGTGTCATCCCAAAAAGGCCGGGAGGCGCTGACCGACGTCGACCGGGAAGTCGTCCAGGTAGCGGCGATGTCCGACCGTTTGGCGGAGGCGAGCAGAATCATAGGCGATCTCGCGTCCCGGACTAACCTGCTCGCCATGAACGCCGCGATCGAAGCGGCGCATGCCGGAACCGCCGGAAAGGGTTTCGCGGTAGTCGCGGATGAAGTGAGGAAATTGGCGGAATCCTCGGGACAAGAATCGAAGCGCATCAACGGCGAGTTGAAGGCCATCCGCGTTTCGGTTGATCGCGTCGTAGCCCTGTCTTCCGGCGCTGGCGCGTCGTTCGATGCGGTGCAGGGCGTTGTCGCGAAAGCCGATGTCCATGCGCGGAAGGCCGCCGATGCGGTCGGTCTGCAGGCGGAAGCCGCCCTTGCCGTAGTTGACTCGCTGGACCTTCTCCGAGAGCGGACCGGAGCTCTGTCGACGACGGCCGCTGATTTGGGCAAACGAAACGAGGAATCGGCTCGGCGGGTCGGGGCTCTATCGCTGCTCGGAAACAGCGTTTCCGCTTCGGTAACGAGCGCCCTGGAGGCAAGCGAGCGAATACGGCGAGGCGCCGACGAAGCCGCGAAGGTGGCGGAGGAAAATAAGGCGATAGCCGACAGCGCGCTCGAAAAATTGGGCCGTTTTGAGTTTTAACGGCCCATCGTTTCAGTCAGCGCGGCGAGTTCCGCGGACTCGAGATAGCGCCATGAGCCTTCCTCAAGTTTAAGACTCTCCAAGATCAGCCGTCCGACGGCGATTCTATGTAAACGTACGCAGCGGTTTCCCGCCGCCGCAATCATTCTCTTGACCTGGTGATATTTCCCTTGATCAATAACGATTTCGAGCTCCCTGTCCCCGATCCGTTCGCACGTGATCGCGGCGAGAGGAAGTTCTTCGTCGCGGAGAAGTACTCCCGAACGAAGGGCGCCGAGTTGGTCGTCCGAGATAGGATCGGCCGTCAGAGCGCGGTAGGTTTTCGGGACATGGCGCTTCGGGGAGGCTTGAGCGTGAATGAAGGGGCCGTCGTCGGAGAGGAGGATCAATCCCGTCGTATTCTGGTCGAGCCGTCCCACCGGCTGAACGCCGCGGCGATCGAGGTGAGGGGGGAGAAGGCTCAATACGGACGGATGCCCCTTCGGGTCGCGCGAGCATTCGTAACCCGCGGGTTTGTTTAGCGCAAGGTATACCTTTTCCCGAAAAAGCCAAGGTTCACCGCGAAGGACGAACGCGAAACCGTTCGTCTCAAACTGAGTTTTCCAATCGCGGATCGGTTTTCCATCGACCGAAATATCTCCCTGAGCAATCAAGGCTCGGCATTCGGTGCGGGAACCAATGCCCTGTGATTGCAGGATACGGTCAAGACTCAACTTCGGCATGGGGGAAGTGTACCGAAGGCTAAGTCGATATGCCAGTCCATGTCTTGTGTTAATCGCCCGATGTCGGTATTCATACTGCATGAAAGAGCGCGGCAGCGTGATTGAGATTTCCGGCATTGAGATGGAAATCGTGCGGAAACGGGTGAAGCATCTGCGCGTCACCATACTCCCGCCGGATGGTCGCGTCCGCGTATCCGTGCCCTTGACCGTAGGACATTCCGAAGTCCAACGTTTTATCCTGGATCATCTGGATTGGATCGGAAAACACCGCGAAAAATGGGCGGAACGCTTCCGCCGTTCTCTGTTGGTTTCCGGCGACAGCGCTCAACGGCTATTTCTTGGAAAGGCGTATCCTCTACACATCGGCGACCATACGGGCCGCGCTCGCGTATCTTTTTCGCCGGAAACAGGGTTCGATATCCGCCTTCCCGCGGGCGGCGCCAAAGACCACGTCGATGTGCTTCTTGAGGCTTGGTACCGGGCCCGGCTGCGGGAAATTATGGAGCCATTGGTGGAAAAGTGGCGAGTCCGGCTTGATGTCGATGTGCGGGAGTGGAGTCTGCGCCGCATGAAAACCCGGTGGGGAAGCTGCAATGTCATCTCTCATCGGGTGTGGTTTAGTTTGGAACTTGCCAAAAAAACGCCGGAATGCCACGAATATCTTGTGGTTCACGAATTGGCGCATTTGATAGAACGCGGGCACGGATCGCGATTCAAGGCCTTGCTTGATAAGCATTTACCTGATTGGAAAGTTCGTCGCGCCGCACTGGTTTCCGGCGGGGTCGCATAGGGCTGAAGTTCGCTTCGCCGTCTTTCCGCTTTTTCGGAAAGGGGCGAAGCGCGTGCCTTAACCGCGTATTTCTTTCAGGAAGCGCTTGCCCGCGTTGGTGATCATTGCCTGGTCGGAGCTGAGGCCGATGAGCTGCACGCCGCGACGGAGCAGGTCCTTGGTCGTTTCAGCGTCCGAGGCGATGGTACCCGCGGCTACACCTGCTTTTTTACAACGAGCGATGATATCGTCCATCGCGGCGACAACCTTCGGGTGCTTGGGTTGGCCGGTGACGCCGAGCGCCTGGGACAGGTCCATAGGTCCCATCCACATGACATCCAGGCCGGGGACCGCCAGCATCGCATCCAGGTTCTCTATGCCTTCCAGCGTTTCGCAGTACGCGATCGTCATCACGCACTCGTTGGCTTTCCGCGCGTATTCCGCGGCGTCCATTGACCCGTAGCCCGCCGCCCTGCTTGATGCCGTATACCCGCGGCACCCTTCAGGGGCGTAGAGCGCGCTGTCGACGACGTGCTTAACCTCGGCGGCGGTGGACGTTTCAGGTACCATGATTCCGAGGGCTCCGGCGTCCAAGGCTTGGAGTATCTGGGCTCTGGAATTCTCGCGCACGCGGACGATGGGCGTTATGCCGGATATGTCGGCGGCCCGGAGCAGGCCGAGCATACTTTCCTTGCTCATTTGACTGTGCTCGTTGTCTACGATGAAGTAATCGAAGCCGCAGATAGCGAAGAGTTCCACCACCGAAGCGTCCGGAATTTTCGCGAAAGTGCCGATATAGCTTTTTCCGGTCTTCAGACCCGTCTTGATGATATTGGATCGAATCATTTAGTTTCTTCCTCTTTTGCAGATTCATACGAAAACGCGTTTCGGGATAGGCGGATATGGGTCCGCATCGCCGTTTCGGCTTCGTCCGGTTTTTTGTCCAGGATGGCCTGCACGATTTTGCTGTGCAAGTCTCCCGGAATCTGTGAAAGGATGTCCTGTTTTGCGAGGATGCTTCTTTGCAGGAGATTGAACAGGTTAACGTTGTGCAGCGCTTTTTCCAACGACGCGCATCCGGTATATTCGGCGAGCTGCATGTGAAATTTGTAATGCCTGCCCCAGAAGGGATTACCCGGCTCCGTTGTCCGCGGCAAAGCGTCCAGCTCCTCAGCGAGGTACCGAAGCCGTGTCTGTTGCTCTTTGGTGAGGTCGCTCTCGGCAAGAATACGGACGGCTTGGCATTCGACGGCTTCCCGCAGCGAATTCCTATCGCGGATCGTTTCCTGTGAAAGTTCCACGACACGGGAACCCCACCGCGGGAAAGATTCCACCAACCCCTCGTATTCGAGCCGGTGGAGAGCTTCTATGACGGGAATCATTGAAACGCCGGTCAGCTGCGCCATAGCCCGTATGGACAATTTCTCACCGGGCAAGAGTTCTCCGCTCAGGATTTTACCGGAGATGATGTCGTAGGCCGACTCTCCCGATGAGGGCATGTCCTTCCGATCCAAACCGAGCTTGACCTTCGTATTCAATTCCATTTTTTCCCTTTCTTTACTTGCTATATCGTAAGGTTCATCCGCGCGCCGATCGCCTCCAAATCCGCGTAGGTTTTCAGGCCTAAGGGGATTCCTTCCGCGATCCGTTTTTCGCGTTTTCGGTGTTCGATCTCGCCGGGCAAGAATATTTCGTCCACGCCTTTGGCTCGTGGGTTGCTTTTAATATCGCGGATCATGGTGTCCATTTTCCTCTTGAACTCGTCAATGGGCAAGAACATTTTGACGTCCATGACACCCATGCAGTGGCCGACGTTCTGCGGATGTTCGAAGTCGTTCCACATATTGCTGAGGTATGGACCGAACGCCGCTCCCGAAAGAACGCCCGAAAGCACGTCGAGCAAGAGCGATATGGAATAGCCCTTCGGTCCGCCGAACGGCAGCACCGTGCCCTCAAGCGCAGCCTTGGGATCGTTCGTCGGCTCACCATCTTTGGTAAGTGCCCAACCGAAGGGTATGGGTTTTCCTTCCTTCGCCGCGAGAATGATTTTTCCCTGGGCGACAACGCTGGTGGCCATGTCCATGACTATGGGGAGTTCCGTTCCCGCAGGTAGGGCGACGGAAAAGGGATTTGTCCCCATATACGGCTTGATTCCGCCCCAAGGCGCCATGGTCGAAGGCGCGTTCGAAGCGGTATAGCCGATCATGTCCTTGAGCAGAGCCATCCGGGTAAAATAGGCGGCGATACCGAAATGGTTGGAATTCCTGATGGTGACGAAGACAGCGCCACTCGTCTGGACTTTCTTTATCGCCATATCCATCGCCCGGACCCCGGTCACGATGCCCATGCTGTTGCACCCATCCAGCACCAGGGCTCCGGGAAGATCGGCGACGACTTCAAGTTTTGCTGCCGCGTTCACTACGCCGGTTTCTATTCGCTTCAGATAGATAGGCACGCGGCTTACGCCGTGGGACTCAACGCCGGTGAGGTCCGCCTCAGTAAGGCTGTCGGCGATGATTTCGGCTTCATCGGAGGGCACTCCCGATTTCGCGAACACCGCGGCGACAAAATCGCTCAGCCTCTTGCGTTCTATAGTCGTTTCGCTCATTTAATTTCGCACCCCTTGTCCGTGAGAGCTTTCTGGACCCAGGCCCGGTCAAGAGTTTTCGCCGCGATGTTTTTGAAGGTAACTACTTCCATCGCGTTGTGCGCTTTTGCTTTCTCCAGCACCCATTCCGCGTCCGCGGGGCGTATTACGACTATACCGTCGGCGTCCGCGGCGATTATATCGCCGGGCATCACAACTTGTCCGCCGCAGACCACGGGAACATTGACCTCGCCTGGGCCGTTCTTGTAAGGGCCTTTCGGCGTGACGCCGCGCGCGTAAACGGGGAAATCAAGGCCCGCCAAGCCCTCCACGTCGCGTACGCAGCCGTCGATCAGGAATCCCGCGATGCCGCGGGTAATCGCGTAGCGCATCATTATTTCTCCGCAGAGCGCGTGGTTCATGTCGCCTTGTCCGTCCACGACGATGATGTCTCCCGGTTCGGCGATGTCCAGCGCTTTGTGGAACATAAGGTTGTCGGCGACGGGAACGCGTACGGTCAGGGCCGTACCGAGCATCCGAAGTTTGCCGTACGGCCGGATGGCGGCGGAAACGCAGGATAAGCGGCTCATGTTGTCGCCAATGTTGGCGACGGGGATGTCCGCGAAAGCTTCCACGAGCGCGCGGGGCGGTCTCGTGAAGGATGTAATGACTCTGAATCCGGGGTTAGGCATGGGAAGCTCCTTTAAATTTTCTTGTCTGCATACACGGTCGCGAGGACTGAATAGTCTTTATCGTCGTTGCCCGTGCACTTGTCGTAGACACTTGAGGCGAGAGTCGCCAACGGTACCGACAGCCCTTTCGCTTCGTCCAGCGCGATGCCGAGGTCTTTTTTCATCAAATTAAACTTGAATCCGCTCGAATAATCGTTCGTCGCGATCTTCATGAATTTGTGTTCGAAAACGTAGGAACCGCCCGAGCTGACCTTGATAATCTCGTATGTTTTAGCCGGATCAAGACCGAGTTTTTTGGAAAGAGTGAACGCTTCGGCTACGGCTACGGCATTTACCGCCGCGAGCATCTGGTTGACGGCCTTTATCGCCTTTCCGTCGCCTATTTCCGCGAGTCTGAACACGTTCTTTCCAAGCACCGCGAAGACCGGCGCGAGCGCGGCGACCGCATCGTCCGCGCCTGCCGCGAAGATCGTGAGTCCGCCGGACTGCGCGCCCCCGACTCCACCGCTTACCGGCGCGTCGACGACTATCGCTTTCTTGACGGACCATCTTGCCGAGATCTTCTTCATTACGGCCGCGGTGCAGGAGGTCATGTCTAAGATACGGACGCCCTGCGGCGCCGCCGCGAAGAATTCGGGATCCAGGTAGACGCTTTCCATCGCCGCGTCGTTGGGCAGAATGGAAAGGATCAGATCCGCTTCAGCGGCTGCTTCAGCAAAGGACGGGAAAAGTCGTCCTCCCGCCGCCGCAAGCTCCTCGCCCGCGCTCTTATTCTTATGGACGGAGCTTCTGACTTCGAAACCCGCCTGGGCCAGCCGTTTGGCCATCGGTAAACCCATTGCGCCCAGGCCAATGAACGCGATTTTCTTTATGTTGCCCATTGGGAACTCCTTATTCTTTTTTCTCGTCGAGCTGTTTCTTCACGAAGGCCGACGCGTCTTCAGAAACAAGCTTGGTTTTCTGAAATAGAGGCATCACAAGCGTGATGGTAACCAATACCAACATGACGATAGTCACCGGATTATGGGAAACGGACTGCCAGATCGTTCCGGCGACATCGCCGTTTGAAATGGAAAGCCATCGCCGGAAGTTTTCTTCCATGAGCGGACCGAGGATGATGGCGAGCACCATGGCGGCGCGGGGCACTTCCATCTTGGACATCCCGTAACCCAGGATGCCGAACGCGAGCATGACGCTTACGTCGAACATGCTGCTCTGGATGGCGTAGGTACCGATGACGCAGAGCGCTAGGATTCCCGTGTTGAGTATCGGCCGCGGAATGAAAAGCAGCTTGGCGAAGTATTTCGCGCCGAAAAGACCGAAGACGAGGAACAGGACGTTGATTATCGCCATGCCGATTACAATTGCGGATACCAGATCGAAGTTTTTGGTGAAGAGCATCGGGCCGGGCGTCAGTCCGTGGAGGACGAAGGCACCGATCATGATGGCGGTCACCGCGTCTCCGGGTATGCCGAGCGACAGGAGCGTCGTCATGGCGCCGCCCGTGCAGGCGTTATTCGCCGATTCGGCGGCCGCGATCCCTTCTGGTGAGCCCTTGCCGAGCTGTTCCGGATGTTTGGAAAGCCGTTTCTGTTGGGCATAGGCAACGATGGACGCGATGGTGCCACCCGCGCCCGGGATGGCCCCGACGATGACTCCGATTATGCTGGACCGCGTCAGAACACCCCAGAGCGATTTGACTTCCTTGAACGCGGAAAAGCTTCTTTCGACTTTAAAGAGTTCCTGTTTTTCAGTCTTAAGACTTTTCTCGATGTTAAGGAAGATTTCCGTCACTCCAAAAAGGCCGATCATCGCGGCGATGAAGTTGACGCCGGACAGCAGGTTCACCGAACCGAAGGTCATCCGGGAAACGGCGGTCAAGGGATCGTAGCCGATTGTGGCTATCAGCAGCCCGATGAAGCCGGAGATGAGGCCTTTGGTCATCGATCCGGGGGAGATGTAGGCCATAATGCTGATGCCCCAGAAAGCGACCAGGAACATCTCCAGGGAGGTGAACTTGAGCGCGACTGAAGCGATGAATGGCGCCATTAGCGCCAAGGTAACGACGCTAAATAAACCGCCTAGAGCGGAGGACACGGTAGCGATACCGATCGCACGTCCGGCTTCGCCCCGCAGCGCCATCGGGTAGGCATCCAGCGTCGTCATCACCGCCGATGGAGTGCCAGGAATGTTGATCAGGGTTGCGGAAATGGAACCCGCGTAATTCGCCGCGCAATAAATGCCGAGCAGCATGAGGATAGCGGCCGTGGGAGACAGCGAATACGTGAGAGGTATAAGGATGGAAACGCCCATGGTGGCGGTCAATCCCGGCAAGGCTCCGACAATTATGCCGAGCACGACGCCGATAACCATAAAAACGACGACGTTAAGGTCGAGCAGATGCCAACCGGCCGTGTATAAACTCCAATTCATTTACGGGTCCCCTTATCCGATCAGGATGCCGTGCGGCACCGGTACTTTGAAGAAAAGAAAAAAAAGCACGGAAATGACGACAGTCAGCGACAGGCTGACGATGATCGCCGTCTTTTTAGTCGTACCGAGGATGAGCGGCGCCAGGAAACAAAATAGAAGAGCGGCAATTATGAATCCGACGATCCACGTTATCACGACGAAACCGATTAGGGCCGCCGCGATTTTCAATACGCGTGTCTTCCCTTCAGGTTCGGGCCCGGTTTTTTCTTCCGGGGGCGTGGTTGCCGCCTTTTTATTAACGGCGCGCTTTCTTTTTAAGAGAGTTTGAAAAACGAGGGAGGAGCCGAGTAGAAAGAGTATTCCCGCTAGCATTCGCGGATAAAGCGAGGGGTTTTCCGCGAAGGAAAACCCGCCTTTTGAGAAAGTCGCGGCGTAGAAAAAAATAAATACGCTGAGCGCGATCGTTAGTACCCCGTTGATAAGATCTTTCCGCATAAAGATTAGAGCTCCCTATGAAAACGGGCCGACGGCCGTCGGCCCGTGCTTGTCATTTTCCGTTGATCTCTTTCATCAACTGCGCGGTGAGTACCTTTTGCTCCTCGAAGAACTTTGAGAACTCCGCGTAGCCCTTGAACTTTTCTTCCAAACCGGACGACGTCACTAGATTCTTGAACTCGGGGCTGCCCATCCCGGCTTTGACCGACTTCTCAAGGATCGCCAGACTGGCTTCAGGGGTCCCTTTGGTCGTAAAAATACCTCTCCAGACCGGGAACGTAACTTTGACGCCGCTTTCCACACAGGTCGGAACCGACGTCAGCATTGGGTGTTTCCCATCGCTCATCACCGCCAGGGGTTTGATTTTTCCTGCGTCCATAAGCGCTTTCGATTCGGCGGGATTGACGATAACCATATCGATTTCGCCTGACGCCAGAGCGGTGAGCATCGGAGCTCCGCCGCCCGAATACGCCACGTACTGAAATTCGACGCCTGCCGCCTTGGCGAACATGACCGCTGCAAGGTGCCAGAGGGACCCCGCGCCGTTGTGGGAAACTTTGAGCTTCGCTGTTTTCGCTTTCGCGACGAACTCTTGGAGGGTGTTGTAAGGCGCGTCCGCTTTTACGAGCACGACGCCCGTATCTTCCACTACTTGAGCTACAGGCTGGAACTTTTCCACATCGACTTCAACGCCGCCATATGGCATGAGAATAAGCGTCTGCGAATTGATGTAGACTTTTTGGCCGTCCGGTTTTGCTTTCGTGATATCCAGGGCGGCTATCGCTCCGCGAGAAGCCGGCTTGTTTTCCGGAATAACGTTCACGCCGAGCGATGATTTCATGCCGGGGATTAACGCGCGCATGATGAGGTCGTTCCCGCCGCCCGCGGCGTTCGGGTTGACGAAAGTTACGTCGCCCCGTGGAAATTTGTCTTTTTGGCCCTCGGCCGACGTGAGAGAAACCGTGACGGTCGCCGCTAGCAGAATCATCGCGATTCTTCTGATCATGAGTAAGCCTCCTTCAGCTATCACTGTTATAACAATTATAACAGCAGTATATCCTCATGATTTGAAATTGTGCAAGAAGGGAAAGCTAAAGATTTTTAAAGGGCGAAAATGCCGTGACCTAGGGGAATGCGGCATTCAATGTACGGTAGGCAGTCCGGTGGCTGTTCAGTTCCCCTCTTGCGCAGCTGAAGTAAGCGGGGACATAAAGGAGGAACAGAGGAAACGCATGCCGAAATCTGAAATTGAATCCGTCGTGGCCGAAATTGCGGCTATCGCGGCAGAGAAAAAACTCACTATCGCGACGGCTGAGTCATGTACCGGAGGACTCGTTTCCGCGCACTTGGTCGATTGGGCGGGCGCGTCGGCGTTTTTTCTGGAAGGCGCAGTCACTTATTCCAATAATTCGAAGATAGCCCGTTTGGACGTCAAGCCTGAAACGCTTGCGCAATTCGGAGCCGTCAGCGTTGAAACGGCAGAGGAAATGGCCGAAGGCATTGCTCGGCGATCGGGAGCGGATGCCGGAGTGTCAACCACCGGTATCGCGGGGCCGGACGGTGGCACCGCGGAAAAGCCGGTGGGCCTCGTGTATGTCGGCGTGTATGTGAACGGCTTCGTTTCCGCCGAACGCTGTTTTTTCAAGGGAACGCGGAACGAAATCCGCGAACATGCGACGCTTAAAGCCCTTTGTCTGCTTCGCGACGCCATCAAGATATAGCTTCAACGTCCTTCCTCATCGATGCGATATCCGCCGCGGAAACGACTACATCGCCGCCTTTCGCGTTTTCTTCAATCTGGTGAAGTTTGCGCGCGCCGCAAAGCGCGTTTACGTTCTTGCCGTTGCCCTGCGCGCACGTCCAGCCGATTACCAGCTGGGTCATGGTGCAATCGTATTTTTTGCACAGAGGTGCCCATTTCTCGCCGAGCACGGCGATTTTCGGAAGATTCTCCGCTTCGAACCACTTGATCTTGCTTTTGGCCAAAGTGAGGTCGACCTTCGTATCTTTTGTGATCTTTCCGGTAAGCGTTCCGCGTTCCAGCGGCGAGTAGGCCTGGAAGGTCACTCCGCGTTTATCGCACAAATCGAAGAACTTCCCTTCGGCGACGCGGTCCAGCATGCTGTATTTTTCCTGGATGATATC
>JBAYHM010000084.1:0-15436 GCA_041666155.1 Treponemataceae bacterium
CGGCTCGCCGATCGGGATGGAGGCCGACAGGTTGAGCTCGAAATTGGTGAACGGTTTGAAGCCGGCGGAAAGGCCCACCAAGGCGCTCATATCATTAATGTTGTAAATCGCGAATACCGCCGGGCTGAAGTCCACGAGGCCGAAGGGTTCCGGCATCGATACTTTAAGGTAGGCGTAATCCTTCATCAGACGGGGACTGCTGAAGTAATTCCGCCGCGTCTGCAGTGCCTGGGAAACGGCGGTCGACGTATTCGCATCGGCGGCGTTTTTCAAGTAAGCCGCGTAGTCGGCGAATTCGTCGGCGGTCAAGCCTGCGTCGTCGTGGTAGTATTCGAGGATCGCAGTCATGTTCCAGGAGCTTAGCCAACGCAATCCGATCAGATAGGAAAATCCGTCTACGCGGTCGGCGGCGGCGCTTGCTCCGACGATGGTGTAGCGCTCCTTATCGATGAAATACCCCGCCTCTCCGTGCAATTCAAGCGACGAAAGGATGTTGCGGGAAAAGTCGAGCCCGATATGCTTCGCTTCGTACGGATCGTAATAGCCCATCAGATCGATGTCCGTGTCCCAAAAGAGCATATACAATCTGAGCGCGTACGAGGTCCTTCGGATGTCGAGCGTTTCCTCAGCCGTCCGCAAGTCCGGAGGAATGGCGAAGAACTCGACGGCGGCATTGTCGAGCGGTCCGGCTTGGATGCTTTTGGTGAAAGAGTAATTGAGCGCCAGGAGACCGGGGGAAAGAGCGTCCACGTCTTCTGGATTTTTGACGGGGTTCACGTACCCTACCGCGTTGAACGCGTAGCCTTTGCCCCAGGCGTAAATCCTTTTTCCGACGGAAACGAGCGAAGAGTCGAAAAGCTTGAAACTCCCGTACGCTTCAATGAGGCTGAAATCCACCGTTCCATCGTTCGTGTATACGGTACGAGTTTTCACATGCGCTCCGGCGTTTGGATTCTGGTAATCGCCGTTAAGATACATACCAAGGGGATAGGCGCTCGTGACCGTCGCCGCTTCTTTTCCGAAAACCGAAAGCCGGTAGATAGGCGAATCCGATTTGTTGAACATGGCCGAGTACGCGACATCGATATTGCCGCTCAGCTCCAAGGCGGGCGCCGTTGTTTCAGGCGGAGGAATCTCGAACGTCGCTTCCTGGGCAAAAGCGGCGAGCGCCGCAGCCGCCCAGAGTCCCGACGCCAGGAGCGTCGCTATTATGCGTTTCATTTTCGCAGGCTCCCGATCTGGCTCATGAAATTGAGCGTGAACGCTTCGTCCTTGAACGTCCTCGGAGTTATCTGCCCGTAGATCATCGACGACTTATACCCTTTATAGAGCGGGCTGTACGTCTCGATAACGGCGGGCCGAACGATCCCGTTTCCGAAATCCTTGATGTTCTTGAATTCCAGCGTCTTGATGAGCATGCCGCCCGCGGAATAGCATTCGACTTTCGTGACGATATCGTTTTTCGTCGCCCACATCTTCAGACTGTCGTACGCGACCGTTTTATTTTTCGCGCGCAGCTGCAGCATGATTCCGTCGCCGTCTTTGGCGGACTGCTCCACGTTGTATTCAGTCGCGTATTCAAGCTGCATGATGTCGGCGTTATTGAAAACACCGCCCGTTATGGACTGCAGGCTGGTGATTCGCACCGGCTTGCCGACGTTGGGAATCAAGAGCCACATATTCTCGCCCAGCCGGAGCGTCGTCCGACCTTTCTCGCTCGTCGGCGCCAAGAAAAGCGTCGCGGTCTTTTCGCTGCCTTTCTTGATGGAATAGACGGTGAATTCCTTTTTCTTTCCGTCGGGATATTCATCGATCAGCTGCCGGTACGATTCGTAGCTTTCGGGCAGGAGCTTCTTATCGATCCTGCGCAGAATGTCGTTATCGTCGGCGAACGCCGCGGGCGCCATCAAACCGGCGATAAGCGCGACAAGAATCAAAGTTATCGTATTTCGTTTCATTTCCTTCTCCTTCCTATACGTGTCTGAGAGCGTCGACCGGTTCCATCTTGGCGGCTTTAATCGCCGGAAGCAGCGTCGCGATCAACGAAATGACAAGCACGACGGCGATCGACAGCGCGATCTCCGTGTACGGTATTTCCGGCGCGATCAGGTAGGTTCTATTCCCGAATCTGATCGGCAATTTGACCGCGTTGAGCACCAGCAGCGTTACGACTCCGAGTACCGCGCCCGCGATGGAACTGAGCAGCCCCATGGCGAAGCCCTCGGTAAGGAACAAGCCCATGATCTTGGACGGAGAGGTTCCGATCGCCGCGATGGTGCCGATTTCTCCGATACGCTCGTACACCGACATGGTCATCACGTTTAGTACGCTCACCAGCACGATGAAGAGTAGGATGAATCGGGTCATAAGCAAGAGGAGCGATATGATGTTGGCGATGCTGGAGAAGGGTGACAATTCGCTCCAGGTGTGCAGCTCGAGCATCTGCTTGCCGTTCTGACCAGCGCCCATTTTTGCGAGCTCGGCTTTCACGGCGGCGGCAGTCTTCTCCAATTTGTCGAAGTTCTTTACGCGCACAGCGATTTCGGAGATCTCCCCGCTTTCCATCCGGAGTATGGTGCGCGCGTCTTCAATATTGATGTACGCGTCTTTGCCCTGCGGTCCCTGCACGTTCTCCGTAATGCCGGAAACCGTCAGCATCATGCCGTTCACTGAGCCGTCTTTATTAGTGGCGATGATGACCGTTTCGCTTCCGACTTTCAGCTTCATCCCTTGAGCGATGTTTTGGGGGATCAAAATAGTACCCTGCGGGATCAGCGCGTCTTTCCCGGTTTTGCCGTCCTGCACCCGCTCCACGATGCCGGGACAAGTCGCCGTTTCCTGCGCGGGATCAACCGCGGTCAGCCGCACGTTCGTCGTCTGCTCGTAATTGCTGATCATCGCGCCGAAACGGATGCGTTCGGAAAAGGCGGCGATTTCCGGATTGTTCTTTAAGGTCGCCTCGATCGTCTTGATCGCTTTTTCGGGAATATTCATCGTCAGCGGGAGCGTATCCATCGACCCGACGTAACCGGTCTTGTGGATTTGGAAATCGCCCAAGTTCGAGCTGGTAAGCGATTCTATCACTTCGCTTTTGAACGAATTGCCGATGCCTCCAAATACGATAACCATGAGCACGCCGATAATGATGAGCGCGGCGGTCAATGCGGTACGGCGCTTGTACCTGAGCAGATTTCTCCAAGCGATTTTGACGATGCTCATTTTTCTCCTCCGTGCTGTACGGACACGATCAGTCCGTCCTCAATCGTGAATACCGTTTCCGCTTCCTTCACGACCTTAGGGTCGTGGGTCGCGAAGATGAACGTGGTGGAATACTTTTCCTGCATTTCGTGCATGAGGCGGATGACCGAATACGCGGTCGCGTGATCCAGATTCGCCGTCGGCTCGTCGGCCAGCACGAGCTTAGGTTCAGTCACCAACGCGCGGGCTACGGCCACCCGCTGTTTCTGTCCGCCGGAAAGCTGGCCGGGAAATTTATCCTTTTGATCGGCCATCCCGACTTTTTCCAGCAACTCCATTACTTTGGCTTTCCGCTTCTCCGGCGATTCGCGGCGCACCATGATCAAGGGATACTCCACGTTTTCGTATACGGTCAGAACGGGAATAAGATTGAAGCTCTGAAAGATGAAACCGATATGATCGCCCCTGAACTGCGCCGCCGTTTTCCTGTCCATGGAACCGATCTCCCGCCCGGCGATCGTTACCTTCCCGTTGGTCGGTTTATCCAGGCAGCCCATCAAGTTCAACAGGGTCGATTTGCCGCTCCCGGAAGGCCCGATAAAAGAGATGAAGGCCCCGGCGTCAAGGGAAAGGTTGATACCTTTCAAAGCCTCTACGGAGACCGTATCCGTCGCGTATGTTTTCGTTACGTTTTCAAGCGTCACTATGCTCACTTTTCGCTCCTTTCTAGCTTTCACTATATAGTCAAATAGCAGATATTGTGCCAAGCGTGAACGCATACTTAAATCTCTACAATACAAGCAAAAGAAAACAAAGTTTCATTTTCAAATCCATGAACGACTGGGAAAACACGCCCCTTCATGGGAAATATTTGCCCGCAGGCGAACAAGATAGGGTGTTAAAAGCTCAGTTTAGCGCCGATATACACGCCGTCGTTGTCGTCGTAGCGGCCGAAATCGCCCTCCGTTCCCAGGAAAATGTACGCTCCCGCGAAGAACTCAAGCGCGTCGGACGCGTCCCAGGTCAGCTTCGGCTTAATGAGCGCGTTCAAGGGATCCAGCCCGACATAGGTGAAGATTTCAGCGGTCAGGGTGTCGCGCAGGAAGGTTTTCGCGACAACGAAGGTTGCCGTATTCTTGACCGCGTCCTCTATCAGACCGGCCTCGTGCTCAAGGATCAGGTCCTGGATGAACTGCGCTCCGAAGTTGAACCCCTCCACGGAAAAGTCCGCGCCGACCAAGTACTGGACGGCGTTCTTTTCGGCGTAGCCGAGAGCATAGGTCATGGGATTCCCTTGGCAGCGTTTGCTCCCGTACCACGCGCCTTCCGCCCGGAGGACGAACGGACCGAGCGCGCCCGACGCGGCGATGCCCGCGGCCGCGGTCCGATAGTATTCCGGCCGCACAGTCAGCGCGGTCAAGCCGACGCTAGGCGTGAAGGTCTTGGCCGTCACCGCGTAGGCGGGCGTGTCGTTCCAGAACCAGCCGCCGATTAAAGAAACATCGAAGGCTTCCCCCATGAAGGAATACTTGGCGAAGTACTCCCCGTTCTCAAGGGCAAGGGCCGGCGTCGAGGAGGCCGCGAAGGTCGGCGTGATCGGGAACGGCAGGACGGGCGCCCAGAGGGTATCGGCGCCGGGAGCGACCGACGGCGTGAACCAGGGGAGCCAGACCAGTTCCAGGCTGTTGGGGCCCAGATAGAGGTCGACGCGCGCCCCGGTCACCGCCAGACGGAGTTCCTCGAAGTCGGGAACCAGAAAACGGGAAAGGTCCTTGGGCGACACGATGTCGGTGATGAAGACGCCGTCCCCTTTTCCCCAGATGATCTGCTGCTTGCCCACGCGGAGGTCGAACGCGTCGCCTTTGAAATCGATGTAGGCTTCGCGCAGGTCGGGGAGCGCGACCGTGCCCTCCCGTTCGTACAGCACGGGATTGGCGAAAAACGACGCGTCGCCCGTTTTGTAAGACAGTCGCAGATCCAGCGTATTCTCCGTCAGGAAATACGAGCCGTCATTGACGAGCGCGCCGACCTTGGTCCGCCCGTACCCGTGGAGCGTAGCCCCATCCTCGGCGCCGAGCGTCGCGAAAGCGGCCGAAACAAGAATCGCCGCCGTGAGGATAAGCGCGTACCGTTTCATCACAGCCCCCTCGTCATGGCGCGCTCGGAGAACGCGTCCTCGGCTATCCCGGAGTCGATGACGACGTCGGAGAATTCCATACGCGTGCTCGTGTTTTTTTGAACGTTCTTCATTTCCGTCTGCCGGATGACCCAAACGGAGGAGAGAGATTCGATCTTCGCTATCTGCAGCGTTTTGAGCAGGGTTCCCCGCTTATCGTAGTAATCGCGTTTGAGGCCGACGTTTTTTTCTTTGGAGACCCAGGTGACCGTCCGCGAATACAAGTTCTTGGTGTCTTTGGGAACGCTCTCCACTACCCAGCACGACTCTCCGTCTACGCTTTCGGTACCGGTCGTCTTGTGGGTATCCTCCGACGGATGTCGGGCGCCAAGGTCGTCGTAGGTAAAATCCGAACCCATGAAGGAATCTCCGCGCCCTTCGGACGAAATGCGCTTTACCCGCTTCAGCGCGGGCAGGTATATCCACTGGTCGTCGTTCTTCCCCTCCGCGTCGTAGCTCCAGTTCATGAAGGAAG
Organism: Treponemataceae bacterium; assembly: GCA_041666155.1. Taxonomy (GTDB): domain Bacteria; phylum Spirochaetota; class Spirochaetia; order Treponematales; family Breznakiellaceae; genus SZUA-426. The sequence continues at coordinate 5,850 of JBAYHM010000084.1, forward strand.
TTCCGCGCACGTCGGCGGGGCTTTGAAAGACCATGAGCTTTTTGTCCCCCGCCGCGAAGTTCCCGGAAATCTGCTTGATGGACCGCACGCGTTCCTTGCCGCGGGCGTCGACCAGGGTCATCGTGAGGAGCCCGCTCAGGTCCTTGCCCTGCGGCCGCTCGTAGACGGCCTGCATGATGTCGGCGCCGCTCGGTTCGGCGGCCATAGCCGTAACGGAAATAAGTGCGGCGGCTAGAGTAGCGATTGTTCTTTTAGCGAAAACGTTCATTTGCGTTTCTCCTTGACGGTGACGTAGGATTTCCTCAAAACGAGGAACATGATGGTGACGGTCCCCGCGAAGGCGGTAACCATATTGAGCGACACGAGCGCGCCGACTTGTCGGTTCGGCGGGAAGACCGAGAATAGAAGCACCAGGAAACCCGCGATCACGATGGCGGCGTTCAGGAAGACGGCCCTGCCGGTGAGGCTCATCGCGAAGCGCCCGGCCTCGTCGGCGGCGTAGCCTTCTTTCAGGCGTTCCCGGTAGCGTTCGATGAAGTGGATGGCGTAGTCCACGCCGATGCCGACCGCGATGCCGGAGATCAAGGCCGTGGAAGTGGTGAGCGGCACGTTCAACAGGCCCATAACGCCGAAGTTCACCGCGATGGAGATCGCGACGGGTATCGTACCGATGAGTCCGAGAAGGAAACTCCTGAACATGAAGCTGACCAGAAGGAAGACGATCAGGACCGACAAACCCAAGCTGCTCAGCTGACCGTTCAGTATCAGGCCGGAAAAGATCATGCCCTTATAGCCGGAACCGGCGTAGCGGATTTTGACGCCGTATTCGGCGAAGCGCTTCGCGTATGAATCGATGTACTCGACTACTCCGCCGATAGTCCGGGAATCGTCGCCCTTGAGCTGCACGGTCAGATTGGCCGACTTGTACTCGTTGTCCACGACTTTCCAGAGGTTGTCCGGATCGCCCGACATTTCGTAGAGCAGCAGGTATTGCGCCGTCATCTCCGCGCTTTCCGGGACCTTATCGAACTCCGCGCGGTCCTCGTGCATCACCTTGTTCATGCGCTTGAGGTAGTCGGCGATGGAAACGGAGTCGCCCACTTTGGCCTTGCCGAGCACCCCTTTTTGCACTTCGATCAGAAGCGTAAGCAGCGCCGGGTCCTTGAAGGCGTCCGCCTTCTCGGCCTCGAAGATCGCGTTGAGCGTCGACGTGCCGCCGAAATGTGCGTTCATGAACGCGTCCGTTTTGACGATGTCGCTTGATTTTTCAAAGTTGGCCAGAAAGCTGGAGTTGATCCATACCCTCGAGACGCCGAAAAGAGAAAGGATTACAACCAGGAGCGAAACGCCGATGATCGTTTTTGGCCGAGAAAAAACAGCGTCGGCGAAGCGGGAGCCGAAAGAGACTTCCCTCACCGGTTTCTTCGCCGCTGCCGAGGCCGAAGCCGCCGCTTTCCGTCTGCCGAGTCCGAACACGACGATGCCCGCCGGGATCAGCAGCATGGACAAAAGAAGGGCCGCAAGCACGCCGAAGGCGGAGAAGAGTCCGAAGTATTTGATCGGATATACTTGCGAAGTCACCAGGGAAACGAAACCCGCCATAGTCGTCAGACCCGCAAAAAGAACGGGATTCCAAATGACGTCGACGACGTTCGCGGCAACTTCTTCCCGACCGGCCTCCGGATGCTCTCCGGCGTAGAAATCGATCTGGTTGTACAAATGAATGCCGTACGCGACGCCGATGGCTATCAGCATGACCGGGATCATGATGCTCACCGTGTAGACCGGTACCCCCAGGCCGACCATCAGCGCGAAGGTCCAGATCGTGCTGAATACAACCACCGCCAAGGCGATAGCCGCCCGCAAAGCGCTCCTGAGCACGAGAAAGAGCACCAGGGCGATAACCAGGATCACCAGCGGCCCCATCCTGGCCATGTCGCGCGGACCGAGCACGGCCATGGTGCCTTCCACGATGGGGCGCCCCGCGACGCGGATCGTTTCCGGGCCCTTGTTCTTTTCAGCTAAGCCGAGCACGCGGTCGTAAAGGTTTCGTGAGAAAGCTCCCTCCGCCAGATTTACCAGAATCAGCGCGGTCTTTTCATCGGCGGAGACCAAGCGCCCGCGGATCATTTCGTTCGTTCTCACCGCGCCTCGTATCGCGTCCGCCTCCGCCTGGTCGCGCGGCGCTTCCGTGTAGAAATCGCGTACGTCCAAACCTTCCGCCGTACCGAGGATATTTTCAGCCGTGTGGAGGGATCGAATATCCGCTTCCTCGATCTCGTCGAAGGCGATAAGGTCTTCCTCGATGCGGATGAGTTTAGCGAGGGTTGCCGGGTTGAAGACGGACTCGGGATGCTCCACGGCGATCAGGACCGCGTCGCGGATCATGAAACGGGCTTCCGCCTCGTCGCTGTAGACGAAGGCCGGATGCGTCTTCGGCATGTATTCGTCCAGGTTCGTCTCCATCCGCATGCGGGTCGCGACGACGTAGCCCGAGATTGCCGTGATGAGTACGGCCGCCGCGGCTACCAACGCAGGTCTGCGCGCCGACCACTTGAAGAAAGCTTTCATCGATTCTCCTTTTAAATGTGAGTTATCGATAACTCACATTGACGATACAAAACAGCCGATTCCGGCGATCAACATTCCCCACATTCGAATCGAAGATCGCCGCTACTTTTTCAAAAGCGCCAAGACGGATTTGACGAAAGACGCCGTCCGTTCGCTGAGATTGAAGGGATAGTCCCCCAGGCGCCAAGTGGAAACGAGCAGCCGAAAGCCCCCCGCGAGCATCAGCGCCGCGTTTTCGGTATCCGCATCCTGCCGGAAAAATCCGGAGAGCTTCCCTTTCTCTATCTCGGCGCGCAGCAGCGCCTGCGTCCCGGAAATAATGGCGACGACGCGGGAGAGCAGCTTCGCGTCGTTGCGGAAGACGTCCTCGGAAAAGAGAATAGTCGTCAACTCGGGCCGGCTCTGGAATTGCGTCGCGTGGGCTTCAAAAAAGGTCAGGAGCACGGACTCCGCGCTCTGACCGGCGGTTTTTCCCGCGCTCATCGCGCCGGATCGGGCGGCTTCCATCTCATCGACCACCGCCGAAAGGATTTCCGACTTTGAGGGGAAATGCCGGTACAGCGCCGGTTCGCTGACGCCCACGGCCGCGGCGATGCGTTTCATCGTCAGCTCCTGGATGCCCTGGTCGTTGATCAACTCAAGCGCGGCGTCGATTATTTCCCGCTGTCTATCACTTAACGGCATATGTCCCTCATTAATGTTAGTTATCGATCACTAACTTACGCCTGTTTTTAAAATACGTCAAGTAAATTCCGGAAATAGTCCGTTTGTTAATGCGCGCCGGTTTGTAGTATACTTGCTTCATGAACCACCCCGGTGATACCGCCGTTGAGGGAACGGCCGCGCTGAAAAACGAAAAACGCTACACCTACGCCGACTACAAAACGTGGCCCGAAGGAGAACGCTGGGAATTGATCAAAGGCGTCCCCTACGCCATGAGCCCGGCCCCTGTCCGACGGCACCAGCGTCTGGTCGGTTTATTATTCTTACAGCTAGGCAAATGGTTCGAGGGGAAGGCCTGCGTTCCGATGCTCAGCCCCCTCGACATATTCTTGCCCGAAACCGACGAGTCGCTCGACGCGACCGACACCGTCGTTCAACCCGATCTGGTGGTTGTTTGCGACGAGTCGAAGCTCGTGGATGAAGGGGTGCGCGGCGCCCCGGACTTCGCCATAGAAATACTTTCCCCGAGCACGGCCTGGCGCGATCAGACCGAGAAGCGCGACTTGTACGAAAAACACGGCGTGCGGGAGTTTTGGGTCATCAACCCGGAAACTCGCGAAGTCACGGCCTGGAACCTGGAAAACGGTAAATTCTCTCTGCCGAGGGCAGGGTCTCTGGCGGTCGGCATGGACGTGCCCATATATCCCGGCTTGAATCTGAAAGTTACCGAAAAATTGTAAAAGAGAATTCTCAAAGCCGACTATTCAGGCATACATTCCCGTTTAGTCTTGACTTTTCGGGAATTGGAGACACACCGATCACCCCAACCGCGTTACGCGCGTCGTATTGAGTTCACTCTTCCCCGGAACGTTTACAAACTGTTCCACGCGATATTTCGACCTGTCCAACGTTTTCTCGACCTCGGGAAGCGACGGGGTATAGGAAAAGGCGCCTCCGATTTTCAGCGAGGCGAGTATCATGTAATAAGTTTCCCGATATTTTTTCGCCAAGGACGTACCGCGATTCCGGGTGAAAATGAAATGATTAGCGAACGACATGTGGGCGATCACGCTGCCCCAATAACCCGGCAAGTATTCAAACTCAAGCCAATTCCTGCACAGGACATCCCCGGAATTGTCTAGCGGCACGTATTGATCGATGCCGACGGCGCGCCTGTTTTCTCTTCTGAGTGATTTCACCAGCAGCGCTTTCTTACCGCAGCCGATATCGAGTATCGGCTCCATCAAGACGGCGGGATCGAGCCGCAGGACGCTTTTTTGTAATGCTAGGCTATATTCGGCGCAAGGGAGGATAGTCCGCGCCAGCGGCTCAAGTCCATCGACTTCCCGCAGAATATCGATCAGCGCGCGACGGTGCTCGCCGACGATGCGGAGGATGTCGGACCGGGCCGCTTCCGCGGAAGCCAAACCGCGGAGGGCGAAAACGAATTTTATGTATAGCGCGTGGATTTGCTCGTACTGCCGTTCGGTGAATACGGCATACTGGTTGCGCGATACGCATTCTCCCAGAAACCAATTATAGATCGATCCGGAATAATCCAGCGCGGCTTCCGCCGTATCCAAATTCTGATAGTAGACAAGGTTGTCCACAATGGCGTCGACCACCGCCTCTTTCGTTTCAACGGCCCGCAGATATTCAATTACGTTCGTTTCCTCAAGTTTCATTGTTCCTTAGATTTGACTCTCCAGCCCTATTAGTCAAGGAAACCAGCCTCAATACGATGTTTTCAAATAGTATGCGAAGCGTTTTGCGTAGATACTTTAAAAGCGTTAAACTGAGGACGAAGAAGGTCCGTGATGCACAATGACCGAAAAAAAGTCGCAGGCGCGCTGCTTATTGTTCTCGTATTTTTATTTCTCGGCTGCTCCGGCAAGCGTAATCCGCCGGCGCCGCCGGTAAAACTCGTCGTCGCTTACCCCGAATACCAAAAGAACGCGGAACTGAGCATCGTCCAGGAGAAAATAAAAGAGATGGCGCTCAGAAAGATAGGCGTCGAATTAGCTCTGATGCCGATCCCTCGCTCCGACTGGACCATTCAGACCGATCTGCTGATCGCGAACAGGACGCCGGTCGATCTGATGACTGGAGGCACGCTCCCCTTCATGAAACTGAGCGCCCGCATCTTGGAGGGGAAACTCAAGCCGCTCGATGAACTCTTGAAAGAATACGGAGCCGGAGTAGTATCGGCAATGGACGCGGAATTCTTAGCGGCGGGCCGATTTCAAGGCAAGCAATTCATAGTTCCGACCGTCCGCGATTTCGCGTCCAGCTATTCTTTGCTGATGCGGGGCGATATCCTCCGGGAAGCCGGGATCAAACCGGGAAGCATCCGAAACTTGGACGACGTCGAAACCGTTCTCATAAAAGTCAAAAAAGCGAAACCGGACATTGTACCGCTGATACCCTATTACGCGCTTTCAACGGTCATGGACGGGCTGCAAACCTGGGACAAACTCGGCGGAACGATCGGCGAACTCCCCCATTTCGGCGATGGAACTTTGGTGATCAATATCTACGAAACGGAGGAATACCGAGACCTCCTGCGGCGGCTTCATAGATGGTACCGGGCAGGTTTGATCCACCCCGATGCGGCGACCAATAAAACGACCTGGTTCGACCAGATGAAGACGGGCAGCGCCTTCGCCGTCATCACCGCTTCAAAACCCGGGTTTGATTCCCAGCAAAGCCTGCTCGCCGGTAGGGAGATGGTCTCCGCCGAACTAATACCACCGTTTTCTACCACCGACAACGTCATCAAGTTCGGCTGGACGATGCCCGCTACGGGCGAACACCCCCTGGAAGCGATGAAGCTTCTCAGCTTGCTCTATTCCGACGCCGAGTTCTTCACGCTTCTGACCTGCGGAATCGAAGGCCGCCATTACGTGCGGACCGCGGACGGATTTATCGACTTTCCTCCAGGGCTCAACTCGAAAACCGTAGCGTATTCCTATGTCGGCACCAGCTGGCTTTTCGGAAACCAATTCCTCGGGCCGGTGTTCAAAGGCGATCCGGCCACGATTTGGCGCGATACCGCGGACTTCAACCGCCGCGCGATCAAATCCAAAGCCCTCGGCTTCGTATTCGACGAAACTCCGGTAAAGGAAACGGTCGCGGCCTGCAAGAAAACGCTTGTCCGATACCTTCCCGGTCTTGAGAATGGAGTCCTCAACCCGGACATCGTTTTGCCCGAATTCCTATCCGCCTTGACAACGGCAGGCAGCGATAAAATCATTGCCGAAAAACAAAGACAACTAAACGTTTGGCTTGAAGGGACAGCCGACAGATGAAATTGCGGGCCAAGCTCGTTCTGCTCGTCGCGGGTCTATTGACGCTTTTTATCGGCGCGATACCGGTTTCCTATCTGTTCCTCGCTCCTTTGTCGGATATTCAGCGGGAACGTACGTATTATGAAACTTTCCAATTGGCGAATTTTGATCTGCGAATGGAAGCGAACGCGCTGGCTGTCGAACCGCTGTATAAGGCGACCCTCGATTTTTGGGCCGCGAAAGTCCGATACGAGTCGGCGGTCTACGACTTGCGTAAGATTGAACGCATTCCCAAGATGAACCGCGTAGCCGCGGAAGCGGCGGACGTTCTCAACAATCTCGGAAAAATCGCGGACGACTCGATAGATGAGATTATCACTGTCCTGGCAGAGATTAAAACGAGCAAGGAAGGCGAGACGCTCATTCAACTCTTGGAAGAGACCCCTGCCCGGTCCGTACCCGGCGCCGATTCCGTATCGGCCAATCTGTACGGAAAAACCCTGCTCAATTCGATCAGCGATTACAATAAAAGCTGCGGCTCTATTCTTCAATCACTCGATCGGCAGCTTTTGGTAATTGACGCGGAAATCTTCCGGATTCGAAGACGAAGCTACAATGCCGCGATCAGCGTCGTCATCGCCGCTCTTATGGTCTCGCTCTTCCTTTCTTTTTTCTTCGCCCAAAACATCGCGAGAGTCTTGCGTCGAATCAACACGGGAATCGCGCACTTGAGCGAAGGGGACTTCGAATTCAGCGTCGGACCCGGTACAAAAGACGAGTTGGGCGAAATCGCCGCTAATTTGGGAATACTCGCCGAAAGATTGCGAGAACGTGAACGGTTCAGGCACGAGCTGGAGAACAGCGTAGCCGAATTGAAACGAACGCGGATACAGGCAGTGGAAGTGGAAAAAATGGCTACTATCGGCGTTCTCGTATCGAATCTTGCCCACGAGCTCAATTCGCCCCTCGGCGCCATCGCTTCCGGCACCGAGTCAATCAAGCGGCTTGTCACGAACGTCGTTGACCGGTTCGAAACGATTTGCCGCTTTGAAAACGACGCCGGCTGGAAAGAGATGCTCATACAGACGCTGCACGGTCAGTCGGACGTGAGAACACCGCTCCGATACCCTTCCCGACAGAAACGGGAATTCGCCGAAATACTCCGAAAAGCCGGAATACCGAATCATGCGCAGTCCGCGGAACTTGTTTTGGGGGCAGGTCTCCCGCTCGACGCGGAAGCTTGCGTTCGGTTGCTCTCCAGCCCCTTCGGAAATGAGCGGCTTAACCTCCTTTCCGATATCGCGAACATCGTCGCGCTGAACCGCGTCCTCAGGCTCTCGGTAGAAAAATCCTCGGCCGTGATTTCCTCTCTGGAATACTACCGCAACGCGAACTCAGCGACCGAGCTTAAAAAGGTTTCCGTCGCGGCAACCATCGAAGATAGCCTTCGATTGTATCGCAACTGGTTTGAGGGGGCCGTTCATTTGACGCTCGACATCCCGGAGTTTCCCGATATCCGGGCCCGCCCCGAGGAGTTGGTCATAATTTGGACGAACCTGATTAAAAACGCCCTGCAGGCGATGCGCTTTTCCGGAAGGTTGGAAGTCACCGCGAAAAACGAAGCTGATTCCATAGTTGTTACCATCAGGAACGATGGACCGGGAATCGCACCAGAAATTCGGGAGAAGCTGTTCACGCCGTTCTTCACCACGAAACAGGTCGGAGAGGGCGTCGGACTGGGTCTATATACGGCGAAGAAATTAGTGCAGCGCCAGGGCGGATCCATCTCGGTCGAAAGCGGAGAAAACAGTACCGCTTTCATCATCAGGCTGCCGATCAAGAATGATAGCGGCGGGAACCGGATCTCGGCATTGGACTATTAGCACTGCTCTCCCGTTTCAATTCTCCGCGCGATGCGATGCTTCATCGGCGAGATCAGCGCGAAGTTGATCACAAGCGCGTAGAGCGGACAGATAAGCGCGACGGCAAAATTTGGACCTATACGTTTCATGTCGGCAAGATCACCAAGAATCGCGATTGTGCCGATAAACACGCCCAGAACGGCCGCGTACCACACATATCTGCCGAGCGCGGCGACGACGGGGAGCGTCGCTCTCAAGTCGGCGACGCTCAGAGGTTTCTTACCGAACGATGCCGAAAAAGCGGTACCGATGGCCCTCCATCCATAATCCCCGGCGCAGAGCGCAAGAGAGGGAACCACGATGACGACTAACGAGGGGATATCCGTATACCAGGCCGGATGGGAGCCGCTGACCAGCACGCCGAAAAAGAACGCCCCGATAAGAACTCCAATAGATACGATATACGATACCAGCATAGATCACTCCTTAACGATTGATTTTCCGAGCATGAACACGACGTCTAAAAAAACCCGCGAAGCGGAAGTACGCAACGCGGTGTTTGCGACTAACTCTTCCGCGCCCCGAAATACCGGATTGGCGGCGCGGTCGAACGGAAGGAGCAGACACAAAGCGGCCGCCGCGGCGACGCCGGCCATACCGAGCACCTCAAAGAAGGGGCTACGACGCGCGATTCGACCGCGCTTATTTTCACCTGCTCCAGAAACGAATTCGGGCGGAGAAGGCACCTGAATCGAGCCGATTTCAGATCGATAATAAGCGACGATATCGTCCTTCAGTTTATCCTTCACCCACGTCCTCCAATCGTTTCCTGAGCATGGCCCGGATTCGGAACATCCGGTATTTCACAGTCCCCGCCGGGCGACCGACCAACAGGCCTATGTCTTTCACCGACAGCTCCTCAAAGTAGTACAAGTAACAGAGCTCACGGTCGCTCGGCGGCAAATCCTCAATTGCCGCGGCGATGCTCCTCCTGTCGTCCTCCCGTTCAGGACAATCGGAGCGGTCGCTTACGGCGTCATCGGGCAGAGACTCGGCGGCGTCTCTTTTTTTCCGCAGGTGGTCGACGCAGAGGTTTCTGGCTACCGAGTAAAGCCAGGGAGCGGGGGAACGTTCGGCGTCAAGGTTTTCAAGGGACGCAAACGCTCGCGTGAAGGTTTCCTGCGTCAGATCCCCCGCCTCGCCC
>JBAYHM010000085.1:0-15404 GCA_041666155.1 Treponemataceae bacterium
CAGGCGGAAAGATCGCCCCCGACGCGGGTCCCAACGCCCCGCGCGTGGATGTGTATCGCCTTGAATCCTATATCCTCCACTTCAAACCGGACTGCATCATCGCCGTCGGCGGCGGCTCCACCATCGACGCGTGCAAGGCGGCCAATTTTCTGGCGGCTCTCGGCGCCGTGAACACTCCCGAAATCGATCCCTACTTCGGTATGGGACAGGTCACTGAGGCGCTCAAGAAAACCGGCAAGAAGTTGACCCCGCTCATCGCGGTTCAGACCTCCGCCAGTTCCGGCGCGCACCTGACCAAGTACTCCAACATCACCGACCCGGTCGTCGGCCAGAAGAAGCTCATCGTCGACGAGGCGGTCATTCCCCAGGAATGCCTCTTTGACTACGACACAACGGCTTCTATGCCGGTTCCCGTCACTATCGACGGAGCCTTGGACGCGATCGCCCACGCCTTCGAAGTCTTCTCCGGTATTCCCGAGGCCAAATACGACCTGGCCGCCAAGATCGCCGAGAACGCCATCGAGCTTTCCGTTAAATACGCCCCTCGCGTCGTGAAGGATCCGAAGGACCTGGAAGCCCGCGAGGCTATCGGTCTTGCCACCGACCTCGGCGGCTACGCGATCATGGTCGGCGGCACCAACGGCGCCCACCTCACCAGCTTCTCCCTCGTGGACGTTGCCGGCCACGGTACGGCCTGCGGCGTCATGAACCCCTACTACATGGTGTTCTTCTCTCCGGCCATTGAAAAGCACCTCCAGCTCGTCGGCGGCGTTTTCAAGAAATACGGCCACATCAAGGAAGACATCACCAAGCTCAAGGGCAAGGATCTGGGACTCGCGGTCGCCAAGGGAATGGTCGCTTTCGCCAAATCCATCGGCGCTCCGACTACCTTAAGCGAGCTCAAAGGCTTTACCGAGAAGCACGTTGAACGCGCGCTCGCGGCCGCCAAGGATCCGCAGCTTGAAATGAAGCTCAAGAACATGCCGGTGCCGCTCACCGCGGCCCTGGTCGACGAGTACATGGGTCCCATTCTCCGCGCCGCGGTGAACGGAGATTTCTCCCTCATCAAGACGATGGCCTAAGCGTATGAAGAAAGTACACGTTCCGCTCGGCCCTTCGGGGCTTCACCTTGAACTTCCGGAGGCGACGGACGTGTACGCCATGTCCGCGCCGGAAACGCTCACCGTTCCGGCGCGGGCCGTTCGTGAATCGCTCATTTCTCCTTTGAACTCCAAACCGCTCTCCGACATCGCGCGGGAAAAGGCTTCCGCCGCGAAAGGGGCGAAGCGTTCCCCGAAGGCGTGCATTCTCGTTTCCGACAACACCCGTCCGGTACCCTACATCGGCGAATCCGGCATTTTGCTTCCCGTTGTCGACACACTCATCGCCGAAGGCTATTCGACCAAAGACATACTCGTGCTCGTCGCCACCGGCACCCACCGCGCGATGCGCCAAGAAGAGCTCCATGCGATGATCGATCCGAAGATCTTCGCGCTCGGCATTGAGGTGTCCAACCACGACTGCAAGGACGAAGCGAACCTCGTTCACCTGGGTACTTCCAGCAAGGGCAGCGAGATCCACATCAACAAGCGCTATATAGACGCGGATCTCAAGATCCTCACGGGCCTGGTGGAAAGCCATTTCATGGCCGGCGCGTCCGGCGGACGTAAATCAGTATGCCCGGGCATCATCGGCGAACGGAGCACCTTCGTGTTCCACGGCGCGCCTCTGATGGCGCACCCCGAAGCGCGCGATCTCAACCTCAAGGGTAATCCCGTCCACGAGGAATCTCTGGAAGTGGCCAAAAAGGCGGGTGCGGACTTCATCGTCAACGTTACGCTCAACCATTCGTTCCAGCTCACCGGCGTCTTTGCCGGAAATCTGGAGACCGCCCACGAGGCGGCGGTCGAAAAAGTGAAAAGCTACGTCGGCGTTCCGATAAAAGGCGAATACGACATCGTCGTGACGCACGCGGGCTTCGTCGGCATCAACCATTACCAGGTGGCTAAAGTCGGCGTCGCCTCCCTGGGCGCGTTGAAGAAGGACGGCCACCTTATCGTCGTCGCGGATAACAAGGACACGAACGCCATCGGGTCGATGCAGTACCGCATGACCTTACAGCTCCTGAAGCTCATCGGTCCCGAAGCGTTCACCAAGGTGATCATGTCCAAGGACTGGACCTTCATCCCCGAACAGTGGCAGACGCAGATGTGGACGAAAGTATTCAACCGCATCCCTTTCAGCCATTTCCATTACTTCGCGCCGCAGCTGGACGACCGCCATTGGGCGGACCTTCCGGGCGTGGACGGCCGCAAATACCTCTCCGCCGACAAGAAAGCCGCGCCGAAACTTTCCGACGCGCAGGCCTTCGTGGACGGGGCACTAGCCGCGGCTATCGCTTCCTACCCTGAAGCGCAACGCGGCAAGCTCCGTATCGCCTATCTCTCCGACGGCCCCTACGGTATTCCGTATCAATCGTAGCCACCAAATAGAATAACAGCGATTCGCGTTTTGCGTATCGCTGCCGCTCTATTGAGAAAATTCCAACAAAATGAGAGGATGCGCGCATGAAAGTCATCATCGCCCCCGATTCCTTTAAAGGCAACCTGAGCGCCCAGGCCGTGTGCGACGCGGTCTCCGCGGGTCTCAAGGACGTAGATCCTTCCGTTATTACCGTCGATTCACCTTTGGCGGACGGCGGGGAAGGCACCGCGCGGGCCATAACGCTCGCCGCGGGCGGCGTGTTCAAGAAAGTGCGCGTCACCGGCCCCATGGGTATTCCGACCGAGGTCGAGTTCGGCCTCATCCGCGGCGGAAAAACCGCCGTCATGGACATGGCCAGCGCTTCCGGCATCGAACTGGTGCCTCGCGAAAAGCTCGATCCGATGAAGGCGTCCACCTACGGCACCGGCGAACTTATCAAGGCGGCTCTGGATGCCGGCGTCGAGGAAATCGTCCTCGGTATCGGCGGCAGCGCCACTTCCGAAGGCGGCGTCGGCATGGCGTTTGCGCTTGGCTTCGAGATCTTGGATTCAAAAGGCAAACCGGTCGCCCAGGGCGGCGTCGGCCTTAAAGATATCGCCGAAGTGCGGACCGACAAGGCCGATCCCCGGCTCAAGAAGGTTTCATTCCGCGTCGCGTGCGACGTGACCAATCCGCTCCTCGGGCCCAAAGGCGCCGCCGCGATCTTCGGGCCGCAGAAAGGCGCGACTCCCGAGATGGTAAAGACCCTGGACGATGGGCTTGCCAAATTGGCGGAAGCGTATAAAAAAGCGGGACTCTGTACCGATGTGGTTCAGAGCGGCGACGGCGCCGCGGGTGGACTCGGCGCCACACTTCGCATCCTGCTTAAATCCAAGATGGGTTCCGGCGCTCGCCTGGTGATGGAATACGCCGACTTTTACAAGTTCGTGCAAGACGCGGATCTCGTGATCACCGGCGAAGGCATGACCGACGCGCAGACGGCGGGCGGCAAGCTCTGTTCCGTCGTCGCCGACGAGTGCAAGAAAGTCGGCGTGCCGGTCGCGCTCTTGTCCGGAGGACTCGGCGGCAACGTGCTTGAGATCCTCAATACCTACGACTACGCCGTTTCCATCGCGTGCGGCCAAGTGGGACTGGACGCCATGATCAAGGATTCCCCTCGCGACCTCCGTTTCGCGGCGGCAAATCTCATGAGGGCGTATTTGCTGGGAAAGAAAGCGACGAAGAAGTAACTGGTCGATTTAGCGAGAAGTTCGAGGCCGTCTTGGAAGCGAAAAACTTCCGGGACGGCTTTTTTTTGTTTAGACTTTGTGGCCGCGAATTGGCTGGGACTGAGTTCATGAGACGGTTACAATACAAGTATCCGCAGATGGACGCAGATTGGGAAAATTCATACTGCCGCCATAACAATTCCATCGAAGAGAGCTCGGCACTCCTCAGGCATTTCCTGCGCGAAGAGGACCTTCCTCATATCATCCCCTCCGCTGCGAGCGTCTTCCGCATCGTCAGTTTTTCATCCTCGGATAAAGGCAAAAGCGGCAGACGCGGTTCGCCTCCCGCCAAACCAGCCAAATCCATCGCGTATTTCACGGCTGACACGCCGCCCTTGCCGGAGACAGCCTTGTTTAGCCTAAGCACTTTCTCGTTGAGCGCGAAAGCCTCTTCGTAGTGCCGGGCTACGGTAAGGTCGTACAGCTCGCATGCGATAGGGGGAAATGCGTTCGCGAGAGAGATAACACCTCCGGTCGCTCCCATCGTGAGCGCACTCATGAAGAAATTAGCCGACCCCGCCATTACACCAATTTCTTGCCTCACAGCGAACAGGAAATTCTCGATATTGCCAATAGAGGAATCCTTCATGCCGACAATTTTGGGATGCTTGGCGAGATCCTTTACGAGAGAAACCGAGAGATTAGTCCCCGCCGAAAATTGAGGCGCGTTATAGATCAAGCAAGGAATCTTCACGGCGTTCGCGATTTCGCCGAAATATCGTAGAAGCACTGGATCCGTCATCTGCTTCTGGAAATAAGACGGCGGCAATAAGGTTAGGAAATCCGCGCCCAATCCCTCGAAACGATGGGCGTACTCGATCGATTCCTTAGTGGATTCGAAGATGCAGCCGGCCATGACGATCTGGTCCTTACCTTTCTTGTCCACTACAGTCCGAAGTACCTTTTCCTTCTCATCGTTCGACAGGTTCTTATTTTCTCCGTTCGACCCGAGGGCAAGAAATCCAGCGAGTCTCGAACCTGCTTACGTTTCCATGTTCTGCTCGAGCTTGAAGTAATCGACCTCACCATGCCCATCGAAGGGAGTTGTGATCGGCGCGAAAACGCCCCTCAACCTATCATCCATACTTCTCTCCTCTGATTCAGCCGACATTCGGACCTTCCGTCGCGGCGGCAAGCTTATCCATCGAGTCCTTGATTGATGAATACAATCCCGAATAAACGCCGTACATATCTTCGTAGATGGCTTTGTTCCCTCGATCAGGCAGGTTCTCGGTTATGGGATGCGCTAAGGCTACCGCCTCACCGAGGCTACCCCATAAACCGCATCCGGTTCCCGCTATGAGGGCTGCGCCGAAAGCTCCCCCCTCCTTGTTTCCGCTTACCGTCCGAACCGGGATTTGGAATACATCGGCGCATATCTGCCGCCAAAGAGGACTGGCCGAGCCGCCGCCCGATATTCGGATCTCATCAGCCGACAGACTTTCGCCTGCGCAACTAAAGACTTCGAAAACATTGCGCAGACTGAACACCACTCCCTCAAGAACGCTCCGCGCTAAGTCGGCGTAGCCGTGCCGCAACGAAAGACCGATAAAGGCTCCTCTAGCGTTCGGGTCGGAGTAAGGGCATCGTTCTCCCGAAAGATACGGCAAGAAAAGAAGCTTTCTGCTGCCAGGGATGGAGCCGTCCAGGATTTTGCGATCGATGCGTTCGTATGCATCAAGGATTCCGTTTGACCATTCGTCGGATTCCGCCTCGCGGAAGGTATCTTTGAACCATTTCATGGATCCCCCGGCGGAGAGCGTAACCCCCATAATAATCCATGAGTCCGGAGCATTTGCGCAGAATACTTGCAGTTTCCCTCCCGGATTCGGCTTGAAGCCTGCTAGCCCCATCGATACGATGCCCGCTGTTCCGATCGTCAAACCCAGGATTCCTTCTTTCACGAGCCCCGTTCCAGTCGTCTGGACGACAGCGTCACCTCCGCCGCCTACGACCGGCGTCCCCTCTGCGAGACCGGTCTCATCATGCACCGACTTAATGATCCGGCCGCTGTGCTCCGCGGACTCAAGACACGGAGGAAAAAGCCCGCGCGACAAACCGAGCTTCGCCATGAGGGTATCGCTCCAAGCACGGTTCCTGACATCGAACAACCCAGTCCCCGAGGCGTCGGAGACTTCGGTGGCGAGCTCTCCCGTAAGTTTCAGGCGAATATAGTCCTTCGGATTGAGGAATACGACCGCTCGTTCATAATTAGCAGGTTCGAACTCGCGGAGCCATAGAATCTTTCCCGCGGTATATCCAGGAAGCATGCTGTTGTTGATGTACCCGAGGATGCCGTCCTTTCCGCCCGCGGCATCCATGATCCTACGGCACTGATCGCTTGTCCGCTGATCGTTCCATAGGATCGCCGGTCTAATGACCGCATGGGATTGATCCAGCGCCACCAGACCGTGCATTTGCCCCGAAAGGCCGACTCCTACTACCGATCTTACCGCCTCGGAATGTTCACGATTAATTGCCCGTAGCGTTGCCATGACAGCGCGCCACCAGTCGGATGGGTCCTGTTCGACCCAACCTGGACGAGGAGTGGAAAACGGATATTCCTCCGTCGCCGAAGCCCGTACGGCTCCGACCTCATCCACGAGAATCGTCTTGCATCCTGATGTCCCCACATCGATACCCAAGGCGAATCCTTTCATCAGTACTCCCTTCCGTGCCGTAAGCGGATATGGAAAATCGAAGAGCTAGGCATATCGCATCCGTATGTGCTTGGTGTGGAGATATTCACGCAATCCCTCGGGGCCATGCTCATGGCCGAAACCGCTGTCCTTCCATCCGCCATAAGGTGCGTTGATGACGCCCGCATCGACGTTATTGATAGCCACATTGCCCGCATCAATGGATATCGCGAGCCGCTGCGCTAGTTCCAGGCTCCGCGTAAACACGATAGCCGCGAGGCCGTAGATCGTGTCGTTCGCTAAAGCTATGGCCTCCTCAACGCTGGAGAAGGGCATGACTCCCACGACGGGACCGAAAGTCTCTTCATTCATTACGATCATCCCATGGTTCACGTCCCTCAAGATGGTCGGTTCGAAGAAATATCCTTTCTCGAATTCCTTGCCTTCAGGACGCTTCCCGCCGCAAGCTATCTTCGCACCTTTTTCGATGGCGTCGGAGATGTGCCGTTTCGTCGTCGAAAGCCCCGATGCGGTGCACATAGGACCGAGATCGCATTGTTTTGTCAGCCCGTCGCCGATGACGAGCTTGCGGGTCTCGGCGACGAATCTCCTGATGAATTCCTCATAGATGTTCGCATCCACGTAGATTCGGTTGATCGCGATGCAAATCTGTCCCATATTCCTGAATGAACGACGTACAGCGCCCGCGACCGCTGCATCCAGATCGCAGTCGGCACAGATGACCATCGGCAAGCTTCCGCCGAGTTCGAGGGAAACCTTCTTCAGGCTATCAACACAAGCAGCGAGCACCAATCTTCCCGTCGCGCTCGATCCTGTGAACGCGATTTTCCGCACGATGGGACTCCGGAATAGAACAGGACCGAGACGAGTCCCTGGTCCCGTAATCGCGTTTAAGACACCGGCAGGGATTCCGGCATCATGGAGGCACCTTACGAAAGCGAGAGGCGAAAGCGGGGTCTCGGAAGGAAGTTTCGCCACCATAGTGCAACCGGCCCCGAGCGCGCCGCCGATCTTCCAGGCGAGGAGCTCGATGGGATAATTCCAGGGAGAAATCGCCCCGGCCACGCCGATCGGCTGATAGACGACACGGCTCTCGACTCCCGGCTCTTCGTTCGCGATTATCTTCCCGAATACTCTCTCGCCTTCTTCAGAATAATAGCGGAGAATTGCCGCACCCTTCTCAATTTCACCTACGGCTTCCTTGAGAGGTTTTCCTTGTTCTTCGGTCATTATACGGGCAATCGTCTCTTTACGCTCGAGCGCAATCGCGCTAGCCTTGCGAAGGAAAGATCCTCGGGCGAATGGTCCGAGCGCCGCCCAGCCGTCAAGCGCTTCCCGGGCGGAGCCAATAGCTCTTTCGGCGTCTTCCTCGGTAGCGGACGGAACCTCGGCAAAAACCTCTCCGTTGGCCGGATTGGCTACGGTGAAAGTTTTTCCGTCGTTCGCACGGGTCCACTCCCCGTCGATCATCATTTCAGCATTTCTCACGGCTTGAGTCTCCATGATGCATAAAGGGTTCTAGGCTTCCGATGGATCCAGCTTACAGGTCACCCAAACGAGGACTAGGGGAGCGTTTCCGGCTTGCTCCGTCGTGTGGAATTCTCCCGGAGGCACATAGAGCGCATCTCCAGCACTTATGTCGTAGCGATCCTCGCCGACCACCATAACACCCTTGCCGGAGACCACGTAATAGACTTCTTCCATATCGGCATGCGAATGGCCCGTGGTCGACCCTGTCGGATAGACAGTGGTCTGGCCAAGCGTTAGCCTTCTCGATTCGCAATTCTCTACTTCTGGATTTATCAGATAGTAGGTATCCCTGAGAACCATTTTATCCCGATTCTTGACCCGGTCCCGTAGAGACCTCGGATCGGTGTCCGGTTCCATGGAATCGACACACTTAACAAACTTCATGGCATGCGATCCTCATCCGTTTGGAATACAACTGCATGCTTCATGCTCATTTCCGCTCCCTCAGGACGTTGATGTTTTTTTCGTTTTTGACCCGTTCGAGTCTTGGCCCTTTCTTCTTTTCTATCACCAGCTCGCCGAGATAAAGAATTCGGCAACCGAGCTCGACGTGTCCGGCCACGGCCTTGTCCTTGTCAGATATTACGGCATGCAGATGGGGAACGCCGCCGGCAATCAAGCCGG
This sequence comes from Treponemataceae bacterium, assembly GCA_041666155.1. GTDB lineage: Bacteria > Spirochaetota > Spirochaetia > Treponematales > Breznakiellaceae > SZUA-426. The sequence continues at coordinate 8,567 of JBAYHM010000085.1, forward strand.
AGACCGAGGCTAACTCGAGAGGCGTATCTTCCCAGCGCGCGAAATGCTCCACAGCGGGATACCCAGTCGTCGTCACCATGTGCAGAACACATTTATCGAGCGTCCCGATACCCGAAACTACATACCCGTCATCAATTTCATGTGTAGTTATCGCGGATTGGACTGAAGACAGGAGATCGTCTCCAGCATCGAGCCTGAGGATGATGGTTTGACCATCATCCTGATTTACGAAGGATTTCATCTATTGCTCCTTTTCATGCGTGGTTTTCCAGTGGCATTCTCTTGCGCCCATAAATCCTTGTTTGCCAAAGTCCGGAACTGTTGATAAATATCATGGCTCACGGAGCCCCAAATATGGTGGTTCATCCAATCAAGCCACCCCGCGCTTCGGTCGCCCATAGACCGGCGAACGGCTCAATCAACTCAAGCTTTTCCTTTTCCTGCTCGCTTATGCTTCATCCTTTGCCATTCGCCGAATCAATTTAATGCACGCCTATACGCTCGCATAATTCGATACGCTCATTGCTTGGACCCCTGACGAAGCAATGCCTTGTGCCTCCGTCGTACCCGATTTCATCGATCTCTTCGTCTAGACCTACTCCTTTTGCCTCAAGATCGGTGATGCAGCCTTCAATATCTTCAACCAACAGCGCAAGATGCTGGATCGGTCCTTCGGCATACCGCACCTTCTCCGCGGCTGCAGGGCGCACGATCTCAATCACGAAACTGCCAAGCTGGAGCGTAGCCACCGGCAATTCGCCGGTCTTGTGGTGGACGATACCGCGCCATACAAGGCGAAACCCCAGACAACGTGAATAAAAATCGACAGAGATATCCAAATCGAGCGTATAGATTCCGACATGAGCAAAGCCAATAACCACTCCAATGCCTCCACACACGTAGGTCATGATATTACTTCCCGTATCTAGCCCTGAAAATCTTGGAGTCAAGGTCAATCTTCATCTGGAACCCATACAAAACATCTCCTAGGTTAAGTCGAACAACGATCGTTCTGCCCAACTGGCCTGTTTGGAAACATTCCATGACGTTTCCTTCTTAAATAGGACAATCGTTATTCGGTCAGGATCAGCCCTTCAGGCTTCCAGAGGTAATTCCCTCGATCAGGTAGCGCTGAAATACGATGAAAACAATGAAAAGCGGGGCCAGGGACAGACAAGACATAGAGAACAGCGACCCCCAAGAACTGTTTCCGGTCGAATCAATGAAGTTGCGAAGAGCAAGGCTGACGGTGAAGGTGATCGGGTCGCTAAGATAAATCATCTGCGAGAAGAAGTCATTCCAAGTCCAGATGAAGGTAAAGATCGCCACCGTAACAAGGGCTGGGGTCGACAGTGGCAAGATGAAGCTTATATAAATCCGGAACGAACCGCAGCCATCGATTCTTGGTGCCTCCAGCATTTCATTACTGATCGTACGCATGAATTGCACAAGCAAGAATACAAAAAAACCCTCTATGGCAAAGTAACGAGGCAGGATCAGCGGAAAATACGTGTTGATCCATCCCAGCTTGTTGAAAACAATGTACTGAGGAATCAGACGGACATGGAATGGCAACATCAAGGTGACCATCATCGTAGCGAACATGATTTTTTTCAGCTTAAAATTAAGTTTCGCGAAAGCATAGGCTGCCATAGAACAAGAAATCACATTGCCTATGATACAAGCGATAGCTATGAACAACGAGTTCAGGAAGAAACGTCCGAAAATGACGCCGGACACACCTTTCCATCCATTTACGTAATTGCCCAGCGTAGGAACAGTCGGCAGGAAACTCAGCCCCGTGAAAATCTCGTTTTCCGGTTTAAAGGATGCGCTCAACATCCAGAGCAACGGATAGAGCATCATCAGGCCAAACAGGATGATCAGAAAATGCTTTACGCCGACCTTCCATTTTTCTATATACATGATTTCACACTTCCTTACTCGTCATAATAGACCCAGTATTTCCCGATCAGGAACATGATGCCTGTAATGAGCGCGATGATGACTAGAAGTCCCCAGGCCATAGCGGAAGCATAGCCCATGGAGAAATGCTGAAACCCCTTGATGTACAGGTACAGCGTATAGAAAAGGGTGGAATCGATGGGGCTCCCGGTGCCGCCGCTGATGATGTAAGCCGAAGTAAAGGACTGGAATGCGTTGATGATCGTCATGACAAGGCTGAAAAATACCATGGGAGTCAGCAAAGGTAACGTAATATGGAAAAACTGCTTCCGCTTATTCGCTCCCTCAATCTCTGCCGCTTCATAATAGTCTTGGGATATCTGCTTTAGTCCTCCGAGAAAAATAACCATGGAAGCTCCGAACTGCCATACTCCAAGCAATACGAGAGTATAAAGGGCTGTAGAGGGCGTGGCGATCCAATTCAATCCTTCAAAGCCAAACAATTCTAGGATCTTGTTGACGACTCCTTGTTTGTTGAGCAACCTGCGCCAGAGGATAGCGATTGCGACGCTACCGCCGAACAAGGATGGCAGGTAGTAGATCGCACGATAGATCCGTACACCTGTAATATTTTTCTTTAAGACAAGAGCAACCAGCAATGCAAACATGACCTGGAACGGAACCGTCAACGCCACGTAGGTACCAGTCACCTTCAGGCTCTTGATCAGCCGGACATCCATTGCCATGGTTAGGAAGTTTTCGAATCCGATAAATCGTGGCGCTGTGAATAGGTCGTACTTGGTAAAGGAAAAGTACAAGGACATCAACATCGGAATCAAAGTGAAACAAAGAAAACCGAGAATCCAAGGTGTTAAAAAAAGATATGCCTCATAGGGCCTGTTCAACCGGGAAATCTTTCTCATTTTCACCCCGCTAGCATATTTTCTTGCGACGCCAGGCTGAAGGAAGCCCGGTGCAAGCAAGCAGTACTAGCCTGCACCGGTGCCAAATAGGGGAATGTTTACTTCTTGTTCTTGAGTAGGATTGCGGCGCCTTCCGTCATGATCTGTTTTGCGGCGGCTTCGGGGGTCAGCGTGCCGAACAGCACCTTCTCGCCGACGTTGACCCTGAACAGCGAATCGACTTCTGTTGCACCAGCCGGCGCATATACCGCAGGAATCATTGTCAGCTTTGAGACTTTGGAAACAAAGTCCAGAATGATTTTCTGATTATCATTCAGGGTCGGCGTGATGTACGTAGCCATCTTCGCATTGGCCGGAACGCCTTGGTCCAGCTTGAATAAATCATAGGACTTTTCATTGTTCACCCAGAAATTCAACAGTTTGACTGCAGCCACTTTCTTGTTCGCGGGAGAGCTGGCTGAGACTGCGAAATGGGCGCCTTCTAGGAATTCACCGATCTTGCCGGCAGCTTTAGAAGGATTGCGGAGAGCAACCAGTTCTGCATTGGGAAGAGCGGCTTTATATAAACCGTACTGGTTGACAGGAATGTTGATGATACCTGTCATGCCCTTAGCGAAGGTGTTCATTTCGAGCGTGGCGGTTTTATATTCGATGGTCGTTGCCGCATCCGGAACTAGCTTCGCATCACGCAGGCTCTTCCAGTAGGTGAACCATGTGGTCAGGTCTTCTTCGGTAAAGCCCAGAGTGCCATCCGGCTTGTATAAGTCATGGCCGGCAGAACGGACCCAGTAACGGAACAATGTATAGTTGGTTGTGTTGTCGTTGATCAGCCAAGTATCTTTCTTGCCCGCCGAATCAAGAGCAACGCGAGCAGCAGCAGCTGCGGTCTTGAGGTCCGCATAAGTCCAGTCAAAGGTAGGCATGGCAACCTTAACATCGGTCAGGAAAGTCTTATTCACAAGGAAAGCTTGGCTCGTAATGCCCATGGGCACCATGAAATTGACGCCAGCAAAAACGCCGCTGTCGATCGCCGATTTCGAAAACTGCGAGAGGTTGAGCGTGCCGTCCTTGACATAGCCGTCCAGAGGCTCAAGCGATTTGCGGGCGACATAGTCATTGGCGTACTGGGGATGCATGCCCATGAAATCAGGGGCGGTCCCGCCGGCAGTCTGCACGGACAGTTTATCCCAGTAGTCTGCCCATGAGATCGGTTCACGGACAAGGGTAATAGTCGGGTTTGCTGCTGTGAAAGCGTCGCAGATCTTGTTGTAGAGCTCATGACGCTTTGCATCTCCCCACCATACGACGCGGATAGAAACGGGTTCTGCTTTCGTGGTGGTTGCGCCGGGAGTTGACGTGGCAGCCGGCGTAGTTTTGCCTGTCTGATCTACTGTATCTTGCTTTCCGTTCGCAAATACAACCGTCGCGGCTAGAAAAAACATTGCCAACAATTGCAGCTTCTTCGTCCTCATGGTTCAACCACCTTTCATAAAATTTTCATGGCATGTTTGCCATGACCAACCGTGTTTCAAACCGTCTCGTCCAGTTCCATTCCCATAGCAAGGTATTGTTTTCTTCGAGATGCCTTGTCCGCATCCATTTCCTGCTTCGCATACTTCGCGACATCACGGGCGATGCCTCTCGGTACGACGATAACGCCATCGCCATCGGCGACGACCACATCGCCTGGATAGATTGCCACGCCACCGATGGCTATCGGGATATCTTTTTCAAGATAGCGGATCCTGGCCTGGTCCATCGGCTGGGACACATGCTGCGACCAAACCGGTATTTTCTGCAGGATAACTTCGTCGGTATCACGGATACCGCCGCCATTGAGCAGGAAGCCAACGCCACCGCGCTTTTTGCAGGACAGGGAGTTATTGGAACCAATCAAGCCGACATCGAGGCCACAAATGTCCAAGCAGACGAAATCGCCTTCCTGAACGTCTTTACTCCATTTGTCTGTGCAGATTTCCTCGTAGTAGTGTTTAGACCATTTCGTATACTCGTCACCTATGACGATCGGAGTCGGACCCTCATAGGGTAGGTAGCGGGCCGTCCGCGCAATACCGATGACGTTCGTCCGGTATAAGGGTCGGAAGCTTTTATCGAGCGTGCCATAGAAATGGTATCCCACCCAGTCCATGCCGTCGCGGACGTCGGTGACGCGCATTCCTTTGAAAAGCTGGATCAGTTCTAAGTTTTCTTTCAGGTCCATGTTTTTCTCCTTCAATCCTGATTTATTGGCCCCAGATTATGGATTTCTCTTTCCTGCAAACAAACATTCTGATGAATCATGATTGATGGAATTCATGATATCGTTTACCAGAATTAAGAGTAGCATCGATTTTTGGACATGTCAAATTGAAATTTGTTATTTTTTTGTTTTCCAATATATTATTATATAGTATGATATTATAAGACAGATAAGTCAGATGAATCTACGGGATAGATGTTGCAATGGATGGATCAATATTCTGTCGTTTTCATGTAAACGTTTTCACAGCGCTTATATTTCTCTTCCGAAATGAAGAGAACTCATTCGTGTCGCCAAAAAGCACCATCTTCCGCCTTGCGCTTCAGAATTAGTGCAACTGAGGTCGTTGGTCGCAATAGGCAAGCAGACGGTTCTCAAGTAGGATAAAGAAGCATTTTCGGCGACCGAACCTTGGGTCTTTGAATGAAAATCCAATAGCAGGAGTGAAAAGAGTTGGCAACCCTCACCATTAAGGAGATCGCAAAACTCGCCGGCGTATCTATCGCGACTGTGTCCCGTGTAATAAACGGTGCGCGAAATGTGAGCCGCGAGAATATCGATAAGGTCGAGAAAGTGATCCTCGATAGCGATTTCCTTCCAAACTCGGTGGCCAGAAGCCTCAGGTCGGAAAACACGCGAACCATTGGCCTTATCATTTCGGACATCTCGAATAGCTACTTCAATATCATCGCAAAGGTCTCGGAGGATATCTTCCGCAAATGCGATTACAGCATGATCGTCTGTTCCACGGAAGAGGACCGGGAGCGCGAACTAAATTATCTCAGACTCCTCGTCGCACGCAAGGTTAGCGGAATCATTCTCAATTCTACTGGCAAGAATGACGGATTCGTCTCAAAACTGAGCAATGACTTGCCAATCGTGCTCATCAATCGTCTCATTAAGGCTCCCGGCTTTCTGGGCGATTTCATCGATTCGGCGAACCACGATGGCGTCGAGATGCTTGTTGAGCATCTCTGCGCCAAAGGGCATCGAAGGATTGGAGTCATCAACGGTGATTTGAACATCTCTACGGGAAAGGAGCGATATGAAGGCTTCATCACCTCAATGAAGCGTTGCGGGGTGGCGATTGGGGACGACTATATCTATCGGTACGACGGCCATTTTCACCAAGCAGAAGGTTACGATGGGGCGCATTACCTGATGGGTCTTTCTCCACGACCTTCCGCTATCATCGTCATGAATAATGCGATGGCGATCGGAGCGCTTAAATACCTGAAGAAGATCAATGCGCGCGTGCCGGAAGATGTCTCCCTTACGGTCTACGGTGACATTTACAATAGCGATATTCTCTATGTAGAGCCGACCCACGTAACGCTGAATCCTACCACGATCGGCAGGAAAGCCGCTGAATTCATCCTTGAACGCATCAACAATCCCGGTTCCCTCAATCGAGAGTTGCGCTACTCTCCAAGTTTCATTAAAGGAACAAGCGTTGCTGCTATATCATCGGAAGGATTATGATACGATCGTTACCGTCTTACCGACCAATCTCAATGCTCTGATCGAACTGATGGGCGAATACGCGATATCGACGCCGACGGAAACGTTCATGAAGAAGAACGGCGACCAAATGTCCAACGATATCGCGCGCCTCCGCGGAACGCGCCTGGTGACGACGATAGAAGTGGAGCAGGGGCGAAAATTTTCCGAACCGCTGATCAAGCAGATTACCGGAAACGACCGCATGACTGCGCATTTCCTATACGGGGAATATTTCGACTTCTCTCCG
>JBAYHM010000086.1:0-15353 GCA_041666155.1 Treponemataceae bacterium
CCGACGACATAATTTCGGGACGCGGTTTCATCGCGGTCGCTCTGGTTTATTTCGGTCGATGGCATCCGCTCGGGATACTCGGGGGAAGTCTCCTTTTCAGCATTGCCCAGTCCTTCCAATTGGCGGTGCAGGTATGGGGCATCGATTTCCCCTATGAATTCGCCGTCATGCTGCCCTATGTCCTGGTTATCGTCGTCCTTTCTCTCGCCCGGAAATCAAAATTGCGCGGCCCTACCGATCTCGGCAAACCGTACAATCGTGAAAAGCGCGTCTAGGGACGTGCCACAAAGGAAGTCTTGTTCGTGAAAATACCGGTGTCCTTAACCGTAAACGGTACAAAAATAGAACGTGAAGTCGAAGGCGACCTCACGCTACTCCGATTCCTTCGTGAGGAATTGGGTTTGGTCGGCACGAAAAACGGCTGCGAAAAGGGCCATTGCGGAAGCTGCACCGTCATTATCGACGGCGAAGCGAAACGCGCTTGTCTCATCAAAATGAGCCGCGCCGGCGGCCTTGCCGTAGAAACGATCGAAGGTCTTGCAGATTCCCCGAACGGAAAGACGTATTTCATCAGGCACGCCTTTCTTGCCGAAGGCGCAGTCCAATGCGGTTTCTGCACCCCGGGAATGATTCTTGCCGCAAAAGCGCTCCTCGATAAAAATTCCAATCCGAGCATCTCCGATGTTAAAAATGCTCTCAAAAACAACCTCTGCCGTTGCACCGGGTATGCGGCTATCGAACGAGCAGTTCTTCGCGCCGCTCGAATCAAGCGCGGAGAAGAAAAAATAATTGCAGAACCTTCACTCATGGGCGTTGGAACACCGGCCATACGGAAGGATGCTCCCGCAAAAGCGCGAGGTGATGCCGTATTCACCGACGATCTTCCCGTGACGAAACCACTAATCGGAAAACTCCTTTTCAGCGAACATCCGCACGCGCGTCTTGTATCGATTGATACCTCCGAAGCGGAAAAAGCTGACGGTGTAGCCATTGTTCTGACCGGAAAAGATGTCCCGGGCCGCAACGCGTTCGGCCTTTTCGTGCCCCAACAACCGGTTCTGGCGACCGATGAAGTTAAGTATCTGGGAGATGTCGTTGCCGCCGTTTTCGCCGAAACGCGGGAACAGGCGGAGCGAGCCAGAAGCCTTATCCGCGTCGTTTACGAAGCGCTGGTACCTCAATTATCCGCCATCGACAACTTTGAACCAAACGCGCCGCTCATCCAAAAAAACACGGAAAATAACATCGTTCATCATGTATCGGTCAGGAAAGGGGACATCGATGCCGCATTCGCTAAAGCGGAAATTATCGTCGAAGGCCGCTACTACACACCCGCGATCGAACATGCCTACCTTGAACCCGAAGCGTGCGTAGCCGAACCGGACGGAGCGGGTGGCTTGGTCGTGAAAACAGGCAGCCAGGGCTCACAGGAATATCGCGAGATGATTGCCGAAAGCCTTGATCTGCCTATCGATAAGGTCAGGGTTATCCTTACCGCGTGCGGTGGCGGCTTCGGCGGTAAAGAAGAGCCGGCCGGGCCGATCCACGCCGCGCTCGCCGCGCTTAAAACCGGACGTCCGACTAAAGTCGTACTGACCCGTGATGAATCGATACGAACCAGTACCAAGCGGCATCCCATGCATCTCTGGATGAAACACGGCGCGACCAAGGACGGTCGCATCATCGCCGTCAGCTCCAAAGTAATAGCCGACGCCGGCGCCTATATTTCCCAATCCAAACCCGTCATTTTTCGTTCCGCGGTCACCGCGACCGGCCCGTACGTCGTACCGAATTTCGCGGCAGATTCCTACGGCGTCTACACGCACAATAACCCCTCGGGCGCCTTCCGCGGCTTCGGCAGCACTCAAGCCTGTTTCGCCTGCGAGATACAAATGGACAAACTTGCCCGCGAACTGGATATGGATCCCGCTGAATTACGGAGGAAGAACGGTTTTACTTCCGGTGCCGTTACCGGCACCGGCCAAACCCTACGCGACGGCATCGGCTATAAAGCAACACTTGAAGCCGTCGCGGATGCCCTCAAACGAATGAAAGCGGAATTCGGTCCGCTGCCCCGCCCGGACAACGTAAAGCTCGGCTTCGGTATAGCCGGCGCGTATAAAAACGTCGGCATCGGTACCGGCATTTCCGATCATGCGGGCGCCATAATTGAACTGATGCGCAACGGTCGTATAGAAGTTCGAACCGGAGCCGCGGATATGGGTCAAGGATCTGATACTATCGCCGCTCAAATCGCGGCCGAAGTCCTTGGTGTTCCCATTGACCTCATCGATGTTGTCTCCTGCGATACCGCGCTGTGCCCCGACGGCGGCATGACCACTGGTTCCAGGCAGACCTACGTTACCGGAAACGCGGTAAAGGGTGCGGCGGAAGCCTTAAAAAACGAATTGAACACCTACTGGCCTAACTGTGTTCCAAACGCCGAAAGTCTCCAGGCGACCTACCGATCGGCAAAGGAAAATTGGGCCGCCGTGCTATTCGAACATGTGTATACTCCACCGAAAACCTATGCCCACCGTACGAACGCCGACCCCGAACCGGGCCGAAAACCGGAAGAATACGACATTCATTACGCGTACTGTTTCTCCTCCGCGGCAGTCGCTCTGGAAGTGAATATCGATACGGGTGAAATTCGGGTCCTTAAGGTTGCTGCCGCCCAAGACGTCGGAAAGGCTCTTAATCCCCTCAACGTTCGAGGCCAGATCGAAGGGGCCGTGGCTATGGGGCTTGGGTACGCGTTGTCGGAAGAATTCCGGGAAGACGAAACACGGATATTAACGGATGACCTACGTAAACTCGGCGTCCCCCGAATCACCGACGTTCCGCCTATAGAAGTCTTCATCATCGAGGAAACCCAAATACAGGGACCCTTCGGAGCTAAAGGCATAGGAGAAGTCGGGCTCAACCCGATCGCTCCCGCCGTTTCGAACGCGGTATACGATGCCGTTGGAATCAGGCTGCAATCACTACCGATGAAAAAAGAAAAAGTAATCGCGGCGCTAAAAAAATGATAGGCGTTTACTGGAGACCCCGCATCGCCAGATATACTTCTATCGCGCGACGCGTTGAATCAAAAGCAAGTTCATTCGGATTGATATCTTCTGGTTTGATAAAACGCACCCCAGATGTCTCTACAGGATCAAGTGTAAAATCTTTTTCGCCCAGACCGTTGGTCCTGGCCAAAAAGAAAAAATCACAAGTATTATAGATAACGTTTCGATATTCGTAGCGGTTTGGAAAAGACGCGAGAAATTCTATTGCGTCAGGCACCCAGCCGATTTCCTCACGGCATTCTCTTGTAACGGCATCTTCGGCCCGCTCTCCGGGATCGACAAAGCCGCCCGGTAGCGCAAGCAGGCCGGCGGCCGGGTCCACCGCCCGAACAATGAACACAACTTTCCCGTCCGATTCGATCACCGCCCCAGCCGCCGTTGCAACGTTGTGAAAATATTGAAAATCGCAAGATGCGCAACGCCATCGTTTTCCGTGCTCGAACACGAGATCTACAGAGCCGCATGCTGGACAATGACGAAAAGGCATCCTACGCGCCGTGTCCCAGCGCTGAAAGGTACTCTTCCAGCATAGAGCGGTATTCTTCCGGCATGTCCGTGAACTCTATGCCTACAACGCACTTCCCGTTTTCCATTCGGGAATGGGCGACATACCCTTCGCATTTCACCAAATGTTCACCGGCAACGAAAGGCAAGCCCAACATGATATAAACCGGAGTCATCGGCTCCAGCGGCTTATTGGCTTCACAGGACAAACCGCCCGTTGATAGATCCACGCCCTTCGCCGAAATAAAAACATCACCTTCGGCGGAAATATCAATCAATTGTTTTATAGAGAACCGAGTCGATCCCCGTTTTTCCTCATTAGTCATGTACTGATTATAGACCCACGCTTTTCAAAAAGAAAGGAAAACTACCTCACTTGACAGATCCATTGATGCGTTAAATCGGGATTCGTATACTGACCTTATGGAATATGAATGCGCCCTTCGTGTCCGCAGCTACGAATGTGATATATACGGTCATGTAAATAACGCCGTGTATCTCAACTATCTTGAATACGCCCGCGGAGAATTTCTGAAATCTATCGAATTTCCGTATCTAGAAGCGATTTCTTCAGGGTACGGGTTATATGTCGCACGTATTGCCATCGACTATAAAAGCCCTGCTTTCCCTGAAGATGAGTTATGTATTCGAACAAAAGCCCTAAAAAAAGGCGCGGTTTCCGGTGTATTGTCCCAAGTCATTGTCCGCGGAGAGACTGTCATAGTAACGGCGGAAGTAACCTGGGCCTTTGTGGATTCCAAAGGAACCCCGACTCGCATCCCCAAAGAATGGGATCTTCCGGGCTTAAAAGCATAACTTATTACCACAACCTCGCCATATTTTCTTTTTTCCATCCTCGGTTATGCCCATAAAAACGCCGTCCGAATTTAAATTCGGACGGCGTTTTGCTCAAACGTATTCTTCGAATAAACGCTTCAAGCGCCCATGAATAACTTTACGTCATCCTCAACCGATCCGATTCCGGCGATGCCGAAATTTTCCACCAATACTTTCGCTACATTAGGTGAAAGAAAGGCAGGAAGCGTCGGTCCCAGATGAATGTTCTTGAAGCCCAAGAACAGAAGAGCAAGGAGCACTATGACAGCTTTTTGTTCGTACCAGGCAATGTTGAAGCTTATCGGCAGATCATTAACGCTGCCGGCTCCAAAAGCGTCTTTAAGTTTGAGCGCGGTAAGCGCAAGAGAGTAGGAATCGTTGCACTGGCCTGCGTCCAGCACGCGCGGAATGCCGCCGATATCACCCAGATTCAGTTTGTTGTATCGGTATTTCGCGCAGCCTGCGGTCAGAATGATCGTATCCTTCGGAATCGCCTTGGCAAAATCGGTGTAGTATTCGCGGCTCTTCATACGGCCGTCGCAACCTGCCATAACAAAGAATCGCTTGATGGCGCCCTTCTTAACCGCGTCAACGACAAGAGGAGCCACCGCGTCAACGGCAGCGTGAGCAAACCCGCCGACAATGGATCCGGTTTCCAGTTCTTTAGGAGCAAGACACTTCTTCGCTAATTCGATAATGGCGGAAAAATCCTTTTTTCCGCCATCTGTGCGGTCCGCGATATGAGAGCAACCGGGAAAGCCGGATTCACCTGTCGTGAAAATTCGCGCTTTGTACGAATCCTTCGGCGGAACGATACAGTTCGTTGTAAACAGAACCGGCCCGTTGAAAGCTTCAAATTCTTCAACCTGCTTCCACCATGCGTTTCCATAGTTACCGACAAAATTGCCGTATTTTTTGAACGCCGGATAGTAGTGTGCCGGAAGCATTTCTCCATGGGTATACACGTCCACGCCGGTACCTGCGGTCTGTTCAAGAAGCTCTTCAAGATCTTTTAGATCGTGACCGGAAATAAGTATACCGGGGTTCTTGCGGACGCCAAGCTGCACCGTAGTTGGTTCCGGATTACCATAGGCGCTCGTATTGGCGCCATCAAGGAGCGCCATGGCATTGACGCCGTATTTTCCAGTCTCAAGGACCAGCGCGGTCAAAGCGGCGGCGTCCAACGAATCGTCTATCGTCGCGGCGAGCGCGCGTTCCATGAACTCAATTACGCCTGCGTCGCTTTTACCGAGATTTTCGGCGTGCTCAACATAGGCGGCCATACCCTTTAAGCCGAAAATCACAAGACTGCGCAAAGCTCGAACGTCGGGATTCTCAATGGCAAGGAAACTCGCGGCGCTCCAAATATCAAGCATCTCTATTTCAGTTTTTGCGTTGAAAGTAACGCAAGCCGGCGCTTTACCGGGCAGCGCTCCGCCTTTAGCAGAGAGTTTTTTCTTGAGTTCCTCACGTATCGCGATCGTTTCCCGAATTCGTGTTATGAAAACCGCCTTATCAAAATTGGCGTTGGTAATTGTCGCAAAAAGCCCTTCATAGATCGCGCGTCCGACGGTCTCATCGTTTACGCCAACCTTACGAGCGGCGGCCGCAACGTACGAAAGCCCTTTGAGTGCATACAGCAACACGTCTTGTAAATTGGCAACCGTCTCGTCCTTACCACACACGCCGCGCACAGTGCAACCAGTGCCTTTGGCTGCCTCCTGACATTGATGACAGAACATTCCCATTTGAATCCTCCACTATACAAGGTATGAGAAGAGGATACGGGATTGGCTTTTATAAGACGGTAACTAAGGTTACCGTTTCGTGAGATTACGTTGTTTCTCTTTCAATTTGCCGCAAACACGGCGTCCGCCAATACGCGGCTAAAAGACGCAAGATCTTTCCCCGACACCGAAGGAAGCGGGATCACCCGGTTCAAAATTATCGTACCGCGCAGAGTGTCCGTCAGAGAACAATATGCCTCCGCTCCGTTGACGGTTATTTCCAGCGCGAATCGTATCGGCATTCCTTTCGGCGCAAGCGCGAATCCTGAATTCAGTAAAATTCTTTTTATCGCTGACGTTTTTCTTCCCATTTTATCCAGAATTTTTATATCGACGGGAAGCTTTACCCCATGTTGCCTCACGGACCCTCGGTTTAAAGCGAAAAGACGTTCGGCAGAATCTGCCCTTTCAGCCGACCCTTCCGGATAGAGTGTCGCAAGCGCGGTATAGGCTTTAGCCGTCAAATCCTTCTGCCAGACCGGATCGAAAAGACGCAAAGACGCTTCTATCCGCCGCGTACTTCGCTCCATCCTGCCTCTTTCCAACTCATACAATACGGCGGCGGCCGGTACAAGGCTACGCTCAATCTCCTGAGCCTCTTTGAGGTACATGAGAGCTCTAAGACGATAATCTGAAAACGCATCAAAATAATTCAGCGACGAAGCAAGCGGCTGACCGGCCGAGGCATACAATGCGGCAGCTTTTCGGGAATACTCATGGAACAACGCACGATGCCCGGCAGAACGGGCCCGATAAGTAAGCACAAGAACAAGCTCATGAGCTTCATCCCAGATACCTGGCCGGGGATATGACGATTCCAGATTCGCTAAACCGTCGTACGTTTCCGAAAGGATGTCATGGACATCGCGCTTATATTGATTGAGATTTGTACCATAATTAAACATCCAAGAAAGGTCAGTCACGGAGAGCGCTTTCTCGGCATACGAACGCGCTTCAGCCAAACGTCCCGCCGCCAAATATGCGTCAGCTAAATTAAGCTTTGAAAGCGGAGAAACGTCCAATTCGTACGCACGTTCATATTCCGCGTAGGTCTTATAAAAATCGAGCCGTTTCAAATACAGCTCACCCCGGGCCAAATGCCCGCTCGACCGGTCAGCGGCCTCAAGGGACTGACCCGTTCGTTTGAAGGCTTCCGCATACCGGTAATATTTCGATTCCAGGATCGATAGATTGTATTGCGCGACAGCCTCAAAGGTACGTGCCTTATTTCGTTTCGCCTCATCGATAGCCGCCTGGTACCATTTTTTTGATGATTCATATTCGTACAAATCCGAATAAATAGTCCCCAATGTCATTGAAAACCCGGGATCCTTCCCCAGCCGGGCAATAGCATCCAAAAGGAAACGCTCCGCTTCTCGCAGCCGGTGCAATTTGAAATACATCCAGGCAAGATCACCCACCGCGTCCCGGTCATCGGGGCGGAGAACCACAACTCTTTCAAGGTACGCCGCCGAATAATCATCCTTGTTCAAACGTCCGGCGGTCGTCGCCAAACGGTACAATAACGCAGGATCGTTTCTTTCAATTTTTTCCGCGGCCCGAAATTCTTCCCATGCCAATCCATATAATTTGCGATCCGCGAAAAGATCACCCAAAGCGATGGGAAACCGCTCATCCTTGGGATATTTTTTTTCTCCACCCCGCAACAAATCAACGGCTTTTTCCCAGCGTTCAGCAGTGATAAGCTCTTCGATCTGAACGATTAATTCGGACGCGGAATCGTTAGCGTCGACCGTAGTATTAGTTTGCGCCCTCGCCAAGTCGCCGGGGAGTAGAAAGCCTAGGAACACAAGCATCACCACGCTTTTCATCTGTAACTTCACTCGGATCATAACGAAAGGAACAATCCAGGCAAGAATCCGCCAAGTCATAGCAACACGTCGGGAATAGACAGCCGAAAACGATTCATACACCGCGCGAAAAGCGCTGAGATCACTTCCGGTAAAAGCTGCCGCGAAAAGGGCCTTCGTTCTCCATTCCATGACAGAACAAAGTCCCAAATCCCATTCTCTATCCATCCGCTCGGCGAATTCCCCGAGACTTTCATCTCCGCGGCGTTTCTTTCCGGCTAATTCAAGCCGTCTGAGCGTATGTTTTGCCAAATACTCGGCGGCAACCCTTGGAGAACGGGTATATTTTGAACGAAGAAAAAGACCGCATCTTATCACTAGAGCGAATAGGGCCCAAAATAAGACGATGATGAAACCCCACCGATCGCGCGCGAATGCTGCCATGGAACCGATGAATTTCGGGATAGTCTTCGTCAAACCCGGAACATCCTCCAAAGTCTGAGCCGCTAAGTGTTCCCGATTGGAGAGGATCTCCTTCATCAACTTTTCGAACTGCTCGGGAGGAACTCCCGAACTGAACCTAAAATCTTCACCATCGGCAAGCTGTTCTGATGTCGGATCGTATTCGATCCATCCATACCCCGGAAAAAACACCTCTACCCAGGCGTGAGCCATATCGGACCGGACTGGGTAGTAATTAAAGGCGGCGGTTGCCGGATCGACAAAGAAACCGACGGCAGTCCTTGCGGGTATGCCGATCGAACGCAACAGCAGAGTCATTGAAAACGCGAAATACGAGCAATACCCTTTCTTGGCTTCAAAAAGGAAACGGCCGAGTTGATCTCCGTCGGAAGCGACACCGGGTTTTAGGCTGTATCGATACTCGCCATATTTCAAACGTTCATAGATAGCCTGCACATTGTCCCAATACCCTGAAGAGCCTTCAGTTACTTGTAAGGCAAGTTTTTTTATCCGGGGATCATCACCGAAATTTGTCAATATCGCGTATTGAGTGTTCCCTAAAACGCGACGGACCATTCCAACTCCGTCCTTCTCAACCGAATCGATCAGTTCGAAAGGCAGCACGTCGCTGACGGCACTCTTTGTCGCATAGACAGATGTGAAAGACGAAGCGTTCCAGGTTTTATACGGCACGACTTTAGTCGGCTGATTCATTGCGATAAATGCGGAAGCGTCGAAATTAACTAAAAAGTATTCTTGGTCGATGCTTTTTGTTCGCTTGTACACTGTTTCGGCGAAGTTTATTTCAGCTTCCGGAAGACTTAATGGATGGGTTAGATCATCCATGCCTTCCTTTCTCTGAAACCCTTTTTGTTTGTCGT
Source organism: Treponemataceae bacterium (assembly GCA_041666155.1). Classification (GTDB taxonomy): domain Bacteria; phylum Spirochaetota; class Spirochaetia; order Treponematales; family Breznakiellaceae; genus SZUA-426. The sequence goes on from JBAYHM010000086.1 coordinate 9,357, forward strand.
AATCGGAGAGCACAAATCGGCGAATCAAAGTATGTCGGTCTTCGGAATCTTTACGAACTATGAGAACCAAATCTTCAGACAATGAAATTTCGCTTTCCAGCCGCAAGTATTGGGAAAAATCAAACCTGAAAAGTGATGGCTTAATCAAACCACCACCCTGGCTAGCGGCCTTTTCCTCAAACGGCTTGAGCATTACCGCGACCGCGAAAAAGCATACAGCTGCGACAGTCAAGGCAACCCCGAAACGTTTCCGACCTAAAATCCGTACAGATAAAGGCGTGGATTCCGCAAGCACGATGAACTCTAAAAACACGATTGTGACTACCGCGGCTGCCAATACTATCGGCTTTTCGTACACCAGAAAAGTCCGAGCGTCGAAATAGGCAAAGAAGATCGTTAGAGCTACGCCGTTAATAAACGGTTCTATCCGAAGAAATCGACGCGATACTTTCGCAAAGTACGCAGTGATCCCCGACCAATATAGTGGAAGCAGGGAGACCAACAAATTTCGGTCATAGGCGAGTAGCGCGGTATCAGCGTTGATCGCATCGAATTTCGCGACGACACTGATACCCCCGATTGCAGCCCTGACGATGAAGGGAATGACCCCCAGTATCGCCAAAGCGATCCACGAACGCAAACCCGCTACGGCCGCGCCGAAACCGACCACGGCGGCAATTACCAGTGACGGAACAAAAAAAGAAAGATCGGATAATTCACCACCGGCTAAATGCAACTGAAAAAGCAACAGAGAACATGCAAGGAATCGAACGCCTTGGCTAATCGCGTCAGACTTCCAATCGCCGTACACGCACGCCTCCCTTCGCCTGATAAAAGCCGACGCACTCTTCGCTACTCGCCTTTGGCGCTTCGGAAGCCCTACCCTTTGATCGTCGTACCGAAGGATCACGCAAAAACGCGCGTTCCCATGCCGATCGGGGTTCCCCTGTTTCTATAGAACCGCGCTGCTCAAGGAACAGCAATTCGACAGGTCCTGAACTAGTTGATCGATTTTCCAGAAACCGGTCCAATGCTGTTTTTTTCGTATGATCAATTAAGCGAGGTAAAGCAAAAACTACTGTTCGGATTCTCATATCGTCAGGTACGGGAAGATCAGGGGCTGACTTCGTCGTGTGCTTGGAGATTTTGGAGAAATACACGGATGCGCTTTTTTCGTTGCCGGAGGAAAGAGGAAGACCTAAGGCGCCGTATTCTACATCCAAACCGGCCCTCAGAAGCTCGGAAACAAGTCCCAATGCTATTTCCGCCAAGGAATCCACTGAAACTTCGGTATTTTCATCGGAGTACGATTCTTCATCTATGGAGGAATCCACTAACACGGCGTATTGAGAACGCGGCGGGGGTTCCGGTTCTCCTTCTCTGACGAACAATTCCCCGGAATGCCCATATACCTTCCAATTGATCCGCCGTGGATCGTCTCCCGGCAAATATCGCCGACTTTCCGTCAATTCGTCGGTTTTGGTAAATTTCGGTTCATGCCTGAACGCGTCGCCGCCGGCTTTCGGTTCAGGTGCGAATATAAAAGGCGTTGCTTCCGGAAGCGCAAGTAGCCGTGGGCCATCTTCCGCAGGAATATTTGTTTTAGCAACAAAAAAACCAAAAGCATCCCGTAAAGACAAGACATCGGCGACGGCATAATACGCCCCGCGTTTTTTTACTTCGATTTTTGTTTCGGTTACTGCTTCCGGATCGAAAAGAACCGGCAGAGAACGACCGTCCATCGTTCTCAAAGGGATGTCATATCGAATAATAACTGCCGGTGGTCGTATGCGTTTTGATGCCCGGATGGATATAACGGCCTTTTCACCTACAGCGTATTCAACGCGGTCGAACCGAACGGATATACGGTACTCTTTTTTTCTAACGAGGATTGCGAACAAAACGGCTAAAAAAGAATACGCCATCAAACCAAAAAACGTTGCGCCCCACAACAAGGCGGCCAGTTCAGCGCGAACGACGCCGACGGTCAGCGTTGCCGCGGCAAGAAAAAAAAACCGACACCCCGTTTCGTTGGGAACGGGAAAAACTTACGCCCGTTTGATCGCATCGATTCGCTCCAGACAAATTTCTCTTATAAGCGATTCAGCCCGTACCCGTGGGTCACGGAGTTTCAAACGATGCGCGAGCGCCGGCGGACCAACGGAAATAAGATCCTCGTCCGTTACGTAGTCGCGTCCGCGGACAATGGCCAAGGCTTTCGAAGCTTTTAAAAAATGAAGCGCACCGCGCGGCGAAACGCCGAGGGCGACACCCCTGTGGGTACGTGTTTCACGTACAATATCGGCAACCGCATCTATAAGCGATGCGTGGCAGTGTACAGAATCAACAGCTTTTTGAGCCGCTTTAAAACTGGAGACACTCACAACCGGCTCAACCTTAGGCAGATCTCGCACGGAAGGATCATCGACCAGAATCATCCGTTCAGTATCTTTGTCCGGATAACCGAGGGATACCCTGAGCATAAAGCGATCTAGCTGCGCAGCCGGAAGCGGGAATGTACCTTCTGTTTCAACCGGATTTTGCGTCGCGACAACGATGAATGGATCACCGACAAGGTGCGTCGTGGCGCCAATGGTGACCTGGCCTTCAGCCATCACTTCAAGAAGTGCCGATTGAACTTTTGGAGTCGTCCTGTTGATTTCATCAGCCAATACGACATTCGCAAAGATAGGGCCCGGTACGAAACGGAACCGCCGCGTATCCGGGTCGTATATATCTACGCCGGTGATATCGTAGGGCAAGAGATCAGGCGTAAATTGAATACGTTTGAACGCAAGAGGCATTCCATCATAACCAGAAATCAAACGCGCAAATGTTTTCGCTACGGTAGTTTTTCCAAGACCGGGAAGGTCCTCTATCAGAATATGTCCGCGGGCAAGCGAGGCGGCGATGAGCAATTCCAGAAACGGCCTCTTACCGCGTATGACGACCGACGCCCCATCAATAAGCGCGGAAGAAACGCGAAATGCGTCAGAGACTTCAAGGGCAATTGACTGACCTTCATCGACCAACATGGATTATAAGGATAGCATGACACAGTGGCGCTTTCAATAAGACAACTCATAATCGATTGACTCCGCTAAAGCAAACGAATACAGTTTCTTTCCAATGGGCCTATTCAAGTATTTTCGCGAGCAAAGACGGCTCAATACTGTTAAAGACCACCCCATTCCCGACGCGGACTGGAACGCGGTGATCACAACGCTTTCAATTTTTTCGTCGTTATCCCAAAACGACCTTTCCCGATTACGTAACCTATCAACCGTTTTCTTATTCGAAAAGCGCTTTCTCCCGCTCCAAGGGACTGTTCTTGACTCAAGAACGAAAACCAAAATCGCTGCGGAAGCCTGCTTACCCATCCTTGGACTCGATCTCGATTGGTATTCCGACTGGAAAACTATAATTGTCGTTCCGGACGCCTACGAAATCACCCGCTCTGAAATGGATTCCTCGGGTGTGATCCATGAATACCAAGATGAATTAAGCGGTGAGGTGCTCCATCTTGGGCCGATCGTACTATCGCTTACCGACGTTGAACGTTCAGGCCTCGGTGATGGGTATAATGTCGTCATTCATGAAGCAGCCCATAAAATAGACGGGAAGGACGGAGACTTCGACGGTTGCCCACCACTCCCTGAGGAGCTTTCCTATGAGGACTGGCGTAAAGCGTTTTCAGAGGCGTACGAACGAAGCCGAAATCGACGCGTGGCGAAACGCAAGAGACATAGTCCGCGGATCGACGAATACGCCGAGTTTTCTCCGGATGAGTTTTTCGCCGTGTGTGTTGAGAGCTTCTTCGAAACGCCTGTTATCCTCCGAAGCGATTTTCCCTCTGTCTATGCGTTGTTAGTGCGCTTTTTCAAACAAGACTCTTTCGAGCGACTGTCGCGATAGAGTTTTCAAACGATCACATTTTCTGCATTTCTTAACCATTTTCTGAATGCGCTTTCCCCAAAAATTGTGCGTAAGCAATAAAAAACCGCTCCTTTCAGAGCGGTTTTTTTGATGATAATTCTCGTTTACCGAGCGGACTTAAGCGCGTCAGCTGAGAGCGTAAAGAACTCGGAAACCGCCATCGATACACCGGTTATAGCGTCGGTTTTTCCGTCCTTCTTGATCGCAATTTTGGTCGGGTCTTGCGCTTTTACCAAGGCATCTTCGGCGCGGGCAGCCTGAAGGTGCCATTCACCCTGTTTGGCGACTTTTCCCATTCCGTATCCACCCTTTTCAGCTTCAATGATCTTAGCCTTCTTCTTGGTGTCTTTTGGTAAACCGTTCCAAACCGCGTTGACGACCGTACCATTAACGACGGTAATCAGCACGTTAGCCTTCCAGCCGCTCTTATCGAAGTCAGCGGCGCTCGCGAAGAACCAGCCGTCCTTCGCGTATGAACCCTTGGAAACGGGACCGGCCGCGACTGCTTTTTTAGCTACCTCAAAGAAATCCTTAACTTTCATTGAAGCGCCGGAGATCGCGTCCGTATTACCGCCGGCATTTGTGAATTTATTGAAGCCGATATTCTGGGTCTGGACCAAGAAAGCTTCAACCGCGGCGGCCTGCTCGTGCCATTCCTTCTTCAGCTTTGAAGCTTTAGCCATTCCGTATCCACCGGCAGCGGCCACGGTTTTCTTGTCGGCCACGCCAAGTTTGCTGACTCCATTCCAATCCGCCTTGACGATCTTTCCGCCCTTGACTTCCAGAACGACTTGCTCTTTCCAACCACTGGCGCCATAGGCATCCTGCTGAGCAAAATAAAACCCGTCCTTCAAGGACTGAGCGCTAACGGCAAAAGCCGCCGCCGCGAAAGCGACGATAGCGATAATACGCTTCATTATACAATTCTCCTCCGGCCAATCATAACCTAGCCGTATATTGTGATTCTCATATAATAGAGATCAGTCACCACTGTCAAGGATTCCAAGCTTGTCAGATAGGTTACCGCGTCTGTATAGTTTTGCCATGCAAAGAACAACATTCTCGATGATCGAAAACGCAGGGAAACGGTTTGGGGTTGCGCCAAAAATCTAGCCGGATGCATATGAGCTTATGCTTAATATCCTCGATTTTTCAGTCACACAAAAGACAAAAAATACATCTACTCGGATAAGGGCTCAAGATCCGACAATCCGCTTAGGATTAGGAAGTTAAAACCGTTCATCACCAGGTGAACGCTTGCCCGCATCCGGCAAAAGAATTATTCTTATTTCATCATTAAGGATGGATCCACCATGGAACAGCGCCGTTATTTCTTCACTTCCGAGTCCGTCGGCGAAGGCCACCCGGACAAATTATGCGATCAGGTGTCAGACGCCGTTCTCGACGCCTGCCTAAAAGATGACCCGATGAGTCGGGTCGCCTGCGAATCATTCGCATCCACCGCTATGGTACTTGTTGGAGGCGAAATCACAACCAACACCTTCGTCGACATCCAACAAATCGTACGGGATGTCGTCAAGGAGATCGGATACACAAACCCATCCTACGGCCTCGATTTTGAATCGATGGCAGTCATGGATATGATTCATAGCCAATCACCGGATATCAGCCAAGGCGTTTCAGGTATCGGTTTGGACGAATATAAAGGATTGCAAGGCGCCGGTGACCAGGGCATGATGTTCGGTTTCGCCTGCGATGAAACGCCTGAGTTAATGCCCACTCCGATAATCCTAGCTCACAAGCTCCTCCACAAAGCGACCGAACAGCGTAAGTCAAAACAGATAGCCTGGCTCCGTCCTGACGCCAAAAGCCAAGTCACAGTTGAATATGAAGGTCACAAACCGGTTCGCATCGACGCGGTAGTCGTTTCGCACCAGCACGACGATGGGATTCCTTATGAAACAATTAAGGAAACCATTATTGAATCGATCGTCAAACCGGTCCTCGGACCGACTGGACTCTTAGACGGAAAAACAAAGTACTTCATCAACCCCACCGGCCGGTTCGTCATTGGCGGCCCTTACGGAGATACCGGACTCA
>JBAYHM010000087.1:0-15198 GCA_041666155.1 Treponemataceae bacterium
AGCCGAAGGAACAGCCTTTTCGGTCGGCGTGATATCGTAACCGCGCTTGCGGATGCTCTCGATCCCCGCTTCGCTGTTTTCACAGAATCTCAGCTCAATCCGATCCACGTGCTTAACCAAGTTATTCGTTGTGCGGGTACCCATTTTTCCGCCGGCGCCGATGACGGTTACCTTTATCTTATTGCCCATCGTATAAACCTCCGAATAAAGCTATCCTAAGTCAAACATCTGATGTTTGACTTAGGATAACAGAGCATATTTCCTATGTCAATTTTTTTCGGTTTGAATCCATTCAATGCAACAAGTACAATATATGATACTTGCCATATCGATAATATAATAGTAATATAGTAATGTACCGGTTGATCGGCCGGATATCTTCAGGAGGAACTTCGAACATGAAAGGAAAACTCATCGCACTCGGTATGGTTCTCGCTCTGGTTACGGGGACCGCATTCGCCCAAACAGCAACAAAATACTTCGTCGCTCATCAGGGCGGATATATCGGTGAGGCGACGGTAAGCGTCGACAAAGCCGGAAAAGTCACCGCGGCGAGCATCGTCGAATGGCAGGGACCGGGCGGCTGGGCGGAAAACAATTCCCCCGACGGCAAGGCAATCGTGGACGGCGCGATCGTACGCGTACCTGATCCGATGGCTAACTTGGGCAGCTCCGACCCCGAAATCAAAGGCTACATGTTCTACATTTATAACCAAGTAGAGAAAGGCCCCTCTGCCTGGTCACAGTTCACCCCCGGAAAAACCGGCTTTGTTCGCCCCGGACGTCAGTGGGAACGCGACTTTGAAGGCATGATGAGCAACCCCATCCGCTCAGAAGCCTACGCGAAAGCCGCCAAGGCCGACACCCTGGTTAACGTGAAGATTGAGGGCCTGAAGGTTACGGTCGGCAAAAAAGCTTCCGAGACCATCCACTACGGTCACATGAACAAGGCGGACAAGAACTCCGTCTACATGGCTCTCGGCGCCGACGGTATCGGTTACCGATACAACAACAAGGCCATGCTCGATTTTTTCAAGGCCCATCCGATGGCGAACTTTGCCGCGGCGACTATGAAGAAAGCGAAAGTGACCGTTAAAGAAGACAAAAATATCGACGCGAAAGCCGACGTATCCAAGTACGTTGCCGCCGAAGATACGGTATACGTCGTAGCCGACGCGGTCACCGGCGCCACCTACTCCGACTACCAGCACTATTCACTGGAACTCCAGGCTGCCTACAAGCTGGCTTTGGCCGACCAAGTTCTTAAAGCCAAGAAATAATTTTCACTTTTTTATCCGCAAAGCCGGACATCCATAGCGGGCGTCCGGCTTTTTTTCGCAAATTCTCAAAAATCTCTCATCAACTGGGCGCAAGTCCATTGACAATGAGGCCTTCCGGTTTTTATTATCCCCCTCGACAAGAAAAAATCCCTAAAACGGGAGGGCTGAATGGTTAATCGTTCCGCCTTTTATTCCGACGAGCAATGGGCTCGTTTCATGGCCGCCGCGGAAGGGAAAGAGACTCCCTGCATCGTCGTCGACCTCGGTATCGTCAAGGCGAACTACCAACGCCTTTGCGAATTATTCCCCTTCGCAAAACAGTATTACGCGGTCAAGGCAAACCCGGCGCCGGAAGTAATATCCCTTCTTAAAGAGCTCGGCTCCAATTTCGACATCGCATCGCGGTGGGAACTGGACAAGGTTCTCCGTCTCGGCGTAACGCCGGATCGGCTGTCGTACGGCAACACGATCAAAAAAGCGCGCGACGTCGAGTATTTCTATGAAAAAGGCGTACGCATGTACGCGACCGACAGCAAGTCGGACTTGCACAATATCGCTTCTCAAGCGCCCGGTTCGAAAATATATGTTCGAATCCTGGTAGAAGCGTCGCAATCCGCAGACTGGCCCCTTTCAAGAAAGTTCGGCTGCCATCCGGATATGGCGTATAACCTCCTGGTGGAGGCGAAGCGACTCGGCCTGGATCCAGTCGGCATCTCCTTCCACGTCGGAAGCCAGCAACGCGACATCGGTCAATGGGACGAAGCCATCGCCAAGACCAACTACCTGTTCCGCGCGCTGGAAGAGGAAGAAGGCATCACCCTCAGCATGATCAACATGGGAGGCGGTTTCCCGGCGCACTACAAAACGGCGGCCAACGAGCTGCCCGTCTACGCCAAGGAAATCAACCGATACCTCCACGAGGACTTCGGCGAGGAATTGCCGGAAATCATCCTGGAACCCGGTCGTTCCATGGTCGGCGACGCAGGCATCCTTGTCAGCGAAGTCGTACTGGTATCGCGCAAGAACAACACCGCTCTGCAGCGCTGGGTCTACACCGACGTCGGCAAGTTCAACGGCCTCATCGAGACCCTGGACGAATCGATCAAATACCCGGTGGTGACCGACCACGACATGAACCACAAACAGGGCGACGTCATCATCGCCGGCCCCACCTGCGACAGCATGGACATCATGTACGAAAAGGCGCACTACCAGCTGCCGCTCAACCTGGTTTCCGGGGACAAGCTGTACTGGTTATCGACTGGAGCGTATACCTCCAGCTACGCGTCGGTGGAGTTCAACGGGTTTCCGCCGATAAAGGCGTACTTCATAGACCCGGAAGACTAAGCGAGGGGATGCCCCCGTCAAAGGGGGATCGCGGTTTTCGGATAATTACCGGGCTGCCTGGACAACTCCATTCGCTCGCTTGTCCTCGGACCAGTAGGTCCTGCGGGAAGCGCTCGCGAACGGAGTTGTCCGGCGCGCCCGGCCTTTTCGGAAAACGCGTTACCACCGATGGTCGCGGTTCCCCCTCGCTCGGGCTTCCTCACCCGGGGGCCGGTGTCTCAACGCGGTCTCGGAGAGCCCGCGCGAAACCGATCCCGGAACGGGTTCGGTGATCCCTCGCTACCCCCAAGTCCGGGTTCAAAATACAGCATTAGGAAGACAAACGGGCCACTTTCGTAAAGAAACCAGCGGTTTCCATCTCGCGCCATTTACGACAATGGCCGGAGCGCGCCCGTACAAACCGGGTGTGAGCGCTTCCCGCAGCCTACTGGCGAGGACTCGGCATCCATGCCGACGCAGAATCGCGAAAAGCGATTCTGCACCTTCATACTGCCGCGGCATCCATGCCGCGGTTGCGTCCCGCGCCCAAGGATGGGCGCGTAGGAAAAAGTGCAGATCGTTAACGATCTGCACCACCATGGATGGCGAAGGCAGCTCCGGTATTTTCCGTAAATGGCGCTAAAACGCCCACCCGAAAGCCAACGTCACATATGGACAAAAATCTTGACCGATTATCCAACGTGCATACTCAACTCCGCCGCCGACGTCGAACAGGAAATTACCGGCGTGTTTCCACTGATACCCCGCCGTCGCGCGGGCGTATTTGAATACCCCGTTAGCGGTTATTTGCATACCGGCCATCGCGTTCAGATATAATCCGAGCGGCGCTTTCCCGAGCGGAAACACACTCACCCCGCCGGTTAGGTCGGCCGCGACGGGTAAGGGGAACAACGTGATGACATCAAGGCTCGCGTCAAGAGATACCCAATTACAGAATCCCCACTGGAAGGTTAAAGGCAGCGTAAAGACCGGCCAGAAACCCCGAGCGCTTTCAACTACCATGCATACGCCCTGACCAGGATTCAACTTGAAAACCTTATTCGGTGTCCGCTCATCAGCGGACACATTGAAAAAGAGAGCACAACCCATGACGAAGATCGCCGCGTTTTTTTTCATTGCCTGTTCCTTTTAGTTCGTCGGGAAGGGAATTGTTGCCAGGACATTTCCGCTGAGCGAATCAACCACCGCGCACGCGTCTCCGCAACCCCGAAGAGGTGATTCCAGCGCAAGGCCATCTGGCCGCGCCTCAATCATTTCCCATCGGAACCGAAACCTCTGCGAAATGATAACACGAACCGATACAGCCTCGCCATTTACGCCAATGGCCGGAGCGCGCCCGTACAAACCGTGTGTGAGCGCTTCCCGCAGCCTACCGGCGAGGACAAGCGAACACACGGTTTGTACGAAGGCAGCTCCGGTATTTAACCGAAAAAAGCGCCGCTACGATCCTGCTTTCTTCTCCATCTTGGCCCAGGTCTCGAGAGCGTCATAGTCCGCCCCGGTCCTCTCGGCTATCGGCTTATTGCATACTATTTCAACACCCATTCTGCTGATTTTAGTTATAATTCCACAGAATAGATGTTGAATTCCGATCCACACGGGCATATACTTACAATACTATGTTTTCCCGAATCCTTGACCTTCAGAATTTGATAGACAAAAAATCGTTGTTTCTATTCGGGCCCCGCAGTACCGGCAAAACGACACTGCTGCGGCAACGATTTTCAGACAAATCGATAATCAACTTGCTGAGAAGCTCCGTTTTCATATCCCTATCCGCTCAACCGGGGCTCATCCGCGACATGGCCCACCTGATAAGCAAGAACGACCCGGCCGTCGTAATTGATGAGATCCAAAAACTTCCCGAATTGCTCGATGAGGTCCATGACCTGATCGAGACGGAAGGGATACGCTTTATCCTGACCGGCTCCAGCGCGCGAAAGCTGCGAAACAGCGGTGTGAATCTGCTTGCCGGACGAGCTTGGCAATGCGATCTTTTTCCTCTCGTTTCCGCCGAGATTCCCCAGTTCGATTTGGAACGCTATCTTCGCTTCGGAGGACTCCCGCAAGTCTATTCCAGCGACGATCCCGAAGAAGAGCTGGATGCGTACGTCAACCTGTATTTGAAAGAGGAAATCAAAGAGGAATCGCTCGTTCAGAAAATCACCCATTTCAGCCGATTCTTGCGTATCGCGGCGTCGGCGAATACCGAGCAGATCAACTATGCCAATATCGCAAGCGATTCAGGTATTCCCGCGTCCTCGGTCCGCGCATGGTTCGATATCCTAAGCGACACATTCATCGGTTTCACGCTGGAGCCGTGGCGTCTCTCGGCCAAACGGAAAGCCGTCGCGACAGCCAAATTCTACTTTTTCGACATCGGCGTAGCAAACTTCCTCCGCGGTACGACAAACATCGATCGAAACAGCGCCGAATTCGGCAAATCTTTCGAACACTTCATCGCCATGGAGTTGCGGGCGTGGTTATCGTATCGCCGGATACACAAAGACCTATGCTACTGGCGAACCCAATCCGGCCAAGAAGTCGACTTTCTGATAGGGAACGATGTCGCGATCGAGGTGAAAACCGCCTTGAAAGTCAACGACAAACACCTTTCCGGCCTACGCGCGTTGCGGGAAGAAGGGATCGTTAAAAAGATGCTGCTGGTATCCTTTGACGAACTAGATAGGCAAACGGAAGACGGCTGCCTGCTGCTGCACTGGCGCAGTTTCCTCTCTTATATGTGGGATAAAAACCTGGAGTTGTTATAAAGCATCTCAATACACCCAGCCGAAAGAGGCCGAAAGGTACGGATTATACGACCCACTCAAATACCCGATGTACTTGATTCCAGCACCACAGTCAAATACTGCACCGGTGTTCGTCGACCACTGTACACCCGCAGAGGCACGCCAATAGGGATAAAAGCCGTTGACCGAAACAGCAGTCCCTCCCATCGCGTTCAGGTATGGGCCGAACGGAGCTTTTCCCAACGGATACAAGCTGACGCCGCCTGAGAGCATGGCTCCTGCGGGAATGGGGAACAAAAAGGCGATATCCACGGACGCGTCAAGAGTCATCCAGGGACAAAATGACCATTGATAGGTGATCGGCAAGTAAAAGATGAACCAGGTCGACATAAACGTGAAATTGTTGGTCCCGGTCAAAACGGCTTCGCCTAGGTTTATTTTGAGGACCTGCTCTGGACGCTTCGGTTCGTCGGCGAATGAGTAGAAAATGAAGCCGCAAAGCAAACAGAAGAAAATCGTTTTTTTGATCGTATGAACTCCTTTTTTATTCAACCGGGAAGGGAATAGTAGCCAGCACGCTTCCGGTAAGCGAATCAACGACGGCGCATGCGTCTCCGCCCGATGGGGGATATAGGTGAAAATACAGCTTGTTCTTGTATGTATCCATGATGTGTGAAAACCGAAAATCATTGCCGAGCGGAGGGATCGCCCTCTTCAACAAGAGGGTATCGGGATCGATAATATACGTAATCCTGTCGCCCTTCTCCGGTCCGTCCTTCCCGCATTGAAAGACAAGTTCGGTATCCGTGGCAAAAAAACAGTACAAATCGAAATCACCGGTAGCGTCGCTGTGTGGATGCGTACCGTACGCGGAGTCGGTATTGATAAGAGCGACGCGTTTCATCGACGGAAATTCGTGTACGTATAGTCTATGTGTAAGCTGCGAAATCGTATACAACCTACCTCCGAGAAGAATAGGAAACAGGAGCGCTTCGGTTTTGAGGTCTGCGGCCATTTCCTTTTCCCATCGCCAGTTTTTCTTGACCGTATCCACTACAAGGAATTGGGTCTCCCAAGATTTTGCCGGATTGGCACCGAAGACGAGGTACGCGACATCACCGGCTCTGAACAGCCGCCGGATGTGAGAAGAACTCCGTAGACTCTGACTATCGAAAATATGCTCGCCGCTGTTGATATCGGTAATGGAAAACGCGAAACCCGAGCTGTACAAGTTCGCACTGCCCGAGAAGACAAGGTCGTTGATCACAAACGGATCGGTCGGATTCGGATTGACCGAATACGTTCTGTCAACGGTTCCGCTCGTGGAAATCCGAACGAGAAACGATCCCCACACATTGCCGGAGACCATCGGTATCGCGGTGTAGATTCTCCCTATGGAATCAACCGACGCGCCCATGCAGTAGAGTGCGTGGGACTTCATGACGTAGGCGGTCACCAACTGATCATTGTCCGCGTCGATTCCGATTACCGATTTCCCCATGCCGAACCAGAGAGTCGTTTCAACGGGCGCGGAACCGTCGATTCTTCTAATGTCCGGAGTCGTTAATTGCCGGCACGACAATGTTAACAAGCAGACGAAGCAAACACCGAATAGTCTATACCATTTTGTTGTTCTCATATCCCGACTCCGGAGCCTCACCTATTTTGGATCAAAACCGACCCAGGCCGTGCCGTTAACGATCCGGTCGGGAAGGCAGGTCATATCCTCAAACGTCCACCACATAAATTGCCAATACCGCGAAGGTTCGGTATCGTACCCCGCCATGCGCCACGCCTGCCACACGATCCGGGCGCAGGTGAAGCCATCGGTAAACGGAGAATAGCGGCCAGCGAGTAATCCATACGGAAATCCTATGAATATTTCTCCCGCACCACACGCGTTGGTGCCTTCGGACGCGTTTGCACCGTTCGGGTAACACGCGACAAGGCCCGCACATGATGAAGTAAAGGCATCGGTACGCTGAAAACCAACGCCGGTACCTCCCGTGGAACTAGAACCTGACGAGCCGATCATCCCACTGGAGCCGGAACCGAATATGCCGTAGACATTGGGATCAGCTCCGTAATACGCGCCGCGATCATCGCGCATTGACGAATGCTTCCACTTCCCAGAAATTAACCACTCGGTTCCTTCCGCCCCGCTCATACCGTATGCGCCGAAAATCGTCCCGTTCTGAAAAGCGTGCGCCTGCTGAACGCTATACAAGGAACGGGTGCCGGCCGATCTGATAGTCCGCGACGCCTGTTCGGTTTCCGCCTTTAACGACAAATACTTCTCATACAGACCCTGCTCTTTTAAATACGCGATGAGTAGATTCTCATCACCGTACATCGCGTACCCGATGATCTTTTCTCGGACCCCCGGTACGTATTCCTCAGGTGTTATCGCACGTTCACTGTTCAAGGCTCTGGCTTTTTGATCGTCCATTGCCGACGGAACACCTTCATAGAACGCGGCGCAGGCCGCGTCCATTTTCGCGAACGCAGCATCTTGCGTCATGGAAGAATCGGATGAAGGAGACAGGTCCTGAATTGCTTGGCTACATCCGAAAAGTAGGAACGCTGCGACACCGACAATAATAGCGGCAAACTTACTTCTTTTCATACGGAACTCCATTAATTAATAATTTTTACCTTTTCGGCCGATCAGGTTAATAAACCCTACCCCCCCCCCCCCGAGAATTTGTCAAGCTTTTTTTATCTTTTTTAAATTCATAATCAGAGGCACCGGAAAAACGCGAAGCCGCGATTTCCGAAACCCCAAAGTTCGGCATTCGATCCTCTGTTGTGTTCTTCGAAGTATTGATTGATGCGCCGAGCGTCCGCGGCGCGGAAGAATCCATGCCGTCACAGAATCGTCCGATTCTGCACCAACGACTACCGCGGCATCCCTGCTGCGCCTTTATCGGCAAAGGCCGGGGCGCGCCAGTAAACTCAGTGGACGAGCGGTTCCGCAAGCTTCGGACCTCCGGTCCGCCGCCTGTGGATTGTTCGCCGCAGGGATTAATCGGGCACTCTTGCTTCCTTACCCGGGGGGAGCGTGACCTGTACGCGGTCTCGGGGAACCCGCCTCGCAACATATCAGGCTCGAGTCCCATCGCCAACGGAGAGATGCTTGACCAATTTGTGATAACAGACACCGTAGGGCAATCCTTTGACCAAAAGGCCGGAGCGCGCCCGTATAAACCGTGTGTGAGCGCTTCCCGCAGGCCCTCCGGGCCGAGGACAAGCGAACACACGGTTTATACGAAGGCAGCTCCGGTATTTTTCCCTAAATGGCGCTCTAAGATCCTGCTTTCTTCTCCATCTTGGCCCAGGTATCGCGTAATCCTACCGTACGATTGAACACGGGTTTGCCGTTCGAGGTATCGGGATCGCGGACGAAATAGCCTACGCGTTCGAACTGGTAGCGATCGCCCTCTTTTGCGCCGGCTACGCAGGGTTCAGCATACGCGGTCGCGGCGGTTTCCAGGGAATCGGGGTTGAGGTTGTCCATGAAGGAAGCGCCCGGGGCGACGTCCATCGGGCGCTCTACCGAGAAAAGGTAATCGTAGAGGCGGGCTTCAATGGGAAGGGCGGTGGCGGCGGAGAGCCAGTGGATGGTGCCCTTCACTTTTTTGTTGTCGGGGGCGTTTCCGCCCTTGGTGTCCGGGTCGTAGGTGCAGCGAACCGCGGTGATCTCTCCGGTTGCCGGGTCTTTGTCGAAACCGGTGCAGGTGACGATATACGCGTAGCGCAGACGCACAGAGTTGCCGGGGAAAAGGCGGAAGTATTTGGGCTGCGGCACTTCCTGGAAGTCGTCCCGCTCGATCCAAAGTTCCTTAGAAAAAGAGATTTTGCGGCTTCCCGCGGCAGGGTCCTCAGGGTTGTTTACCGCGTCCAGTTCCTCGATCTTGCCTTCGCTCCAGTTCTCCACGATGAGCTTGAGCGGCTTGATCACGGCCATGACGCGGTTTACCTTTTTGTTGAGGTCTTCGCGGAGGCAGTGCTCCAGGAGCGCGACGTCGACCATGCTGTCGGTCTTGGCCACACCGATGCGGCTCATGAAGTCGCGGATGGCTTCGGGGGTGTAGCCGCGGCGGCGGAGGCCGGAAATCGTCGGCATGCGCGGATCGTCCCAGCCGGACACGCGCTTTTCGTTGACCAGCTGCAGTAGCCAGCGTTTGGAAAGCACCGTGCGGGTGATGTTGAGCCGCGCGAACTCGATCTGGCGGCTCGGGAACACCTCGGCGGCGTTGATGAACCAATCGTAAAGCGGACGGTGGATTTCGTACTCAAGAGAACAGAGCGAATGGGTGATGCCTTCCTTCGCGTCGGAAAGCGGATGCTGGAAGTCGTACATCGGGTAGATGCACCACGCGCTGCCCACACGGTAGTGCGGCATACGACGAAGGCGATACATGACCGGGTCGCGCATCACGAGGTTCGGGTGAGCCATATCGATCTTTGCGCGGAGCGTCTTGGCGCCGTCGGCGAACTCCCCCGCGCGCATGCGGGCGAAGAGATCCAGGTTTTCTTCGGCGGAACGGTCACGATAGGGGCTGTTCTTTCCGGGAGGCGTCAGGGTGATGTTATGTTTGTCGGGAACGGCGGTCCCGCGGTACACGCGAATTTCCTCGTCGGAAAGGTCATCAACATAAGCCACACCTTTTTTTATGAGCTTGATGGCCAGTTCGTAGAGGTATTCGTAGTAGTCGCTGGCGTAGTATTCGCGGTCTTCCCAGTCGTAGCCGAGCCACTTCAGGTCGCGTTTGATCGCCTCGACATAGGAGATGTCTTCTTTCTCCGGATTCGTGTCGTCGAAGCGCAGATTGCACTTGCCGCCGAATTGGGAGGCGACGCCGAAGTCCACGGAGATAGCCTTGGCGTGGCCGATGTGAAGCCAGCCATTGGGCTCGGGCGGGAAACGCGTGTGCACGTAGGAATAGCGTCCGCTCTTGAGGTCCTCGGTTACGAAGTCTCGGATAAAGTCGGACGGCGTGGCGCTTGGTTCAGTACCGCCATGGATAGCGTTGGATGCGGTTGCTGCCGCGGCGTGGGTGTCGCTCATGTGGTGCTCCTACCGCGCTTCAGGGGCGCGGTAGGAGCACTATGCCGCGCGCGGGGAAGGCGGGTCAAGGATAAGGGGTAAAAAAGGAGAGCTCTACCCGAAATCGGAAAACTACCGTCCCAAAACACCGGAAGGGATCGCCCCGCGATCGAACTTCGCGCGTTTTGCCTCATACATTTCCTGGTCGGCATTTTTAAGCAGGTCTACGGCTGTATAACAGGACTCCGAGTCGTAAACGGCGGTTCCCATGCTGATGGATAGAGTAAAAGGCTGATCGGCGCTTGCGTTGAATTGATTGATTTTCCCCTGCAGACGATTCTTGATGGAATCGAGGTCCTCCTTCATGGAGTACTCGAAAACGACCACGAATTCGTCGCCGGCGTATCGCGCGATGAAATCTTGATGGTGAAAAGTCTTCCTTAAAATCGCGGCGGTAGACTCAAGCGCTTGATCTCCTACCTGATGGCCCAACCTATCGTTGATAGACTTGAATTTATCGATATCCAGCATCATCACGGCCAATTTTTCATTCGGCCGAATATTCCTGACTCGACTATACAGAAAAGTATCCAACTGGCGTCGGTTATAGAGACCTGTCAAATAGTCGGTGGCAAGAATACGGTTTTGGATGCTTGTGTAAATAACCAAGAGCGATAACGCCGAACCGGCCCAGGTGAGATTAAGACCGTACATAAGAATCTGCGCGACAACCCCGATTACCGACGGTAAGGAAAACAAAATGAGCGGCCATCGAAGCCTTGCCGGAAGAACAGCCCTTTTGAAGATAGGCAAGAACAAAACGTACGCGAGCAAGGAAAAATACACAACCGCGGCGATCCAGTGAAAGCGCCCCCGATGGAACACATTCGCGTCGTCAAAATAGAAAAATAAATTGTGGTAGAGACTCAAAAAAGCGAGGACCGCGTTAGCGATAAACACCGCACCCAGAAAAACGGCCATTTTCCACAAACGAGAACGGCTCTGGTAAATCTGATGCTCCACATACAGGACCCAAAGGAGCAATGGCGAAATATTGAACGTGAACAACAGAGTGTTGGTTAGTCGGCCTCCCGCGATATTAAACGCCCCTGGCCTGCCGTCGAAGATCCAAGTCAGAAATTCAATAAGGGTACACGCTAGGACACATATCACCATAGCCTGGAAGAGCCGATATTGAAAAAAATGTGGTTCCCGTTCGGAAAACGCAAGAATCAGGAGGATGATCAGGAGCCCGAAAGTGACAAAGTATATCTGGTATGAAGCGAGAGGTCCCATCAGCTTAACTATAGGAGAACCGGGGAGAGCTGTAAATACTCCCCGATAATGGTTTCACGTCTCCGTCCCCGACCTCGGGTACAAGTAACGCTTGATCTTCAGCGTCGCGGTTTTTTCAAAAGGCTCGTCCTGAATCACGACTCGCGCGAGCCGAGAAAATGACGCCAAGCGCGCGTTGGCTGAGGCGCGGAGCCGCGCGATCAGGCGCTCGACTTCTTCAGCCATAGCCTTTGCCTTCTCGTTGAGAACAATGAGGGCGACCAGAGCCCCGTCCTTGGCCGCGTAGACCAGGGACTCCTCCACAAACCCGGTTGAAGCGAGAACCGACTCGATTTCTTCCGGATAAATGTTCTCACCCGATGGTCCGAGGATCATCGCCTTGAGGCGTCCGCGAATATACAGCAAGCCGTCCGAATCATACGCGCCCAGGTCGCCGGTTCTAAACCAGCCGTCGGAGGTAAAGACTTCCGCGCTGCGTTCCGGGTCAAGGTAATACCCCTGCATCACGGAAGGCCCGCGCACCTGGATCTCTCCCTCCTGCCCTGTCGCCGCCAAGACTGTCTGAACCGTTTCGTTCGAACCTGAAAGAGCCGCGTCCGCGCGTACGGCTATGCGAACCTCAAGCCCGTCGAGAATCCGCCCAGTGGAACCGAGTCGTGTCTTACCGGGTATCGCGGCGGCGATCAGAGGCGAAGTTTCAGTCAGACCGTAGCCGATCGCGTAGGGGAAGCGCGCGGCAAGAAGAAATTCTTCCACATCGCGCGCCAGGGCCGCGCCTCCGATGCCGAGGAAACGAAGACAGCCGCCGAAAGCGGCTTCCAGCTTCCGACCAGCCGCATGGATGGCGAGCCGGCGCGTCGGGGTAAAACGGTACAGGGGATGCGCGCGCAAGGGGGCTTCAAGGCGGTTGCGAAACAGTTTCTCTATAATAAGAGGCACTATGACCATGACGGTCGGCTTGACGATCGCAAGAGCGGCCGCGAGGACGGGAGCCGTCGGCGGCTTGTCCAGGTAATACACGCAACTGCCCTGCAGAAGCGGCGTGATGAAGCCCATGGTGCTTTCAAGCGTATGCGCAAGAGGCATTACGGAGAGGACCCGATCATCATCGCGCAAGGGAAAAATAGCGCGTGTGGCTATCGCGTTGGAAACGAGATTGCCGTGGGTGAGCATTACGCCCTTGGAATGTCCGGAAGTTCCGGATGTGTAGATCACGCAGGCAAGATCCTCGCTTGAAAGCAGAGCGCCGGTAAGGTTCGCGCGCGGTTCGGTGGCGGATTCTCGAGTACGAGAGTCCCCGCGGATAACGTCCGCCCCCGTTTTGTTCCACGTATCCAGCATGACGCGAGGAATGGAAGAGGGGACCAGAGAAAGTTTGGCGATAGTACGTTCGCTCGCGCAGACAAGGCGAACCGACGCGTGCTCAGCCACGTTGGCCACCTGCTCCGGAATGAAGTCGACAAGAACCGGTACGGCGACCGCTCCGGCTTCCATCACGCCGAAATACGCTACGCCCCATTCCACCCGGTTTTCGCAGAGTATCATCACGCGGTCGCCGCGTTCTATCCCAAGCGAAGCGAGAAGAGCCGCGAAACGTCGCGCGGCGTAGGCAAACTGCGTGTAATCGAAACGAGGAATAACGAGGGAGCCCTCAACGAGGGAGCCCTCGACGCTCGCAAGCGCGGGCCGCGATCCGAAGGCGTTTTCGGCGGCGGATAAGAGCGCGGGAAGGGTGCGGGGTTCAACAGCGATCACAGGGGACCTCCACGCCGACGCAACGGATGCCGCGCGACGGTCCACCTAAGATAACATCGAAATCAGTATCTTACCAGACATTATTATAGATAGTGTCATACTGACATTTTCAAATAAACTTCAGATGCTTTGGGGGAAGAAGGCACGTCTGTGCGTAGGGACCCCGGTACTTTTCAGGCATCAAAATGGCGATGCGCGTCATGATCTCATCGGCGACTTCCTGACGGACGGTCTTGGTCATCGATCCCTGGGGTTCGATTATGAAGGGTTTGCCGACGCGAACGGTCACCGGCGTCCGTTTGAACCGTTTAAGGTTCGGCCAGAAATTTTCCCCGCCCCAGTGAGCCATCGGCCAGATCGGCACACCGGCTCGGTGGGCGATAACGGCGACTCCAGCCTTACCAAGGCCAAGGACGCCCGTCTTGCTGCGCGTCCCCTCAGGCGCCAAGCCAAGCATGCCGCCGTCTTCAACCCAGGAGAGGCATCGTTTGAAAGCTTCCGTATCAACGGCCCCGCGATCGATCGGGATGGCCTTCCATAAATTGGCGAAGTAGGCGTAGCCCGGATTCGTAAGATTTTCCTTCTTGGACATGGCCGCCAACGGGCGCGGAAAAAGAAAGGCAGCCAAGAGCGGCACTTCAAGAAAGTTGATGTGGTTGGTCACGATGATCGCCGGTCCCTTCGCGGGGATGCGGTGAAATGCCTTCGCGTCCAGACGGCAGGCCGTTCGGAGAAGGAACCTCATCAGAGCGTTTACCGGATACGCGTCGGGTCTTAGAAATTTCATGGTACGGGAGCACCCCTTTCGGCGAAAAACACGTCGCTGGTCGCGTTGAGCGACGATGTGCCGGCCGCCTTCCGATAACTATGCAGCAGGCGGGACAAGGGGTCAAGAACGAAAGATAAGGACTTATTCCTTCGCGCCGCTCTCAAACGCCATTCCGAGCGTTGGAAGGGCGAACACGGCGGCCCTGATCGGGCGGAGAGCGTCCTCGCGTTGTTTTTGGTTGAAGTATCCGGCGGTCTTGTACGCGCCGAAAATATTTGAGGAGTGCAGAGTCAAGGTTATCGTAGCCATCACCCCCGTGTAGACATAGGGACCACCGTACGAGCGCTCATAGACGAATAACCCATATGCGGCAAACGCGGATACGCCGACGGACGCGAAAGCCTGCAACGCGTCAAACCAGTGGCCGCTGTAGACCTGACCCAAACCCGGGACTATCGTAGACAGCAGTGCGGCCGTCAACTCGGACTTGCGCGGCAAAGCGGAAACCGACCGTACCCCTTCAAGGGCGAAGGTCGCTGCTTTTCCGGTCGCTGCTTCGGGAACAGAACGCGCGACGGTTTCAAAATCCATCGCGGCTTGATCCCAGAGGCTGCTCTCGGCACGAATTACGCCCCGGTAAAGTCGAGGCTGGGATGAAAATTCGGAACCGCGATCGATTACCTCATCCAAATAGAACAGGGCGTTTGGATATAACTTCAGACCGTAATAATTGAGCGCCATACTCGAACCTAGCCACTCTTTTCGGTCGGGAGCGAGTTTCTCCGCGTTCTTCCCGAGCGCAAACAGTTCGGAAAGCGCACTCTCGTATTTCTGGCTGAGCCAATACGCCTCGGCAATACGAACACCGCTGTACCACTGATCTTCAGGCACAGCGGAATTAAATCGTTCCCGTTTATATTCGGTAATCGCGCGAAAATAATCTCTCTCAAG
>JBAYHM010000088.1:0-15023 GCA_041666155.1 Treponemataceae bacterium
AGGCAATGCAGGAAACCGCTTCCAAGAAATCGGCCTTCGTCGCCGTCATCGGCCGGCCATCCGCCGGAAAATCGACCTTAATGAACGCCTTTTGCGGCGAAAAAGTCGCCATCACCAGCCCCGTCCCCCAGACAACGCGCAACGCGATCAGGGGTATCGTCAATAAGGACGCGGGACAGCTGGTATTCATCGATACACCCGGACGGCACGTCTCCGAAAAAAAGCTCAATAAAAAGCTGATGGACGTCGGTATTCACGCGCTCAATGAGGCTGACCTTATTCTGTACGTGATCGACGCTTCGCGGGAAGCGGGAGAAGAAGAGCAGAGTATCGCCGCGCTTCTTACCCCGGCGGCCCCCAGAATGGTCGTCGCGATCAACAAAAGCGACGCAAAGGGCGCAAATATTGAGCGCGCGCGAAAATTCGTCGCCGCTGCCCTCCCAACCCTTCCGGAAGGTCGTGTCCTTGAAATATCCGCCTTGAACAAAACAGGGCTCGAACCCCTGCTCGCTCTTCTTTTTTCCATCGCCCCCTCAGGCGAACCGATGTATCCGGATGATTTTTACACCGATCAGGAAGTTGACTTCCGCATCGCCGAACTCATCCGCGAAAAGGCGATGAACCGGCTCAGCGAAGAGTTGCCCCACGCCATCTACGTGGATGTGGCCGACACCGAATTCCGCAACGAGGGAACCCGGCTCTGGGTACGCGCGTTCATCATCGTTGAACGGGAATCGCAAAAGGGTATTGTAGTCGGCAAGGGCGGCGCTATGATTAAAGCGATACGCCAAGCCGCGCAGAAAGACATGGACCGCATCTTCGACTGGAAGACGGAACTGGATCTCCGGGTAAAAGTCGGGAAAGACTGGCGGCAAAGCGATCATACGCTGAAACGACTTATAGAGCGGTAAAACTCAGCCGAAAGCTACTAATGCTTCTCTTCATTTGAGTCGATCATCAGAAAGAAGCTATGTCTAAGAACGGATTACTGAACAAAGCAACTACCTTCAACGATCGATCTTCGGGCATCACCACCGAGGATCGTCGTGATATTCTTGCCAAGATTGAAGAACTAACCAAAAAAAATCGCATTTCCGGGGAACGAACCCCTTTCACGGCGCTGCGGCGCGGGCTGCTCTTCCCAATAGTGGTCAACCTAGCCGCAATCGCGCTCACCGCGGGCGGGCTCTGGGGTTTATCGGTGACGTTCCGCGAAAAAGAAGCGGCGGCCTCCCGAGTCGGCGCGTCCCTTTCTTCCGCGGAAGGCAAACTTATACGCGAACTCAAGCGCGATTCCGAAAGCAAACTCACGGAGAAAGACAAGGAAATCGCGGACATGCAGTCGCGCATCGCAAACCTGGACGCGGATCGGACGAAACTCCAATCGAGCTTCGAAAGCCGAATAGCAACCAAAGAAACCGAGCTGCGCGCGGAACTTAAAGTTGAGTTGGAAAAAGAACGACAGCGACTCCAGGCCGCGGGACTCACGGAAACGGCCATCCAAGAACGGCTCAAGCGTTTTGAGGAAGAGCGGACCGCCGCGTTCCGTAGAGATATCGCCGAATTCCAAAAAAAGATCGATGCCGAAAAAGCCGCCGCCGACGCGAATTTCGCGAAGCTGCGGGAAGAATACGCGCTCAACATGACGAAAGTGAACGACGAGCGCAAGCGAATCCTGGATGATTCCCGCAAGCGCGAAGACGAGCTGCGTTCGTCGATGGACGTAAAAACGAAGGCCCTGGAAAAAGAAACGGCGCAGGCGACGGCGGAACGGGAAAAGGCCCGCGCCGAACTGTCCCGCGCCGAAGAAACGCGCAAAACCGAACAGGCTTCGGAAGAACGGATCGTCGGCTTGTATCT
Source organism: Treponemataceae bacterium (assembly GCA_041666155.1). Classification (GTDB taxonomy): domain Bacteria; phylum Spirochaetota; class Spirochaetia; order Treponematales; family Breznakiellaceae; genus SZUA-426. Next base: position 1,861 of record JBAYHM010000088.1, read on the forward strand.
GACTGTCAGGACGGCGATTCAGGAACGTCGCTTTGAGGAAGCCGCGACACGCGCGGCGGCCCTGAAAGCCTACCTTACCGACCCTACCGTCGCCTCGGTCGCTTCAGCGCAACGTCGGCGGCAAGCGGATTCTTTCGCGGCGGAAGCGCTCGCGTTTATGGCGCGTACCGAACTTGAGCGCGCGAGCTTGGATACGTCGCTGCTGTTGCGCCAGGCGGAACTTGTGTCCGCCGTTCGCGGCGCTACGCAAAACGCGAGAACCGCCCTGAAGTCCGGAAACATCGGGGCGGGAGATATAGCCTACAACGACGCGCTCAAAACCATACCGGAAATCCTTGAGGCCCATGAATATTTCACCAAACGCGCGCAGGAAACGGAAGCGCGGCGGCGGGATAAAGCCGCGAAAGCAAGCGCCGACGCGACCGCCGCGATGGACCGGGGCGACTACGAGGCCGCGTCTCTTTCCTACCGGGATGCCGCTACACAACTTTTCGTGGACGAGGCGTCGGCTAAAGCGCTGGCCGAAGGCATCGCTCGCTTGTCGGTCGCCGATTACTCCCGGTCGCGCTCGGCCGCGGATACGAAAGCCGCGCAAGCGCCGCTGGCGAAAGCGTTTAACGACCTGCAGTCGGAAAAATGGGCGGCGGCGCTGACCGCGTTCTCCGGCATACTGTCCCAGTACCCGAGCGCGCGGCAAACGCCTGAAACGCTCAAAGGCATAGAAGAAGCCTTCGCCGGCTTGTTCAAGAGCGCCGAAAATAAGGCGAACGAGGATCGGAAACGGATCGCGGAACTTGAAAATGAAGCGCTGCGTCTGGCGGCGGAACTTAGGGATGAAAAAGCCGCGAGCGCGGCCGAGCTGGCGCGCGTCGGCACCCAAAACGACGAGAAGATCGCCGAACTGCAGCGCTTATTAGATACGGCCCGAAAAGAATCCGAAAACGCGTCGATCGCGGCGCGGACGGCCGAAGAAGAAAAAAGCCGCCTCGCAAAAGAAGCGGCGGCCTCAAACGGCGACCCTGTCGCGCAGCTGGCGAAACTCCGCGAAGAAAACGCGAAACTCGCCGCCGCCGCGGCTCGCTACGATTCGCTGGTTTCTTCGTATGCCTCGTATCGTCTTGCCGAAGACGCTACCCGCGCGAAAGGCGGACAGGGTTCGCTCGTGGAAGCCCGTTTGCGCTTTGACGCGTTCCTGGACGACGGCGAAACGCGCCGGGCCTTTCCCGACTTGCGCGAACGGCTCACTCACTACTTACAAGACTATATCGCCGCAAATCAGGCGGGAAATTTGAATGATGCCATGTCCGTGGCGGAAAACGCCCTGGGCCTCCGTGACGTCGTCGCGCGAAACCGGTACTTCGACGATCTTTCACGCCGCTATGCCGAGGACCCGAATATGAGCGCATATGTGGAAACGCTGCGTAGAGGACTCCGCTAAGGAGCCTTAGTCGGCAATCTTGCTCAAATTCGCGGTTGGAATCTCGTAAATTTCGATTCGATGCTCGCTTTTTTCATCACTTTTGCTGTTGCTCACAACCGTCGTTCGGGAGAATACGCACACCCAGGCGGCGGAGGTCGAATCATAACGCTCATACAGGAAACGGAGTTTTCCGGTCGTGATCGTGAAGGAAGTTTTCGCCGCCGAATCATAGACCGACAGCGCATCCTCGCCGTTGGCGAACAGGCGGTCGTCGGAAAGTATCCCATTCACCTTTTTATCGATGAAATCCAAACGCGTCGGTTCCGAGGCCCAGGCCCCCGCACCCCATTTGAAGGTGGCGAGAGAACCGTCGGCCAGGGTCGCGCTCAGATATAAGTTCGATCCGAGGGATAGCGCGGCAAACGCGGGGCTGGCAGGCGCGGAAGCTGAATAACCCGGCGTGATCCAGAGCGGACCGCTAAAAGCTGCCGAAGAGCCGGCATTACTATGGGTGAGCGAGAAAACGCCCGCAGGTACGGAAGCCGCACAAAAGCGATCCACGAGGGCGGACAGAGGAGAAACGCCTACTCCCACTTGGTTCGGGACCGCGTAGTTCGTCCCAAAGGAGAGGTTCCCGTACGAATCTCGCGTCAACGGATTGATGCCGCCGAGTTCTGTGGCAACGACGAAGAGGACTGAGGAATTCGCCGCGGCGGGTAGAACTATTACGGAATCTCCATAGCGCTCAGGTGAGGACCACTGGGAGTTTTGCGCGAAACCATAGGTGAGCGACACCGTATCCAACACGACGCACCTGACCCTGAGTTCTCCGTTTTCCCGCGCAATCCAAAAGCCCTCACGAAAGAAAGCGGGATCGCGGGGGGGCAGATAATAACCGACCCTGGTTTCATATCCGCGCAGGTACGCGGAAAAGGACCTTGCCGGAGAACCCAGCTTACGGACAACCAGCTCCGAATCCTTCAGAGCTTCATCATAGGGCGGCATCCAGCAAGCGGCGCACGATAAGAGAACAAGAAGGAGACCGGAAACGCGTAAAGTCCGCGGATAAAGGCATCTCAGTTTCATAGGAATACCCTCACGCCGAAACGGAATTGCGGGTATTCAAGAAACCAGGTAGGGCCATACGAAAAGCCGTAACCGCCGTCCGTCGATACGCCCTTGGACGCAGCCAGCAGGTAGCCGTCGCAGAAAGGGTAGAACGCCGCCCCCAGTTCGAGAAAGGCGGAAATACCCGGAACGATACGACGCTCAAGCCCCAATAAAAGAGTAGAACCATAAGGCGCTAGGGGATCAAGGGAAAGCGGGTCGGTCAATACGCGAATGAAGGCGGTAAGGGAAAGATACGGCCTGAACACGGAAGCCGGACCGGCGAAATAAGCGCCGAAAACCAGTCCCGGCTGGACAAGCGGCAACGAGACGAACCGGAACGTGGTATTGGAATCCGAGTACGAAGAACCGAAATAGGTTCCGCCGAAGAACTGGTAAAGGCCAAGTTTAACAAATAACCGCTCATCGAAAAAGGATTTACCGGCCCAAAGGTCGGGAAATTGCGCCATATAGAGGCCCGCTTCAACGATCCAGGGCCTAAGCGCGGCAGGAACAGTCACCGCGGGGTCTGAAGCCGCTATGGGGAGAAGCGCCGTTCGCGGAGCGGGTGAAATCTTTTCCACAGCGGCGGAAAGGGAAAGCCAGAAAGTCTGCGAAAGCTCATTTTCAGTCGGAGAAGGAACGTCTTCGGTACTTTCTTCCAGCACCCCACCGGTTGAGCCGTCCTGTATTCGGCGTGCGATACGGATACGGGTGGTACCTTCGACCGCCGACACGCGAAGCTCGACGATGAGGTCGTACGCGGCCGCCGCGGCCGCCTCAAGCGCGTTCTCACTTGCGGAAAGGCGGCGAAGGGCGACGACCCGAGGCAAGCGTACGAGAGCGGCGTCAAGGGAAGAGGCAAGCCGCTCGTATCCATTGGATACGACGGATCCATTGGATACGACGGTGAAACCGCTTTCCGCGACAACTCGCGTCAAGACGCGCAACGGCGTTTTCGCCGGTTCCTCAGCGCCGAGAATGGGGAGCGAAACCGCTAGCGCTAACACAGCAAAAAAAAGGCGTTTCATTTCCACCAAGTCCTCAAAAGATGCAGCAGCTCCGTGTCCTCGTCAAGAAATAGCCGGAAATAGCCGCTGGGATCGAAATAATACCGTCGATCCCCGTTCGTGGAATCCAAACGTTCGTCATCCAGTTCCGAGCCCGTATCATACGAGTAACGGATGACGCGGGAGTTTTGTTCGTAGGACAACGCGATCAGGCCATCACGTGTGGCCCAGCCTCCGTTGTCCGAAAAATACGGTAACGCGACGACGCTTTCCGAACCAAGGTCGAGCGAAACCTGCCCGTACGCCGCCAGGAAATCGGCGACCGACGCGAACGTGACGGAACGCACACCCGAATAAGTGGAAAAGAGCAGCCGAACCTTGGATGATACGGATGCCTCGTGATACGCGTCGAGCAACTGGTACGAACTTGTCGAGAATCCGCTCAACGGCGGCACGGAAGCCGAAGACAGGTGATTCCATGCCCCGTCGTAGCGGTCGCAATGAAGACCGGCACCGTCCTGATACAGGACGTACAGGTAGACGCCGTCCGTGAAAGATCGCGCCGAATCGCTCAGGCTTATGGTGGGCCGGGTATCGGAAACGATGGACAGGGTTGCCGCGTCAAGTTCCACTCCGCCGCAAAGGTAGTTTCCGGACGGGAGGACCGTCAAAAAAGACCGTAGACCGTTATTCTGTACAGTCTTTACATGTTTAATCGTCGCCCCGTCGAACACGAACAATCGGGAACCTTCGTAGGATGACGCGAAAATGAACGCGCGGCTTCCCGTGCCCGAATCCGCGGTCAGAAAGGCTCGCGATACGGACACCGGTTCCTTGAGGCCTTCAGCTTGGTAAAGCGCGCCGAGGTCGACCTTCGCTACCGCATACTTCAAATAACCCGGAAACTGGTCGTTCCCAAAGAGGGAACACGAAGAAAAGAGCGCGGGAAAAAAGAGGATGCAGACGATGACGGCGCGCAACGTGACGCGCGGGGCGGCAGTCTTTACCATTTGAACATTACCCCGACGGACATGAATGACGGACCGCCGTTTTCAACGCGGGCCCAACCCGGGGACAGAAATCCTGAGGTAAGGCCAAGAGAATACGGGAAACGTTGTTCGAACACGATAGCCCAAGTCGGTTGATGATATTCAATCGTAAACCAAACGGGATCAAGTAAAAAGTCGAAACCGAGCTGAGAATCGTATCCGGTCGCTTTGGGAAGCCACGTGGCTATGCCGGAAACACCTGTCCCGACGCTGACGCGGAAGGCCGAATCGGGATTCGGATTGAGGTAAGCCCCGATGCCGAGGCGAAGCTCGTCGTGCGGAACGGCGGCCGAACCGGGACGAAAATCGGTGGTGACCCAGAGGGTGTCCGCGGCGAGTAGATACCATACGTCCGCGGCTACGTACCGTCGGTAGGCTGCCTCGGCGCCGAACAGTCGGGGAAATCCCACGTTGACGGTAAGGGCGTCGCTCGTCTTTTTCTGAAGACGGGGAAGACGCACGGGCGCCTCGACCGGACCTTTATTCAGTATAATTTCCTTTGACCAATAGCCTTCACGGGAAAGCGTGATCCGAACCGCTTCCGTTTTCTGGAAAGGCGCGTACGCGGCGTCCGAGGTCCCTAAGACGGTCACGCACGCCTCGCGTTCGGCGATCGTCGCCGAAGAAAATCGTACCGCGACACCTGCTTCCGCGCTCGTAAAACGCAGCCGAAACGGAATCGGCAGATCGGGAACCACATCGTCCTTGACGAGTTTCCAGGCCTGCGCGACGGATTCGGCGGAAGAATCGAGAACGGGCAACGCGGTTAAGCCGGCGAACGCGGAGAAAGAATCCGCGGCGCGGAGGACGGAAGAGACGGCGTCATAGACTGAAATCCGCCAGAAAAGACGACGATTTTCCAAACGGACCCGGAGCACGACGGCCCAACGGCCGCCTGAAGCGACGGCGGCGCTCGCCACGGCCTGCGGTTCCGGCGCGACGGAAGCCGTCTTCAAGACAACACCGCGAGAGGTGAACGCGCGGACGGCAGCAGCGGAAGCCACGTCCGCGAAGCGCCGGAACTCGGGGTCGACGGCGGACTCCGCCTCATCGGAAAGATCTAGAACGAGGATACCTTTACCGTCGTCGGGAGCCTTGCCCCCCGACGCGGATTGCGAGCGGAGCGCGACAGGCGCGGCGAATACCAGCAAGGCCGCAAGCAAGAAACACGCGCCGGTTCTACTCATTTTTCGGTCATGATCTCCACGCCGTCCCAGGTCTTAGGCGGCGGGGACGCGATAAAGGCGTGGGAACGATCAAGGAATAACTTGGCGGCGTAGTCGTCCGCTTTAAGCTTGAGGATACGTTCGAGCAGCGCCGCGGCCCCCGAAAAGTCCCGTTTGTAATAGTGAGAAAGGGCCTCCTCGTGAATCGCCCAGGTTTCCGTTTCAACGGAGCTCAATTTTCTCCGCGTGGTCAGGATTTTTACGCCTTTGGTCTTTCCCTTGACCGCCACCGTATCGACGACGCGGCAGGGCAGCGCGCCCTTGAGCCCATCTCTCACGCTTTCGGTGATGAGGATTGGTTCATGGTACTTTTTCGTGAGTCCCTCAAGGCGGGAAGCAAGATTCACCATGTCGCCGATGACCGTATAATTCATCTTCTTTTCGCAGCCGATGTTGCCCACGGTCACCTCGCCGTAGTTGATCCCGACGCCGATGTGAAATTCGGGACTGCCCGACGCGCGCTGCTCGGCGTTGAAAGTGTCCAGGGTTTCGGTCATTTCCAGCCCCGCAAGCACCGAAGAAAGGACGTCGTCTCCGCGGGCGAGCGGAGCGCCGAACACGGCCATGATGGCGTCGCCTATGTACTTATCCACCATGCCGTTACGAGCCATGATAACATCGACCATCATGGAAAAATATCGATTGAGAGAAGCGACCAGCACGTCGGGGGCCATACCTTCGGAAATGGTCGTGAACCCGCGGATGTCGGAGAAGAGTATGGCAACGTCGCGGTTGTCGCCGACAAGCATCTTTTCCGGATTCATGAAAACTTGCTCGATCACGTCTTTGGGCACGTAGAGCTGGAAGATGTTGCGGATCTTCATCTCTCGCTTCTGCGCGACAACCGCGTCAAAAGCGTAATTCTTGATCTGCGAATACGCGGTCTCCAGCTCCCCGATCATAAGATTAAAAGTATGCGATAACCTGCCGATCTCATCCTTGTACTCCACCGGCACCCGTTCCGTCAGATCGTTGGAAGCGATGATATGCTGCATGGCTGAAACCACGCGCTGGATAGGCTTGGTGAGGTAGTTAGCCAAAAAAAGCAACAGGATGATGGCCATAAACGACGCGCCCGCCAAGATTGCCAGGGACGTACGGGCTATGGTTTCTACATCGCCGTAAAAAGCTTTTCGTTCCTCAGTCACCAAAAGGAGCCAGTTGAACGGCGCGAAGCGCACCGCCGAAGCGACGCGATCAATCCCGCCTATCTTGAACGAAAGGAACCCACGTTTCGCGTCCTTCGCCAAAGCGGCCAGAGCGGCCGTGTCCTCGGGTGAAGGGGTCCCTGGTCCGGCGCGCATCGCGACGGCGCCCGAGGGCTCTATGGCGAGGATGGTTTCAGAGGAGCTGCGCAGAACGCTCCGCGCGTAAGCTTCTACGGCGGCGCGGGCCGCCTCTTCCATTTCAGGCCTACCGACGAAGCCGTTCTCCACCAGAAGGTTCCACTGACTTTCGGCGTAGGTTTCAACCCCCGACGCCTTGAAGTCGAGAAAATCGACGGCGACGCGGGTGACCGAGGAAGCCGCCACGAAATACGACGACATCCCCGCGAGGACGACCGCGGCGATGAGCACGGGGAGAACGATAAAAATGATCTTGAGGCGAATGCCCATAGTTTATTATAGGCTCAGAAGTAAATAAAGTTAACCGCGATTTAACGCGACGCTCCGTCAGCGGGAATCGCCGCGTAAAAAATCGGCCAACTCCTTCCAGACTGTCTTGTCTTTTTCACCGAGCCCGGCGAATTCCGTCTGCCGACCGTAGGCGGACAGATCGATGAAGACGGAAGTGCGGCGGAGTAGTTCGTCAAAACGGCGCTCGTGGAATTCGCGGAGCCAAAGAGGAACTCGTTTGGCGACGGCAAGAAGCGTTTCGTAGTGCGGCGCGCATAAGCCGGAGGAGGCTTCGAAAGCGGTGCGCAGTTCGACAGCGGCCGCATCGTCCTCCGAAAGGGAAGCGGTACCCTCAGGAGCGCTGGATGAAACGTCGTCGACTCCCGCTAAGAACGTAAGGAATTCCGTTTCCATCCGTTCGCGTTCAACGCAAATCGGACAGCGCGCCTTCGGCTTCAGCGGTTTTCGTTTTTTGAACGCGACGATCCGGTCCTCAAGAAGGTCCCGGCCGAGGATAGCCACGGCTAAGCCGTCGCGAAAAGACGCAAGGCCGCGGGAGTGCTCGGGACAAAAGCCGCCCGAAGCGCGGTGCGCGGCCCGAAAACCTCTGTCCGAGACGTGTTCGAACAGGAGATTGTCCAGATAGCGCTCTGTACGTTCGGCGACGATGCGGCAGATCGGGCAACCCGGCAACGCGCACGCTTTACTGAGACTGACGAAATTCACGTGACGCGCGATGGGCAATCGACTATTCCCGAACCTTAACTTCGCCCGAGGAGTAGCCGATGAAGACGATCGGCCGGTTGCGGGTAAAGAAACCCGTCTCCACAACGCCGGGGATACGCGCGATCTCAGCTTCCAAGGCCGCCGGATCGATCTTTTCCATAAACTTGATGTCCAGGAGCAGATTTGCGTGCTCGGTGATGACGGGACCCGCTTTACGCACGGCTTCACGGAGGACAACTTCGGCGCCTAGCTTCCGGAGTTCGCGGATGATGGGCATGCGCGCTTCGGGAATAATTTCTATCGGTACCGGGAACACGAGTCCCAGGTTATTCACGACTTTGGATTCGTCCGCTACTACGGCGAATTTCTTGGAATTGTACGCTACGATCTTTTCTACCAGGAGCGCGCCGCCGCCGCCTTTAGTGCAGTTGTTGTTGCTGTCGATCTCATCGGCGCCGTCAATCGCGAGATCCAGCTCTCCGCCGATCTCGGCTGAGTTGAGCGTATAGAGAGGGATGCCCCATTTTTCGCACTCGATCGTGGTCTGAAAGCTCGTTGGAACGGCTTTGATGTCCTTGAGAACACCGTCGCGGAGGAGAGCGCCCAAGTGCCTGACGGCGGGCATCGCGGTGGAACCGGTGCCGAGACCAAGCTTCATGCCGCTTTTCACAAGTCTTTCAACGGCGGTCTTACCCACCAATTCTTTCATTTCTTTCTGGTCCATAGACGTGAATTCCTCCGAAAATTAATCTGGAATGACATATACTGTATGTTAAAGAATGAAAGGCGACAAGGACTGCCGGGTGGACGTTCAGAACGAATTTTTACTTGAATCGATCTCATATTTCGACGTCCTGGAGCAGATGCAGGACGGTGTTTTCATTGTGGATAGAGAGTTTTCCATTCGGTACTGGAATCCCGCGGCGAGCACTATCCTGGGATATCCCGCGCGTGAAGTCTGCGGCTGGTCGTGTAAAACCCTTGGACCTCTGTGTAAACGCGACGCCAATGGAACGCCCTTGTGCGGAGAAGGCTTGTGTCCGCTCGCTTTTTCCATATCCGGCGGCTTTTCCGGCCGTTATCCGCATTATGTATTCATGCGCGCCGCCGACGGCCGTGAAGTGCCGCTATCCTTATCGGTCTCGCCGCTCAAAGACAGGGATGGCAGAACGCTCGGCGGGATCTGCCAATTCCGCGACATGACGGAGGAATATGCGCAGTTAAAGCTTGCCGGGGAGATACAAAAACATATGGTCACCACCGACGGGTTTCGGCACGGCGGCTTACGTATAGACACCCTTTTTCGCCCCCTTGAAGTCACCGGAGGCGATTACGTCGAGGCCTTCGTCACGGATACGGGCCTACTCGTCGCTTCAAGCGCCGACGCCACCGGGCACGGGATATCCGCGGCTCTGTTCGCCATGATCTACAAAACTCTCTTCCACAGCAGCATCAAGCAAACGTATTCGCCCTCCGAAATGCTGAATACGATCAACAACGATTTTTGCCGGACCTCGATGGTGGAAGGCTATTACCTGACCGCATCGATTGTTATTCTCGACCCCAATGCCCGAACCGGCTTCTTCGCCAGCGCCGGACACCCCATGGCGCTTGTCTTCCGCTTGCGGTCCGGAGTGCTGGTCCCCGAACCTATCCGCGAACGGTCTTTCATGATCGGCATGGTTGAAGGCGGGAAATACCAGGAAAGCGCGCTGCATCTTGCTCCGGGAGATTTCCTTTTGCTGGCCTCCGACGGTATCTACGAAGCTGAAGACGTGAACGGTGAAGCGTTCGGCATTGAGGGCGTGGCGGCATTCTTCGCCGACGGAGGACGGAATCTGGAAGATTTGTATACCGTAATCAAAGCGAGGAACCCTATCGGTGAATTGGCGGATGATGTAAGCGCGATATTGATTGAAGCCGTTTCCTAGTAGCGCCCCCGGTTGGGGCGCTACTAGGAAATTGTAAATCCCCTTCGGGATTTACGGGTAAGTAGATTTTCTCAAGCTGAAGCTTTCGAAAATCGTGCCGGGCCCCCGGTTGGGGCGCTACTAGGAAATTGTAAATCCCCTTCGGGATTTGCGGGGCAGGAAGATTTTCTCAAGCTGAAGCTTTCGAAAATCGTGCCGGGCCCCCGGTTGGGGCGCTCTCTTCACATTGCAAATCCCCTTCGGGATTCTGTGCTATTCAGCTGGGTACTCTATCCCCGTGAACAGTTTGAACTGGCGGCTGACCTGACGCTGGAGCATCTCGCGGCCGCTAATAACGGTGCAGCCGGACTCTTCGGCTCGTTTCAAAAGCTGCGTTTTTTCAGGTCGGTAGATCAGATCCATGACCGTTTCACGGCCGCTGAAACGGTATAGCGCAAGGGGATCGGCCTCTATATCCGGCTCCATGCCAACCGAAGTGGCTTGAACAACGATCGAATTGAAATGATCCAATAATTGGACGCCGCGTCCATCAAGGCCGCCCCAGGCGAAACCGTAGCGCTCAGCGATTTCCTTCGCGCGCAATTCAGTCCTATTGAGTATGCAAACGCGCGCGCCCAAGCGATACAATTCCGCGGCAACCGCCCGCGCGACGCATCCGGCACCGATCAGAGCGATACGTTTCCACCGGAGATTCTTCTTTCCTAGGACACTCAGTAAGGAATCGGCGAAACTCGCTGCCGCGGTATTGTAGCCGTACCACCCGGCGGGACTACGGACAGCGATATTGCAGACGCCGATTTTCTCGGTTTCCACGGATCTTCCCGTCAAGTAGGGGACGAACGATTGCTCGTACGGGATGGTGATGGAAACTCCGTCTATGCCGATTTCATCCGCCATGCGGAAAAAACCGGGTAACGAATCAGCGGGGAACGGCACATATACGGCATCCAGACCGGCACGGGTAAATGCGGGGTTCTGTATAGCGGGGGTTGCGGGGGAAAAATCAGGCTTCCCGATGATGGCGTAGATTTTTGTTGAGGGGCCCTGCTCGTGAAAGCGGTAAATGTCGACTAGGTCAATCGGATCCGGCTGTCCGGGCCCCGCGCACTCCAGGTCGCTTTCACCGCGGGGAGTGGTATAACTCAGCATCGACCCGAATTTTTCTGCTAGTATACGCGTCGGCGTACCGAGAGATCCCATCCCCAACACAATCTTTTCCGCATCGGGAAGAGAGGCGGAAGCTTCATGGATAAGCGCAAGATCGGCAAGTCCGCGGGGCATAACCACAACCTTCGCAATCTCGTCCCCGTTTCGTCTCAGTGCGTTCAGCTTCCCCGCAAGGTCGGTCGGCACACCTTTGAAATCGTGGTACGAGCGAATTATGCGTGTACCGAAAGTCCTGGCCGCTTCCTCAAGACTCGGCACATCGAGATCTTCCTCGATATCCACATAGGCGAAATTGTGCCGTTTCTCGGTATCCGCAAACGCGAGTCCCGAGGCGAGAAGCACGATACGCGAGCCCTCCCCCTCAATAAAACGGCCGCCATCCGCCTTTCTACGCACCGTAAGGATAGTGGGAATTCCCGCGAGCCGCGGAAAACGCCTGATGTGAAAACGCTCGTCGGGCGCCAAATAGTCGACGCGCAATTCGGCGACATCCACCCAACGGCGGTATTTTTCCAATACCTCAAGATCCCGAGCGAGCGTCTTACCGGTCAGGCATAGGCAAACCTTAGCCACGCGACCCCCCATTATAGAAACATGAAGCGATAGTTCTAGAAATCGGCCCTATATATGTAAAAATCAGTCACGCCGTTCGTCTCACCGAATTTTAACCGGAGACGAAGAGGCCAGGCGCGAGAAGGCCGTTGATACACGAAATCGGATTCAAAACGCTGCAAGGGTTCACCCAGAGCGGAAACGACGCTCTCCTTCGAATCTCCCGCGCGCAAACCGTATGCCGCGTTGCAGCGCACCTGCCATACTCGATCGGTGAACCAGTACAGCTCCACGGTATCGTACACGAATACGACATCATCCTGCCACGGCTCGGGTCCGCGCACCGTGTGTACGGACTGGGGCGCGCCGAACGATCTGAGGATTTGATCCAGAGTCGCACCGAGCCACACGGAAGGATCCGAACGGGATAATTCAAAGGCGGGAGCCGTTATTACGGGAATTGTCTCGGCGGCCGACGGAACGGAGACGGATGGAGTCGCGGGAATAGACGTTTTATTCGGAACAGCCTGTCCGGTCGTTTGAGCGCCGGTTTGCCGCAAAAAAATGGCCGCAAAAACGGCGATGAATAGTATAATCAAGGACGGACGGGTCATGGCGCTACTTTACAGCCCTCTCGGACGATGGACAAGACCCACCCAATAGTGGATCATTAATATTCTAGGGGGACTCATATGTTACAGCTTGAGCGCCTTACCTTAACTCGGCTCGTCGAAACAGCGGCCGCTCGTTTCGGGGAACACAAGGCCTTTTCGGTAGTTGGTGAAAACGGCGAAACGGGTGAAATTTCCTACGCCAAATTCGGTAGCCGCGCGCGCGGCTTTGCGGCGGTTCTTTCTCAACTCGGTATTGTTCCCGGTGATCGCGTTATGCTGCTCGCCGAAAACAGACCCGAATGGCCGATCGCCTATTTTGGAATTGCCTTAGCCGGTACCGTGTCGGTACCGATTCTGACCGATTTTCTGCCGGAACATGTCGCCACCGTGGCGCTGCACGCGGAACTCCGCGCAGTCTGCGCGACCGCGAAAACCCTTCAGAAACTAAAGGACTCTCATTGCCCCTTATTCGATGAAATCCCGATTATTCGTCTGGACGCGATGGACGACAATGGCTGTCTCGTTTCAATCGCAGGGAGAGAAACGGTCGTTCCCTATACGGAAATCGGAGCCCGCCACGACGCCGAAGAGAACGATCTAGCTTCAATCATCTATACCTCGGGAACGACAGGTAAATCCAAGGGCGTAATGCTCTCCCACAAAAACCTCGTTTTTGATGCCGCCGCCTGCCGTTCCATCATCAAGATATACCCACGGGATCGATTTCTATCGGTCCTGCCGCTCG
>JBAYHM010000089.1:0-14843 GCA_041666155.1 Treponemataceae bacterium
CGCCCGTCCGCGGACGAAGGCCAGGAAAACGCCGAGGCCGCAGAGCACGGAAACCGCCGCCGCCGCGTACACCGAGCGGTAGCCTGACTGTTGCGCGATAAATCCGGCGACGAAGGGGCCCAGCGTCATGGCGATGTCCATAGCGGCGAAATTTATGGCGTTCGTGGTTCCGCGCATGGGTATGGGGCTGTTGTTCAACATCAAGGCGCCCAACAAGGGAACGCTTGTGCCGAAACCGAGGCCGAAGACCGCGCCCGAGAGTAAAAAAGCGAACGGTGACTGAGCCGCGGCGAGGTTTCCCATACTTGCCGCGATCAAGATGATGCACAGAATTAGAATCGGTTCTCGGCCGAAGCGATTTGCCGCCGCGGTACCCAAACTTCGGACGCTGATAATGGCGGCGGCGGCGTAGGTCGGGAAGAAGAAAGCGATATAACCGATATTCAGCGATTTTCCGTACAATGGCACAAACGCCATCACGCAGCCCATCGCCGTTTGGACGAAGAAGCTTACGATCGCGATGGCCGCGACCACGGCTCCGGTACCGCCGAAGGCGGTGCCGCCCTTTTTGGGGGGACGCTCAAGTGAAGTCTCTTTTGTCCGGGGCGTCTCATAGCGGGTTGCGACCGCGCAGATTATCCCTAGGGCCGCGACCGCGATAGCAAGAGCGAACAAGGGGCGATATCCGGCCGCCGCGTAAAGGGCAAGTCCGGCGGCCGGGCCGACGGCGAAACACGCGGCAAAGCTGATCTGCAATAAACCGAGGCCTTCGGATAGGCGATTGTGCGGTAATAAGTCGGCAAAAATCACGCCTGCCGCCGTAGTCGCGGCGCTGAAGCCGAGCCCTTGAAGCACTCTGAACGCGAGCAAGGGTACGATTTCCGGGAAGAAAAATTGCGCCGTCGTTCCTAAGAAGAATAGGACGGCGCCGCAGATGATCACGGCGCGTCGCCCCACCGTGTCCAACATCCGTCCGAAAATCGGTCTGCCGAGCAGGGCGGTGAACGATAAAATGCTGACCGCGAGTCCCGCCGTCGGTTTGTCGCCGCCTTTGCCGACGATGTATCCCGGCAAAATACTCATCAGCATGATGTGGGACAGATATATGAAGGTGAAGGTTCCGAGGGCGGCGACCAAGGGCCGGCTCCAGAATCGGTCGTTATCGGCCGTCATTTGGTGTTTTCCGCATATTGTATAGATGGATTTGTCCGGCGTTCCAGAGATTGTGCCAGAGGATGTAGAAAGTCGGCCCCAAGGTGACCATCGGGTTTGCGAAGTTCATCGCGACCCAGATGCTGAAAACCGTGTTCTTTTGGCCGAGGGCTTGCGAAGCTTCCAGCGGATATTCCTTTCCCCCGATCAGTCGCCCGAGGGTGAAGTTGAGCGTACAGAGTCCCAAGGATACAAGGCCGAGTCCGATGATATTGCCGAGGGGCGCCTGGTAGCGGAAAATGAAATCGGATGCCGTCGCGCTGACGATACTCAAGGCGACAATCCAGAGCACGAAGGTGATCATCGGGTATTTTTTGATTCTATCATTAAGCGATGGAATTGTTTTCCGAAGAGCCAGCGCCGCGAAAAAGGGAATCATAAGCGTCGTAAAAAGCGGGATGATCAAATCCATAACGCCGTGGACGCTCCTCCCGTCTCCGAGAAACGGCAAGACGGCGGATATGATCAGCGGCTGGACCAGGCTGGAAAGCAGTACCATGAGAACCGCGTAGGCGGGGTCGCCGCCGAGTAACCCGGTTATCACCGGGGCGGAGGTCGCGGTGGGAGTCATCGCCACCAGGAACGCGGCGATAGCCCAATCGGTATTAAAGGGTTTCAGGCACGCATACGCAACGATTGCCGTTAGCGGAGAGACCAATAGAAGCAGGAAATGGGACCGCCTAAACCGGATATTCTCCGTTTTTAAATTGAGGAAAGCGAGAAAGAGCATCGCCATCATCATGTAGCGGACTAAAAATGAAAGGACGTGGAGCCGCGGCAGCAGCGCTCCGATTGCCAGCGAGCCCACAAGGGCCGGCGTTTGCCAGTTTTTATTCATGTGACATCCGGGTCACAGTTATGCATTTCAGAGCTTTTGAGTCAACGGACAAGGGATACCATCCCCGGGTGTCATTCAAAAATATGCTTTAATAAATGAGCAAACCCCATTTGACAATTATCTTGACTCATTCATATAATGCTATAGCAAATCTGCTATAGCGAGTGACAAGGAGCGCCTATGAACGCAAAGAATACCCCCGTTATTACGGACTATAAAGTAATCCCGGTTGCCGGATACGACAGTATGCTTCTGAGTTTGAGCGGAGCTCACGGTCCCTATTTTACTCGAAACATCGTCGTAATGACCGATAGCTCGGGAAACACGGGCTTGGGAGAAGTTCACGGCGGAGAATCGATCAAGGAAGCGCTTGAAAGCTACAAACCTTTTTTGGTCGGTAAGCATATCGGCGACTTTCGCGGATTGATCAATACCATTAAGAGCGGTAACTATACTCACGCGGAAGACGACGGCATGGGTCTCCAAAGCCTGGACCTCAAAAATCTGCGCTTTGTGGTCCACGCGGAAACCGCGGTTGAGTCCGCGCTCCTGGACTTGGTCGGCAAGTTCATGGATCTGCCGACGGCCGCGCTCCTGGGCGACGGCATGCAGCGCGACAAGGTGCTCGTGCTCGGATACCTTTTTTATATCCAGGATTCGGCCAAGACCGACCTACCCTATCTGAAAGAAGACGACAGTTCGGTTAAGTGGCACAAAATTCGAAGACATACGGCGATGACTCCCGAGTCGGTGGTTGAGACGGCCTATGCGGCGAAAGAGCGCTACGGTTTCAAAGACTTCAAACTCAAAGGCGGTGTTCTCAAGGGTGAAACCGAGATTGAGACGATAAAACTCTTGAAGAAGAACTTTCCCGACGCCCGTATTAATATCGATCCGAACGGCGCCTGGTCCCTCAAAGAGGCCATTAGTCTTTGCAAGGACCTGCATGGCATACTCTCCTACGCCGAGGACCCCTGCGGCCCCGAAAATGGTTTCTCCGGCCGCGAAATTATGAGTGAATTCAAGATGGCGACTAACCTGCCGGTGGCTACGAACATGATCGCGACGGACTGGCGTCAGTTTCACCACTCGGTTGTTGAGAAGGCGGTAGACATCCCTCTGGCTGATCCGCACTTCTGGACGATGAGCGGATCGGTGCGCGTCGCTCAGGTCTGCAACGACTGGGGTATGACCTGGGGTTCGCATTCCAACAACCATTTTGATATCTCATTGGCCATTTTCGCGCATACGGCGGCCGCGGCCCCGGGCAACATCACGGCGATGGATACGCACTGGATCTGGCAGGAAGGCCGGTCCCTCTGCGAAAATCCGATGACAATCGAAGGCGGTTATATCGCCATTCCGAAAAAACCGGGGCTCGGAATCGATATCGATATGGATAAAGTGATGGAAGCTAATAAGTTGTACTCCAAGCTGAGCCACGGCGACCGAGATGACGCGGCGGGTATGCAGTACCTCATCCCGAATTGGAAGTTCGACAGCAAGAAACCTTGTATGGTACGATGAGAGCAAATATGCTGGATTCAATCAACGAAAACGACCAAACGATCACCGCCGCTGAGCGTGTCTACCGGATTTTAAGAAAAAAAATCGTTTTGAGCGAATTCGTTCCGGGTAAGCGCTTGGCAAGGCGAAAGCTTGCCGAAATGACCGGCGTGAGCCAAATCCCGGTTCTGGAGGCGATGAAGCGTCTGGAACAGGAAGGTCTGATCGAATACAAGCCGCGCTGGGGCTGTGTCGTGGCTACCCAAACTCCCGACAAGGTCAGGGACCTCTACGCGCTCCGTGAAGCGATCGAATGTCAGGTCGTTCGGATTTTGGCTGTCGGCATTTCAGCAACCCGATTGAAAGAGCTTGCCGATATGGCATCCGAAATCGATAGAATCCGCGAATCGGGAGAAGCCGGTGATCAAGCAGCCGAATTTCATAATCTTTTCCATGTTACGATGGCTGAATATACCGGTTGTCCTTCATTGGTGGAGCCGCTCAAGCGGGTGAATTTATTCTGGCTTCTATACAAAAGCATTGGAACGGCCCGGCGGAAAGTCACTTACACACCCGGCTGGCATACAAAGCTGGTGAACTCGATCAGAACCGGAAATCCCGAAATCGCCGAACAAACGATGCGCGAGCACGTCAACGGCGCCTACCAGACGCTTATGCAGGCGTTAGTGGAAGACGGGACGCTTGACTAATTATTTCGTTATTTTTTTATTCTTTTAGTTGCGGATCCGTTTTTCATCGCTTATCCTAATTACATCTCCCTAGGCATGTGCATCATCGCGTAGCTGTCGTACGCGAGGAGGGCGCCATGGAGCGGACCGAGGGTCAGCGCGTTGATCGTCTGGATGCGGTTTTCGATCGGTACCGGGGAAAACCCGGCGCCTTGCTCGGGATTTTGGAAGATGCCCAGGAAGCGGACGAGCATCGTCATCTGAGTGAGGATGTCCTACGCCTTGTGGCGGAGCGTACGGAAACACCACTTTCCCAGGTTTATTCGGTAGCCACCTTTTATTCTTTTTTCAACCTCACTCCTCAAGGCCGGCATTGCATTACGGTGTGCCGCGGAACCGCGTGCCATACGCGCGGGTCGTTGGCTTTGCTCAAAGAAGCGGCCGCCCGGCTCGGCTTTCCCGAGTTCGATGAGAGCGAGGAGCCGTCTTTCACCACAGCGGACCGGCAGTTCACGATCCGGACCGTCGCCTGCTTCGGACAATGCGCGCTCGCGCCGGTTGTGCAGGCGGACGGCGTCATCTATTCGCGGATTACTCTCGGACGCCTCGCCGTGCTTCTGGATAAACTCAGGAAGGAGGGCCCGAAATGAAGCGCATCGAAAATTTGAAGGCCCTTGAAAAAGCCGCGGCCGCGGGGCGGGCGAAACTGCTGCCGCCTATGACGCGCATCTGCGTGGGTATGGGCACTTGCGGGATTGGCAATGGGGCGGACTTATTGTTCGCCGCGCTTGAAAAGGCCTTGGCTAAGAGCGGCGCCGCTTCAGTCGGCAGCGGTACTGTCATGCTCAAAAAAGTCGGCTGCTTCGGCTTCTGCGCGGCCGAGCCCTTGGTGACGCTCGCCGTGCCCGGTCGGCCGATCCTCCTTTTCACCGAGGCGACTGCGAAGGACGCAAACGCGTTCGTCGAGGCGGCTCGGGACGCGAAAGCGTTGGAAAAAATCGCCGGCCGCGCGGCCGGAAAAATCGATACATGGGACTTTAAAACCGCCGAGATCTCTTTCTACAATCACGCTTCGAATCCGCGCGCTTCCGGCGGGGTTGTATCGGACAACAGTTTTCCGATGGTGCGACCTTGGAACGAAATCCCCTTCTTCAAGGGGCAGGAAAAGGTAGTGCTACGGAACGCGGGCTTGATCGATCCGGAGGATATCGAGGAGTTCCTGGCGGTCGGCGGTTATTCTTCCCTGGCGAAAGCGGTGTTCGGCATGAAGCCCTCCGAGGTCATCGACGAGGTGGAAAAGTCGGGATTGCGGGGACGCGGAGGCGCGGGTTTCCCGACCGCGCGGAAGTGGCGGCTGCTCGCCGGTCGTCCCGAAACCGCAAAGTGGATTGTCTGCAACGCGGACGAGGGCGACCCCGGCGCGTACATGAACCGTAACGAAATAGAGAGCGACCCGTTTTCCCTTTTGGAAGGTATTACCCTCGGCGCCTACGCGACCGGCGCTTCCCAAGGCTTCGTCTATATTCGCGCCGAATATCCGCTGGCGGTGGAGCGTCTGCGCAAGGCTGTCGAAACCGCGCGTGCATACGGCTTCCTCGGAGACCATATTCTGGGCACGGATTTTTCTTTCGATATCGATCTGGTGCGCGGCGCGGGTGCCTTTGTCTGCGGCGAAGAAACGGCCTTGACCGCCAGCGCGGAAGGGCTGGCGGGGCGGCCCGTTCCCCGCCCGCCTTTCCCCGCGGAGAAGGGATTCCGCGCGCAGCCCACGAACATCAACAACGTCGAGACCTGGTTCAATATTCCGGTCATCCTGGCCAAGGGCGGGGAATGGTTCTCCCGAATAGGTACGCCCAAAAGCGCGGGGACCAAAGTGTTCTCCCTGGTCGGCAAAGTGAAGAATACGGGGCTGGTCGAGCTGCCGCTGGGTACTAAGCTTGAAAGGATGGTCTACGAGATGGGCGGCGGAGCCGGAGCGCATAAGCGCATCCGCGCGGTCCAATCCGGCGGACCTTCGGGCGGCTGCATTCCCGCGGACAAATTCGACGCGTCCATCGATTATGAATCCCTGGCGAGTCTGGGCGCGATTATGGGTTCCGGCGGTATGGTCGTGATGGACCAGGACAACTGTATGGTGGACGTCGCGCGCTATTTCGTGTCGTTCACCGCCGCCGAATCCTGCGGTAAATGCGCGCCTTGCCGGGAAGGACTGTCCCAGATGCTCCGCATTCTGGGCGATGTGTCGCGCGGAGAGGCTTCCTACGCCGACCTGGACGAACTGGAGCGCATCGCGCGCGTCGTCAAGGATTCCGCGCTCTGCGGTCTCGGCCAAACTTCGGCGAACCCGGTGCTCACTACGCTCAAGTATTTCCGCGAGGAGTACGAGCGTCACATACGGGACAAGCGCTGCGACGCGGGCACCTGCGAAAACCTGTTCCAGGCGCTCTGCGAAAACTCCTGTCCGCTCCACATGAACATCCCCGGATACCTGGCGTTGGTGAAGGAAGGGCGGCTGGAAGACGCGTACGAACTCACCGTCCGCGACAATCCACTGCCGGGCACGCTCGGCCGGATTTGCCACTTCCACTGTTCTACCCGCTGCCGCCGGGAAACCTTGGACGACCCGGTGCAGCAAGGCGAAATCCATCGCTATCTGGCGGATACGATGCGGCAGACCGGACGGGATGCCGCCGTATGGAAACGCTTAGCTGAGGAAAAGAAGCGCCCGACGGGTAAACGGATCGCGATCGTCGGCGCGGGGCCCGCGGGACTCGGCGCGGCGTTCTACCTGAGCCGGCTCGGCCACGAGGTGACCGTCTACGACGCGCAGGAGAAAGCGGGCGGTATCCTCCGCTACGGCATTCCCGCGTATCGGTTGCCTAAAGAAGTTCTGGACCACGAGCTCGGCGTCTTCGCGAAACTCGGCGTCCGCTTCACTTTCAACACCAGGATAGGTGTCGACTTCTCCCTGGGCGATCTGGCGAAGGCCAACGATGCGGTACTGATGGCGATCGGAGCGGAAGCGGATAAGCCGCTGGGCATCGCCGGCGAGAATCTTCCGGGCGTCCATCCCGGTTACGAATACCTGGACCTGTTCGCGCGGAAAAAGGCGCCGAAACTCGGCAACCGCATCCTCGTCATCGGCGGCGGCAACGTCGCGGTCGACGCGGCGCGTACGCTGTTCCGACTCGGGAAGGATGTGACGGTGGCCTACCGTCGTACCCGAAGCGATATGCCCGCCAACCTCCACGAGCTTGAAGGAGCCGAGGCGGAGGGCGTCGCGTTCCGCTACCTGTTGGCGCCCAAGGAAGCGATCTCCGGGAAAAACGGCCATGTATCGATGGTTCGATTCGAGGCGATGGGGGCGGGCCCCGTGGATCGGTCGGGACGTCCGACCCCGGTGCCGACGGGGAAAATCGTCGAGCTTCCCTGTGACGATGTGCTCGTCGCGGTGGGCGAACGGGTGGATTCGGCGGCTTTCGCGCGTGAAGGCGTTGCCGTCGGAAAGGATGGCCGCATCAATGCCGATCCCTTCACCCAGCGCATCGGTATGCCTAACGTCTGGGCGACGGGAGACGCGGTGACCGGTCCCGCCACCGCCGCCGAGGCGATGGGAGAGGCAAAACGAGTGGCGAAGGAAATCGACAAGGCGCTGACCGGTGAGGACCGCTTCGCGTCGTTGTTCAAGGATTTCGGCTACGGTCAAGAGATTCCGCCTGAACCGGAGGGCAGCCGCAAGAATCGGCCCCGGCATTTGCCGCCCGACCAGCGTCTGCGGAATTTTATTGAGATCAACCAAGGGTACGACGGGGATCAGGCGATCAGCGAAGCCCGCCGCTGCCTGCGCTGCGACGTTCGGCCGAACGCCCGCAGTCCGTGGCGATAGGAGGCAGCGCGATGGAAAGCGAAAAGGTTAAACTTACGATTGACGGCGCATCGATTGAAACGGCTTCCGGAACGCGCATATTGGACGCGTGCGCCGAGGCAGGGATACAGGTGCCGAGTCTCTGTTACTTGCGGGGAGTTTCCTGCTCCGCCTCCTGCGGAGTCTGCGTCGTGGAGGTCGAAGGCGCGAAAAGCCTGGTTCGTTCCTGCGCGCAGAACGTCGCGGCCGGTATGGTCATTCACACCAATTCCCTACGGGTGCAGCAAAGCCGAAAGGCGATCGTGGAAATGCTTTTGGCCAACCACCCCGCCGACTGTTTGACCTGTATCCGCAACGGCTCCTGCGAACTCCAGGAATTAGCGGAACGGCTCGGCGTCAGGCGCGTTCCCTTCCCGCGTACCCGCAAGAAACCCGCGCTTGATGACGGCGGGTACACCATCGTCCGCGACAACGACAAGTGTATCCTCTGCGGACGCTGCGTCGCTGTATGCCGGGAAATGCAGACTGTCTCGGCCATCGATTTTTCGGGACGGGGCATCAGGACCCGCGTGGCTTCTTTTATGGACCAGCCGCTTCGGGAATCCGCCTGCGTGTCTTGCGGGCAATGCACCCTGGTATGTCCTACCGGCGCGCTTTCTGAAAAAGACGAGACGGACGAGCTTTTTGCGGTGATGGCCGATAAAGACAAGATCGTCATCGTGCAGGTGGCGCCCGCGGTGCGGGCCTCTCTGGGCGAGGCTCTCGGTATGCCGCCGGGAAGTCTGGTGACCGGCAAGACCGCCGCGGCTCTGCGCAGGATCGGCTTCAATAAGGTGTTCGATACGCAGTTCACGGCGGACCTCACGATCATGGAGGAAGGGAGCGAGCTGCTCTCCCGTCTGAAAAACCACGGATCTCTGCCGATGATCACTTCCTGCTCGCCAGGTTGGATCAGCTTTATCGAAACCTTTTATCCAAGCCTCCTGCCTCATCTTTCCACCTGCAAAAGCCCCCAGCAGATGTTCGGCGCGTTGGCAAAGACCTGGTGGGCGGAAAAAGCGGGCATCGACCCATCAAAGTTAGTCGTCGTGTCGATCATGCCCTGTACCGCAAAGAAGTACGAGGCCAAACGGCCGGAGATGCGGGACGCTTGGACCTGGTGGAAGGAGAAAGGGCATGATTTCCAGCCGTTCTTCGACGTGGATTACGCGCTGACTGTTCGGGAACTGGCGCGTATGGTGAAGCGCGTAGGCGTCGACTTTTCCCGTCTGCCCGATGAGGAATTCGATGCGCCGCTGGGAGTCTCCACGGGCGCCGCTACAATTTTCGGTACCACCGGCGGCGTCATGGAAGCCGCCATCCGAACCGCCTACGAATTGGTCGTCAAGAAGCCGTTCCCCGTCTTGGAACTTGCCGAAACCCGCGGCATGGAAGGCATCAAAAGCGCGGAATTGGATTTGGACGGTAGGAAGCTGAAGGTTGCCGTTGCGCACACTCTCAAAAACGCGCGCAAAATCCTGAATGAAATCGCGGCGGGAAAAAGCCCCTACGCATTCGTGGAAGTGATGACCTGCCCCGGCGGCTGCATCGGCGGCGGCGGTCAACCCGTCGCGGTAACCGACGCCAAACGCGCCGCCCGCCAGTCCGCCGTCTACGTCGAAGATAGGCGTCTACCCATCCACAAAAGTCACGAAAATCCCGCGGTATCGGCATTGTACGCGGAGTTCCTCGGAGCGCCTCTTGGACACCTGAGCCACGAACTTCTGCACACCGAATACAAAAAAAGAGTGGTGTGAGCATGAAAAAGACTGCGGTATTCATATGGCATGCCTGCGAAAAACCCCAAGCTCGCTAGTCCTCGGACCAGTAGGTCCTGCGGATCCGCTCGCTCGGGGTTTTTCTCCGGCGGTCCAAAGAAAATATTGCTGTCTGGCTTCTTAGGCCCGGACGTCTACTTTTTTTGCATCGATGTCCGCTAAGGTCGCTGCGCCGGTCATCAGCATGGCTTCGGCTAATTCCGCGCGCACTTTGTCCAGGTAGAGTTTGGCACCTTCGGCGGCGGCGCCGTAGACGGCATAGGAGAAAGGTCTTCCAATCAGGACGCCGTCGGCGCCGAGGGCGAGGGCTTTGAAGACGTCTAGGCCGGTGCGGAAGCCGCCGTCGATCAGGATCGTCAATTTTCCGCCGACGGCGGTGACGATTTCGGGGAGTACTTCAATCGTTGAAGGCGTCTCATCCAGCACGCGGCCGCCGTGGTTGGAGACGACGATGCCTTTGGCTCCGGCTTCCAGGGCTTTTTTGGCGCCTGCGGCGGTCATGACGCCTTTGAGGATGAAGGGGATGTGGACCGATTCCACGATTTTTCGCAGCGCGTCCACAGGCATCGGCGAAACCGATTTGCCCTGCGCGGCCAGGATGGTGAGGCCGGCGGCGTCTATGTCCATGGCGAACGCGAAGGCGCCCGCGTCTTCGGCCATTTTCGCTTTGATGATCACTTCGGAGAGGCTCCACGGCTTGATGGTCGGAACGCCGCAACCGCCGAGTTTCTTGACCACTTCGATGGTTCCCTCGTACACCTCTTTCTTGATGCCGTCTCCGGTGAAAGCGGCGCTTCCGGCCTGCCGGCAGCCGTCGAGCACCGCAGCCGAATAGGTCAAATCGTTATACGCGTCGCTGTAGTGTATGGCGACAGCGCCGATGGGCGCCGCGAACACCGGCAGCGCGAATTCCTTGCCGAAAAGCACGGCTTTAGTCGATACGCCTGTCGGATCGTATACCGTGTCCATGCGCAACCGTATCTTTTTCAATTCCTGATAATTGCGGATAAAGCCGAGACCGGTTCCCTTGCCGCCCGGGCCGGGAATGACGCCTTTGCAGGCGACGCCGTTGCATTCCGGGCAGACTTTGCAGTACGGCCCGATCGATTGTTTCGCGTTCTTCAAGACTTCCTGGTAGGTCAATTTGTCGCTCCTTGAGGAAATGAGTATCCAGTATACAAGGAGGAGGGCGGTTTCGGCTAGAAAACAGTCTCAATCCTCTCGGCCAGGCGGAAGATTGAGACTCTGGTACGCGTATCCGGAATTATTTTTGTTTATTTAAGAAATCAAAAATCTGTTCTAATGATCGAGCCCAAGCGGTGGTATGCAAGCCTCCGGCGCTCCAGAAGGTTTTGTAGTTCTTCAAGTACGTTGCGAGTATGGCGCTGTTCTTTTGCGCGATGTCGAATCCGTATTCGTCTTCAGTGCCTTCGACGAAGAAGAGTGGTTTGTTCACGATATTTGGATACGGATTCCCGTTCATGATGGTCAGGTTAGGCATCATACCGGTAACGACGAGCGCTTTGAAGGTTTCGTGGAATTTGTTGCCGAGGAACAAGGTTCCTTTGCCGCCCATCGAATTGCCCATGAGGAAGATTTTTTTCCGGTCGATATTGTACTTCTTCAGGACTTCATCGAATCCCATCATGAAGCCCTTTCCGGACAGAATGCGCAGCCCTTTTTCAGCGTCGTTCAAGGCTGTTCGCGTCGGTTCGGTCATGTACGGAATATTATCGGTATCTCCGTAATTTCCCGCCACGATATAGGCGTTCGGCGCGACCAGTATGTAGCCGTGCTTTTCCGCGTAATCCTCGATCGGCTTGATGTTGTAGATGGGCTCGTATGTGTCGGTGAACCAATAGTCCTGATTCACGGTGTTCCCATGCACAAGCAGGATCATCTTATTGGGCACTTTCGGATCATACGTTGTCGGAATGTACATTCGGTAGGACATGGTTCGCTTTCCTTCCTCGAACCAATAGGTATCGTAGATGAAGCCGAATTTTTTACCGCGAAGTTTCCCTTCCAGCAATCGCGTACGCCGTGGGGGAACCTGCTCCAATTTGCCCTGGGTATATCCGATAGTAACGAATTTGTCGTTCAAAGCGGTATCTTTCCCGAATGCGGCGGACATAAAAGCGGCGACCGGGACGCAGATTTCATCATCAATGATGCGAGGCGCTGCCGTTAGAGTCGCGGCGGTTCCCGCTACATCTATCCCATTCTCGTCGACGGTCGCTTTTACTGTTTTTCCGGTATGTTCCACGGAAAAGCGGTCGCCGTCTTTGATTACTTTGAAATCAGGCGCATAGATTCTTTCCAGGTCGAAAAGGGAAATGTAGACGTCTTTCGCGTCCGCCGGTTTCGCTTTAACTTTCAACGGAAAAAGATAATCGTCCATAAATGCGAGCGTCGCTTCGGCTTTAAAGAAGTTCGTCGCGTACTTGTAGGAGTAGTTCAAACCCGGAGCTTGTTTCGGCTGAGCCGTAAGATTGACCATGACCACCGCGGCTCCCAGGAGCAAGAATGCGGTTTTTAATACCTGTCTCATATTTTCCTCGCAGAAAAAACAATTGGATTCTGCTTACAGATAGATCCGGAACCCGTATTTATCTGTAAGTTAAAGGATCCAAAAACCTATATCCAGGATCCATAATAATCAGGTTTGTTCAGATGTCAAGCTTATGCAAAGCATTCGGCGAATAGGGTGAGACAGAGCGATCAACTTATCGTTTTTTATTGACAGGTCAAAAATCACATGTTAGGATTATTTTATTGGATCCAAAATCCTATATCCAAGATGAAAATCACTTTTGCGCTTTTATTCTGACAACGCTCCGAAAAAGTTCAGCGCGTTGCATCGTTGCCAACAGGGGGACAAGTATGTTGAAGTTGAAGAATGCGGTTCTTTTCGCCGTAGCCCTATCTCTCGTTTCGTTCGGAGCTTCCGCTCAGACGAAGGTAACCAAACTCAAGCTTGGCCACGTGGCCAGCGCGGAGGAGCCGTACCACATCGCGTCGGTCAAGTTCGCCGAGCTGGTGAAAGCCGGTACGAACGGCGCCTATGAAGTGGAAATCTATCCGAACAGCCAACTAGGAAGTTCGCGCGATCTGATCGAAGGTCTCCAAATGGGTTCCGTCGACATAACCTTGACGACCGCCGCTGTGCTTTCCGCTTTCATTCCTAAGTCGCAGGTCCTCGAGCTTCCTTTTATGTTCAAGAGCAGAGATCACGTCTATAAAGTAGTCGACGGTCCGCTGGCCAACGAGATATACGCTGGCGCCGAAGGGAAAAAGCTGAAGGTCATCAGCACCTGGGAGAACGGTTTCCGCAACATAACGAACAACGTCAGGCCGATCGTGACGCCCGCCGATATGAAGGGCATCAAAATCCGCGTGATGGAAATTCAAATGTACATCGATATGTTCAAGGCGGTCGGCGCGAATCCCACGCCGATGGCGCGCGGCGAAGTGTTCACCGCTCTGCAGCAGAAGACGGTGGATGCCCAAGAGAATCCGATGGGGCAGATCTATTCTTCCCGCTTCTATGAAGTCCAGAAATACCTGACCCTGAGCGGCCATACCTATTCGCCGGAGGTCGTGGTTTTCAGCCTCGGCACCTGGAAGAAGATTCCCGCGAAATACCAGGAAGTCATCCTCAAGGCCGCCACCGAAGCACGCGATTTCAACCGCAAGCTATCCGCGGAGAAGGACGCTGAGTTCATCAAGCTCGTGAAGGAAAAGGGAATGCAGGTTACCGAATTGACTCCCGCCCAGGTCGCTGAATTTCAGAAACTGATGACCCCCGTTTGGGAGAAATACTACAAGGTCATCGGCAAGGAACTGATCCAGAAAATCTCAGGAGCCAACTGATTTCGGCAGCTAGGGACCGGTCTTCGCCGGTCCCTTTTTCTAGGAGGGGTATTGATGGAAGCCTATAAGAAATTTGTCGGCAAGCTCAACTTCGTCGCCAAATCGATCACTTTCGCCACGCTTACCGTGATGACGGTCATGATCGTTCTGCAAGTTGTCTTTAGGTATGTGCTGCAGAGTTCTCTCAGTTTTTCGGAAGAACTCGCTAGATATATGTTCATTTGGTCCGCTTTTGTCGGTACGGCGATCGCCTTGAGGAGCCGCTCTCATGTAAGCATCGAGATCATTGTCGCGAATCTGCCGAAGCCGATCAAACGGCGCGCTATCGCCGTTACGAACTCGCTTTCTTTTATTTTCTACGCGCTCCTTACGATTTTCGGCTTCATTATGATGCTCGATACCGCCGAGCAGACGTCTCCGGCGCTCGGCATCAGCATGGCTCTCGTATACCTGTGCGTCCCGATCGCGGGCTTCATTCTTATGGCCAACGTGATCGTCAACGCGTCCGAAGAAATCGCCGACCCGGACATCATTAAGAGCGAAGGAGTCGAATGATGGCAGCTCTTATTCTTTTCGGGACCCTGGTCCTGTTTTTCGTCCTGAACCTTCCGATCGGCGTGGCGCTGGGGCTTTCTTCGGCGATCGCCATTCTGCAGTCGGGCTTGCCCCTGACCCTCATTGTTCAGCGAATGGTCACGTCGAACGATTCGTTCCCGCTCATGGCGATTCCCTTCTTCATGCTGGCCGGGTCAATCATGACCTACGGCGGCGTCTCCCGCCGTTTGGTGGCTTTCGCCGACGCCCTCGTCGGCTGGATGACCGGCGGCCTCGGCATCGTGGCTAACGTGGCCGGTATGTTCTTCGCCGCGATCTCCGGTTCTTCCGCCGCGACAACCGCGGCGGTCGGATCGGTGATGTTCCCGGAAATGGAAAAACGCGGCTACGAACGGCAGTTCTCCGCTTCCATCATAGCCGCGGCCGGTATGACCGGCATCATCATTCCGCCGAGCGTGGTCATGGTCGTCTACGGCGTTGTCGCCGGC
>JBAYHM010000090.1:0-14746 GCA_041666155.1 Treponemataceae bacterium
CTCTCCCAGCGGCTCATCGATGCTCCCTTCCGCTTCGGGGAAATCCCCCTCCGCAAGGGCGACGTATCGGCGTTCCAGCACGACCTCGTTCCAGTTTTCCATCAGCGCGCGCTTAGAGGCTTCCGACTTTGTGAAGACAAGCACCCCCGACGTGTCCTTGTCCAGTCTATGCACGACCGCGACGCGGCGTTTCTCGCCTCGTTTGCGCAAGTACTCGCAGAGTATCCAGTAGGCGGTCTTGTCGCGCTCTGCTCCGGCCGCCGTCGTGAGCAATCCCGAAGGTTTGTTCACGACGATGAGTTCGCGGTCTTCGTACAATAGTTCCAGCCCCAACGGGAGGCGATACGGTTTATCTTTTTTCAAATGGATCGATACCCAGGATTTCTCCTGCTTCTTGGGGAGCGCGACCCGCCGCAATCAAGCCTTTATATGCCTGTGCAAGTCGTGAGGCCACTTCCGCCTTGAGTCGTTCAGTTTCTTTGCGAAATTCCTCGTCTTGCTTACGCTGAGCTTCATCCTGCTTGCGCTGAGCTTCATCTTGCTTACGCTGAGCTTCATCCTGCTTGCGCTGAGCTTCATCCTGCTTGCGCTGAGCTTCATCCTGCTTGCGCTGAGCTTCATCCTGCTTGCGCTGAGTTTCCGCCTCTTCCTTCAGTGCGTTGTTCCACCGAACTTTATCCATATAGCTGTCGTAGGTCATGCGCTTGGCCCAACTGTCGTTGAAGCGTTTGGTTTCGTTGACTGCTTTCATGAAGACCTCGCTTCCGATTTCGGGTGGAACTTCCGCCGCGACGGACAAGTCTTTACCGTGCGCGAAAAAGAAGAGCCATCTTTCAATCTCTGCCTTAAAGGTAACCGTTTCGATCCGATTTTTCAATTCTATGACCACGACGGCCGGATATAGCCCGAGCGCGTAACCTTGCGGATCGTGGTAACGGTATTCGGTGATCACATTCGCCTTTTGGCGCGGTTTATGCGGCAGCCGATCCCTCAGGAGCCAGATGGAGACAACCGGCTTGAGTTCTTTGTAAGATTCGCCTTTGGCGATCGTGGAAGAGTAAAGTTGCCCGGTTCCAAATATCATTCGTTCGATGAGCGGGCCTCCCGGATCTAGCTGAACCTCAACCTGAAACACGCGTCCGGCGGCGTCCTTGGCTCGGACGTCCACTTCCGTCTCTTTCGCCGCTGCATGACTGCGGAGATTCCGGGGTGGGACTAGCTCGATCGAAACCGCCCGAGGGGCGTCTATGAATTCCAAAACGGCGTTCAGGAAGCTCATGAGGATGTCTTTGTTCGCCTCGGTGCCGAACAGGACCTTAAAGACCGGATCGACCAGCGGGTCGATGGGGATGGGAACCAAAACTTTTCGAGAGCGCATACCGTGGATAGAGATGAATTTCGCGCGGTGCTTGTCGATTCAAATTAAATTCCACACAAAGACACAAAGTCACAGGGAAAGAAGAAAATCGAACCACGAAATCACGAAAACACGAAGGGAGCCAAGAATTCCGAATGTCTTTTTCGCGCTTTCGTGGTTATACCTGTTCTTGGCGTAGCGTCGCCTTTGATTCGCTACACCGCTACCAGGGTTTCACCGAATACTTTTTCCAGCTTTTTAAGAGTTTTCAGGGTGGGGTTTGCGGTCACGGGGTTTTCGAGTTTCTGGTAGACTTGATATTTGACGCCGAGCCGATCCGCGACGTCGGTCAAGGTCATTCCGGCTTCTTTGCGTTTGTTCCGAAGCCAGAGCGCGAAAGCCACGCCGGGAGCCGGTTCTATGGGATACCAATCGGGATCATCGCACAGAGGGGAAATCACGATTTTCTTGCCTTCGTCGATATAGGATTCCAACAGGCCCGTTAAAGCATCGACGGCCATAGCTTTAGCCAGTTCTATCGTTTCTCCGTAGGTTATCGGGCCGGAGTACAGATCGGGAGCTTCGACATACCAGACTTCGTCAGCTTCTGAAAACGTGATCTTACAGGGAATAATAGTTTTCATTTCAAACCCGCCTTTTTCAGAATGGAATTGAGAAGTCCCGGTTTAAGATCGGTTTTCCCATGTACGGGCAACACAATCGTTTCTCCATTTTTCTTCATAATATGGTGTGAGCCTGTGATGCGTATGATCACCCACCCGCGTTTTCCAAGAGTTTTACCAAATCCTTCGCATTCATTAATAAACTACACCTTTTATAGTGTAATATCAAGGAGTATTTTCAATGTCCCCTTCCAACACTATATGGATGTATAGAAACGGAATTCACCTAATGCTTGCCACTCTAGAAAAAAATCGAAAAAGTGATTTTGAAGAAATCGAACCACGAAAAAACGAAGGGGAATCAAGGATATCGAATATCTTTTTCGTGCGTTCGCGCTTTCGTGGTTATTCTAAAAGCAAAATGGAAACGAAATTAGATTTGTATCACGCTAGAGCGTATTTATACCCGAAATGAACTAAAACGTTAAAATACCGACATCCTTTATCACGCGAGTAATTGGTTTTCCAAACTATTTCCATACTCCTCGACATTTTGTGTTAAATATGTCGAAAATCGCTAACCACTGTCTTCTGCGTTCTTCTGCCTGAAAAGTGAAATGTTAGGAATAAAAGTGAAAACCTTGCGGTTTCTTAACTCTTTTCACATCCGTAACTTCCCTAAAAAAACTTGACACCGGGAAAAAGCGGTTGGTATACTAGGGCATCAACGAAGGGACTTGTGGCGACCGTAGGTCTCTACCCCTCGAGTGAGATTGGAGGAACTAGAATGAAGAAATTAGTATCCGTTTTGTTTGTTGCCCTTCTCGTTGGCGGCATGGCCTTTGCTGCTGACCCTGTAGTCAAAGTCGGCGGCTGGGGCCGAGTTATTTTCAACGCGGCCGAATCCACCGGTCAGGACGGCGCCGACGTATTGGTCGGAGTTGGTCCTTCTTGGGCGAAAGGTAGCCGAGTACGCGCCGATATTTCCGGAACCTCTGATAATTTCGGATTCCTGTTGCAGTTATTCTTCCATGGTGGTACGACATTTGCGTCTCCGGATAATGCCAAAATCTGGTGGAAAGCGAACGATATGTTCAGGCTCACCGCCGGCCGCTTTAAGGGTGATACCCTCCGCGGTAAGATCGGCGATTCCGATATGATCAACACCACCGACGGTGACTTCATTTTCGAGCGCATGGAACCTGTTGCGGGCGCCATGGCCGAAATTACACCGATGAAGGAACTCTACATCGCAGCCGCTGTTGATACCGATACGACCGACTATGCGGAAACAGCTTCCAACGTTTATCAGAAAGTTCAAGCCGGTGCTGGTTATACCATTGATAAAGTTGGTCTGATCCGTGCTCAGTATGTTGGAAAGTGGGCTTCGAAGGCAATCAACGTCGCCTTTGCTTACACCGGTATGGCCGGTCTTGTTGTTGACGCGGGTATTTTCATTCCTACCGCCGAAACCGCGACGAACAAAATGTCCATCGGTGCCAGCGTTTCCTATTCGAAAGATGCCATCGCCGCTGTGGTTCGTACCTATACTTTGCTTGCTGATACCCTTGGGTTCCGTGCTTCCGCCGATCTCTCCTACGTAGTTGCTAACCCGCTTTCCGCCGGTGTTGAACTCCAGTACGCGAAAGATGTTTCTGTTGCGACTCAGACCGTCGCCACCTCCGTTACCTATACCAACCTGTTCACTGTTGCTCCCTACGCCAAAATGGCTTACGGCAATGGTTACATGAAGGCTGGATTCGTGGCCAACGTTGGAATGAGCAGCGGTGATAAGCTTTCTTGGAGCATCCCCGTTATCCTGACCTACTCTTTCTAATCGACTAGACGTTTGACCTTCATACGGTAAACGGAAACACCCCCCGAGGTTTCTCGGGGGGTGTTTTTTTAACGAGAGAATCGTGCAAAAATATATATTATCCTTTGTTCTGATACTTTTATCTTTCTCGTGTGCATCGATCAATACTGTCAAAGATGATGAAGGAACAAGACTTATCGCGGATATAAAACCTGTGAAAGTCGCAAGGATCGGCGTTTCATTCGAGAAGTTTTTTTCGAATGAATTGTCAAAATCTGATGTTGGAATCGTTTTTCATCCACGAACTAATGATGTCACGCTTGAGTTTTCTTATCAGATGAACAGGAATGTATTATTTATTTCAGAAAGCGTACGTAGCAAGTTGATATCGTCAATTTCCTCTTTTTCTTCCGAATATGAGGCGCGTTCTTTAAACGCAAAAACTAATAAGTCGAAAACTAGAAAAGTATACGGACTTGGACTTTCTCGTCTTGAATGGGGGGTAATCTCCTTGAACGGAGAAGCCGCCCCGGAATTGATGTTCGGCTATATCTTTACCGATCCTACTTCTCCATATTTTACAATCAGTATCCCAAAGACTGAAAACATCAATGGTCAAACTAATGATGAAAAAGGAGATGAGTATTCAATTGAAACAAATTTGTTTTTTACCAGAGGCCAGGCAATTGCTTTAGGCCAAGCGCTATTGCAGGAAACGCTAGAAGCGGCTATCGATCCCGCTGATCTACCCAGCGCAATCAAAGAAGCCAAAGAAGAGTACACGACTAAATAGGGTATTTTGGAGTTTTATTCTCAATGCGCACAAGGCTTCTTTCGCTTATCTGCTTTTTCTGTCTGTCAGCACTTATCTCCGCCGCTCCCGCTACCCTCGGTCTCTGGGCGCGCGGGAACATCAGCCTCTATGACCAGGAAGGGAAGGTGTCCACCGGCCCGTCCTGGGTCGGGCAGGGGGCGTACAACGAACTCGGTTTGAGCTGGGCGGGAACGAGTTCCGGTTGGTCCGCGTTGGCGATGTACGGAGCCGATGGCGGCCCGAGCGCTTTTCTGGACAGCTTTAGGTACTATTTCAGGTTTCTGGACAAAAAGTTAAAGCTGTCTTTCGGGAAACCGCGGATTGACGATTACCGGATCAGTTCGTATATCGACGATATCGGGTACGGATCCCGGATCTTCACGGGCGAGCACGGCTTTTTGCTTCAGGCGTATCCCGCGCCGGGCTTGTCGCTGGCGGGAGGCTTCCAAGTGCCCCTTGAAACGATGAACGCGGCGGATGTGTACGACAATTTCCGTTTAGCGGCGTCTTATTCAATCGACAAGGTCGGCGTGTTCAACGCGGGGTATCTCAACGATATAGACCGGCAAGCGTTTTTTTCTACGGCGCTTCATTTTTTAGATCCGGTCAGGCTCTTGCTGGGGTATAAAGGCTATTTCGACGGATCGGGCGTGCAGTACGCCTACGGATCAGCCAAGGCGTCCGCTGGCAGCCTTAACTTTTACCTTGATTTGCTCGGTCGCTTCTCCTCCGATTTTCGCTATGAAGTCACCACGCTTGTTTCATATTCTCGACCGGCGTTTACCGTAGGTTCATCGCTTTGGTGGGTATCGCAGACCCTTAAAATCGGTTGCACTCCCTACGTCAGCGCGAAGGTTCCCAACGGCTTCGTTCGTTTGGGGTATCGCTGGGCGTACGCGTTTGACGGTGATCTTCCGACCTGGTCGGTGCCGCTGACGTATGAATTGTCGTTTTGAAGTTATATTTAATCGATCAGCTACTTGAGGAATTGGAAGCAAGGGGAGTCTTATGGAAGAAGTACTTACCTATAATGATCATGTCGGTTCCGTACATTATTGCGCGGAGAGTGAAGTGTTTTACGGAAAGGTTGAAGGCATTGATGATTTGATTTCCTTTGAAGGGAAAAGCGTAGACGACCTCAAGGCTTCCTTTGAAGAAGCCGTTGAAGATTATTCCGAGTTATGCCGTTCCGCCGGAAAAGAAGTGGAAAAATCCATAAAGGCGGTTTTAACGTGCGTATATCGCCGGAACTGCATAGGAAAGCAAAAAGAAGCGCTTTGCGGATGGGTATTTCTTTAAACCAGTTCATCCAAAAAGCGGTGGAGGACGAATTGACGAAGGAAAATGCGTTATACTAAAAAACGGGGTTTATATGCCGTTAGTATGTGAATTCAACGGAATAAAAATCTATATGTATTGGAATGATCATGCTCCGCCCCATTTTCATGCGGAATACGGCGATAACCATATTCTTGTCGATGTTCGCGCAACTGTTGTTCTACAGGGTGTGTTTCCTTTTAAGCAATTGAAATTAGTGTTAGCATGGTGCGAACTACATGAAGACGAATTATTGGAAAACTGGGCCCGGGCGAAAGATTCGCGCGAGTTGGTCCGAATAGAACCTTTACACTGATGGGGGCGAAATGATCGAAATAGTACAAGTTTTGCCGCTGGCCAATCATGATCTTATTCTTTATTTTGTCGACGGGAAAATAAAAAAGTACAATGTTGAACACCTTGTCGGGAAAGGAGTTTTCGCTCCTCTTTCTGATCCCGATTTTTTTATTAAGCGCTGCACTATTATGAACCATACCGTGGCCTGGGATATTTCCGGCCGGTTTGATCCGACAACCTGTGTGGATTTGGATCCTGATGTGTTATATCGCGACGGGATAGATGTCAAAGATCCTTTGGAGAGGATCGCCTAACTCAAAAGCCGGTAAGCAGCAGGTCGCATGCTGCGATGATATTTTGTCGTTCCGATGCGGCGGATGCAGTGTAAGCGCCGAGGGCCGAAACACGGATCGCCGCCATTTCCGAAACGACCGCGATATATTCGGAACCGCCGATTCTTAAAACTGGATGTATTTTCTCGATTGGTTGTCCGGACTGTCCCGCTCGGAGCAGCAACGGCACAACGATCCGGGTCGCCAAAATTGAAAGTTGATCGGATTGTATATCCATAAGGTAGGGCGTTCGGCTCTTTGTCCGAATGTCCGGGTTTTGAAATATGTCGAATTGCGCCATTAAAAACTCCGCAGTCCGTCGGAAAAAACACCATGCTCTTCAATATCACGGTTGTAAACGCCAATAGCGTCCTTATTTTTTTCAAGCCAGCGGGTATACGCCGTTTCTTTCAAGCGCCGTTTAATCGCGTCTTCAAGCAGCGCGGATAGAACGAGCTTTTCGGAACGTGCCTGTTCCAACAACTCGCCGTCGATACTCACATTTGTGCGCTCTTTCGTGTGCATCTTCATGTGTACATTTTAGATACACAACCTTCATCAGTCAATATCATTACCGGCCGGTGAGGGAGGGAGAAACGCGGGATTCGCTAGTCCTCGCCGGTAGGCTGCGGATCCGCTCACCCGCATTTCCCCCTCCCTCACCGGCTGCTACCGATACGGCTGTGGAAGTGCGTGAATAATCAAAATATAACGGCTTTTCGGAAAAGGGCGGGGCGCGCCCGGGTGAGTCGGGGACGAGCGATTCCCGCAGGACCTCCTGGTCCGAGGACCAGCGAGTTCCCGACTCACCCGAGGCAGCCCCGGTATTTTGTGAGGACTGCCGACACGATTCGCTTA
This sequence comes from Treponemataceae bacterium, assembly GCA_041666155.1. GTDB lineage: Bacteria > Spirochaetota > Spirochaetia > Treponematales > Breznakiellaceae > SZUA-426. The sequence continues at coordinate 7,415 of JBAYHM010000090.1, forward strand.
TACGCGAACCATCCATCCCTTGGTATCGGGGAGCTTGCCGTACTGAATGCCTTTGAGTACATCGCGCAGTTCTGCGCTGAGTTCGCCGACTTTGCCGCCGTTGAAGACAGCGGTTTTGCCTTTGTGGGTGAGCGATTCGATCGGCGTGACGCCGGCGGCGGTGCCGGTGACGAAGCATTCGGCGCCTTGGTCTAGGGTTTCGTTGATGGAGATTTTGCGTTCGCTCACTTTAATGCCGCGGTCTTTCGCAAGCTCGATGACGCTGGCGCGGGTGATTCCGGGGAGTATGGTGTCGCCGAGGGCGGGGGTTACCAGTTCACCGGATTTGAGACGGACGAAGATGTTGCAGGAAGAACCTTCTTCAAGGTAGGTGGCTTCTTTCGCGTCCAAATAGACGCATTCCATGAAGCCGGCTTCGTTGGCTTCGTGTTTGGCGATCGTGGAAATGACGTAGTTCGATGACGCTTTGATCCAGCCGGTTCCGTGCGGAGTGGCGCGGATACGGTCGGTCGTAGTCGCTTTACTGTGGCCGCCCGAGAAGTATGAGCTGACGAGGGTACAGACCACCATGACCCAGGGCGTTTTGCAGGGCGCGACGCCGATGCCGCCTTCGGAATAGCTGAAGGGGCGAATATAGACGGAATCCGCGGATGCGAAAGAGTCTTTTTCCCAGTCGGCTTTGTATGCGGGGCGGAAGCCGAGGGCCGCGTTTTTTCTGACCACTTCCACGCAGGCTTTGACGAACTTGTCTTCCGGGAAGCCGGACATGAGAAGGCCTTCCATCGATTTTTTGAAACGAGCGCCGTTGCGGTCGGGCCGGAAGAGAGCTAAGCCTCCGTCTTTCTGCGGCAAGGCCTTGAGTCCTTCAAAGCAACTGAGGCCATATTGTGTGGTGTAAGTCACTAACGGCATATCATCATAAAAATTGCGTGACGCGATCAGCGCGTCACGGTCGGCATCGCTCATTTTGTCTTCTTCGGCGGGAGTCTTGTGCGGTTTTTCAAGCCATTCCTCGGTCCAGGACGAAGGGGTATATTTTGAGCGGTAGACGATCGGATAGCTGTTAAGTGAAAAAGCCATAATGGCCTCCATATTTTAGGTGTATAACACAATACCACGCTCTAACCCCTAATGGAAGGGCTCGGCATCCATGCCGACGCGGAATCGCGGAGCGATTCCGCGGAGTTGAATGCGCGCCCATCCTTGGGCGCGTCCGCGTTGAAGCGGCGCTCCTCAGGCGGTTGACCGCAGGCGTAGGGAAACGTAGAATGGTCGTACTTCTTACGCACTAAAGGAATATCCATGGCGCTCAACTGCGGTATCGTCGGCTTGCCGAATGTCGGCAAATCGACCATTTTCTCCGCTCTCACTTCGGCCCCCGCGGAGGCGGCCAATTATCCGTTCTGCACGATCAATCCGAACGTCGGTATTGTCGATGTTCCCGACGCGCGCTTGCGAAAGCTCTCCGAAATGTTCAAACCTAAGAAAACCGTGGCCGCGATTACGGAGTTCGTCGATATAGCCGGTTTGGTGAAGGGCGCGTCCCAGGGGGAAGGGCTGGGGAACCAGTTCCTGTCTCATATCCGCGAAGTCGGCGTGATCGCGCATGTGGTGCGCTGCTTTGAAGATTCGGACATTATCCATGTGGCGAACAAGGTTGATCCTGAATCCGACATGGACGTCATCAATGTGGAACTGGCGCTGGCCGACTTGGACACGGCGGAAAAGCGGCGGGAACGCGCGACAAAGTCCCTGAAGGTTCAGGCGAAAGACCAACAGAAGCAGGCGGAATTGACGATCGCCGCTATCGGCAAGATTATCGATGCTCTTCAGCAGGGAAAGCCCGCTCGGTCCGTCCCGCTCACCGACGAGGAAAAAATCGCAGTGGCTGACTCGCAGCTTATCACCATGAAACCGCAGCTGTACGTCTGCAACGTGGACGAGTCGGGCATGCGGGACGGCAACAAGCACATCGACGCGGTGAAGAAGCGCGCAGCCGCCGAAGGCTCGGAAGCCGTGGTCATCTGCGGCAAGTTTGAGGCGGAACTGGCTGACTTGGAAAACGAGGAGGAACGCCTGGCGTTTCTCGGTGAAATCGGTCTTACGGAATCCGGCTTGTCTTCCCTCATCCACGCGGCGTACCGGCTCTTGGGACTCCGTACCTTCTTTACGGCCGGAGAGGATGAGTGCCGAGCCTGGACGATCCATTCAGGCGATACGGCCCCGAAGGCCGCCGGCGTCATTCACACCGACTTTGAGAAAGGCTTCATCAAAGCCGAAACCTACGCCTATGAAGATTTGCTCACGTACGGCAGCGAGGCTAAAATAAAAGAAGCCGGCAAGTATCGCATCGAAGGCAAAGAATACGTCGTCCGCGACGGCGACGTCATGTTCTTTAAGTTCAACGTATGATGAGACAACGGCGACCACTTACAATTAGGTACGTCGCCGTCGCGGGCGCGCACGTATTCCGTCGTGCGGCCGACTGGCCGCGCGTGAATCGATTCTTATCGGAACACGACGCGTAGCGGCGTATGCGCGCTGGTGTTTAGTCAATGCGGAACGCTTTGCGTTCCGCGACGGCAGGGATGCCGAGATGTCATGTTTTTTAAATTTAACGTATAGGAGCCTACCATGAAGCCCACAAGGATCGATGCGGAAAAGCTTTGGCGCGCGTATAACGATGACGAGGCCTTATGGCGCCATGCGCTTTCGGTTGAAGCGGTCATGCGTCATTTCGCGCTGAAAGCGGGCGGTGATCCGGATGAGTGGGGAGTGGTGGGTCTGATTCATGACATCGACTACGGATGCTATCCGACCGAGCATTGCGTCCGGGGGCGCGTGATAATGGAAGAGGCCGGATGGCCCGAGTCCTACATCCGCGCGATGCAGAGTCACGGCTGGGGCCTTTGCGTTGACGTTGAGCCGAAGTCCGCCATGGAAAAGACGCTCTACGCGGTGGACGAGTTGACGGGGTTCATCGCGGCGTGCGCCTTGGTGCGACCGTCGAAGAGCTTATCCGATCTTGAAGTCAAATCCGTTAAGAAAAAGTGGAAGATGGCGGCTTTCGCATCCGGCGTCAATCGTGATGTGATAGAAAAAGGCGCCGGGCTCTTAGGCGTGGAACTGGATTCCCTGATTAATGAAACGATCCTAGCGCTGCGTCCGGTCGCCGCGGAAATCGGGCTTGCGGGGTAGCGTTCGGATTTTTCCTGATATAAACAAAAAAGTGGGGGCAATATGGCGCAAAGTACGGGAAAGTGGACGCCTCAGACACGGGCGGACGCCGTGGCCTTCACGTTGGAAGGCATCGCAACCGGCGAGATATCCAATTTCCCTGAATTACGGGATAAAACGGACTCGTGGCCCGATGGCCCGTACAAACGCGCCGCTCTTGAAGCCGGATTCGCGCTGATCAAGAAACTCCATTGGGGCTATTTTGAATCTCTGGATCCGGATCGATTTCCCCGTTTGTGGGCGGAGCTGGTGTTGCCTGATCCGAAGTGGGATTTTGCCGGAGAGCTCAAGCGTTCCATTTCCTTGCCGAGTCTGTTCGTCGGTCTTATCGACTTGCACGGTTACACCAAATTTTGCCGGGAAAATCGGAAAAACCTTTCCCGGTTGACGCAGCTCGACGCGATTATCCAGAGAGAAGTTCCGACAGTTGTAGAAAGAGTGGGAGTGCTCGCCCGGCGCGTGCGCGGCGACGAAATCCTTTTGATCGGGGCCGGGGCCGCGGATGTTTTGGAAGCGGTTTTGTCCGTCGGCGAATTTTTCAGGACTGATCGCGTGATACGGGGCAGCGGCAACGTTTTTCCGCACTTTGAAATCTCCGCGGGTATCGCGGGCGGTCAGGGCTTCACGGACCTGGTGGTTACGGAAGACGGTGACCTCTCAGGCGACGCGGTCAATACGGCGGCCCGCCTTCAGTCCCGCGCCGGGCGTGTGTCTCCTGAACGCACTCGTATTATGGTGACCAGCCACTCCTTCCGCAAATTATCTTCCGAAGCAGCCTTGCGGGAGGATCGGGCGCGGTATCGCCTATTAGGATCGATTGAATTCGTGGATGCGGGAAAGGTTGAGTTCAAGGGCGTGACGATATCCGTCCATGACGCCGTGTTTACCGACGGTCCCGACAAGAAGCGGCTGGAATACAAGAACGCGCTCAGCGCTCTCTACGAATCCATCGATTCAAATCTCTGGAAAGGGCGCGTGTTTGAGAACGCGGTCCGGCTAGCGGAATTTATGGGCAGTGTGGAAGGAGACGCGATGGTCGCGCAATCGCGCGGGCGGGCGCGCGCGGCGTCGACGGCGTTCTCTCAGGAACGATACGAGGAAGCGATGGCGGAATTCGGCGCGCTTGTGGACGCCCTGGCCGCGTGCCCCGACGCGGATTTCCTGGCCCTTGAATACTTGCGGGGCGTTCGCGAATGCTATATGCGGATCCTTTCCACGTTCGAGGAAATTCTTAACGCGGAGACCGAGGCATCCTTGAACGTGCTTTTTCCGTCGGAAAAAGACCTGGCGAATTATCGTCTTTTGCAGACGCACCATTCGATGTACAAACGCGTTCAGGAAGCGACGCAATTACGCGTTCGCAACCGGAAAGCGCTCTGGTACCGCGTCGCCGACCAGGAAGGCGCTGCCTTGTGCGTTAAGGTCGGCGAGCCGAAATAAGGTACGATACATGCCGCGACAAGCGATGTTGCCGCGGCATGCGCTCCCTACATTTCAGCTGCCACCGCGAACAGCTTAATGCCTTCATTGGGAAAATCAGCCTTGATACTGCGAATGGTAGCGGTGACGATTTCGGCCATCTGATCATCGACATAGGCGATCAGAAGAAAATTTTCCTCGGGCCACGTCGGGGTTCCCATCCGCCTGAGTTGTCGTCCGCTTCCGTTTACCACCGGCAACAGGGTGTAATAAAACCGATCAACCGACTCTTCAAGAGCTTCCACGATCTCGTTCTGCACGGATCGATTCGCGATTATTTCCATTCGTTTCATTTTGCGGTTTCCTTTTTAACCCGTTTCCCGTTGACGAACGAGTAGAGGACCGGGATGAAGAACAGGGTGATGATGGTGCTGGAGATCAGTCCGCCGATAACCGTGAGACCGATCGGCTGGATCATGGTGGAGCCCTTGCCGGGGAAGAAGGCCATGGGGACGAGGCCGAGAACGGTCGTGAGCGTGGTCATGAGCACCGGCCTGAGCCGGGATGCGCCCGCCGAGGCGCAGGCTTCGCGGACGGACATGCCGCGGCCGACTAAGAGGTTGGTGTAGTCCACGAGCACGATGCCGTTGTTGACGACGATGCCCGCCAGCATGACGATACCGACCATCGAAAAGGTGCTGAGCGATTGGCCGGTGATCAGGTAGATCACGACGACGCCTATCATCATGAGCGGTATAGTGAACAGGTTGATGAACGGGTCCTTGAACGATTCGTACTGGCCCGCCATGACGCCGAACACCAGCATGATCGCCATCAATATGATCAAGACGAAGAGGCCGATCTGTTCTAGGATGTCCTGCCATTGACCTTCGAACGAAACCGTGACGCCCTCGGGTGCGACGAAATTGTCCGCCAGCACCTGCTTGATGGTTTCTTCTACTTTGTCGGCGCGGTTGCCGTCCACGACGCCGCCGGTCACGTGGATGACGCGTTCCTGGTTTTCCCGGTTGATGCTGACCGGGCCGGTGCCTTTTTTAAGCGACGCGAAGTTGGAAAGCGGTACCAAGGACCCGTCGCTCGCCGACACGAATATCTTTTCAAGGTCGGGTACTTTCGCCCGGTCTGAAGCTTGGAGCATAAGAACGACGTTGTACTCGTCGCCGCTGGAACGGAAAATGGTGGCGGTTTTGCCGTCCAGGCTCGCGTCGATCTCGTTGGCGATATCGGCGACCGTGAGACCGAACGAATAGGCGCGGTCCCGGTCGATAACGATTTCCACCTGCGGCAAGCCTTCGGCTATGTCCATCGTCGGGTCGGTCATGGCGGGAACTTTTTCCCGCAGTATGGAAACGATTTCCTTTGCGGCGGCTATTCCGGGATTAAGTTCGTCGGCGCGGAGGATGATGTCGATGGCGGAGCCTCCGGCGATTTGCTCGCTGCGACCCTGGCTGAACTCGAAAACGACGTTCGGAAAATCCTTGAAGTGAGAACGGAGTTTGTTCTTGATCTGCTCGCTGCCGTCCGCTTTTTTATTGCTGGAATCGAGTTTTACCGTTAACTCGCCTTTGTAGGTCGCCTCTGAGGATGACCCGAATCCGCTTGAGGTACTGCCGACGTTGACGATGAGGTTTTTCGCTCCGACGATGTTTTCTTCGGCGACCGTCTGGAGCTGCAGCATGACGGCTTTCGTTTCTTCGAAGCGGGTTCCGAGGGGAAGCTCCGCGGTGAGAGTGACCGAGTCCTCATTCATCGGCGGTGAGAAAATGATGTTCATGTGGGGCAGCGCGGCGATGCTCCCGATGAAGGCGGCGATAACCAACACCGCGGTGAAGACTCGATGCTTCATCGCGGCACTGAGCGCTTTGCCGTACGCCTTGTCCAGACCGTCAAGTACGTTCTTGATGAAAGAGTCGATGTCGGATAGCAATTTGTTCTTGAGCGGTTTCTGCGTCCGGGTATACACCACGAGGTATTTGCTCGCGAGGACGGGGACCAGAAGGATCGCCACCAGAAGACTCGCCAGGAGCGCGATTACGATGGTGAAGGTCATATCCTGGAATAGCTGGCCGATCATACCGAGCTTGTTTTTGAAGAAATAGATCGGAAGGAACACGCAGACCGTCGTCAATGTTGAGGACGAGATCGCGGCGAGCATTTCCTGGCTGCCGAGCATCGCCGCGACGGTGGGTTTCGCGCCGCGTTCCCGGTAGGTAAAAATGTTTTCGATGATGACGATCGACGCGTCCACGATCATTCCCACGCCGAGGAGAAGTCCGGTGAGCGTCATCATGTTGAGCGTGATGCCCGCGAAACTCATGGCCAGAAGCGTCGCCAGCACCGAGAAGGGGATCGAAATACCGACGATGAGCGTGCTGTTGAAAGTTCTGAGGAACAGGAACAGTACCGCCATAGTCAGCACGGCGCCCTGCAGCAGGGATGAAATGATTTCGTTGATGGTATCGCGGATCTGGTCGGTATTATCGTCGACTATGGCCAACGTGATCCCGGTCGGTAAGGCTTTCTTGAGAGCGTCGATTTTCTTGTATACTTTATTAGCGACTTGTACCGAGTTCGTACCGCTCTGTTTGCGGATGGACACGTAGACGCCGCTCTTTCCATTGATGTAGACGGTGGAAGTTTCATCGGCGTAGCCCA
>JBAYHM010000091.1:0-14704 GCA_041666155.1 Treponemataceae bacterium
GGCGGCTACGATGACTGGTTCCTCCCGTCCAAGGATGAGCTGAATCTGATGTATGGACAAAAAGGAGTTATTGGAAGTTTTGCGTCCGACTACTATTGGAGTTCCTCCGAGGTCGACAACTACGGCGCGTGGGGCCAGGGCTTCGCCAGTGGCGGCCAGTACGACTACTACAAGGGCAGCGGCATACGGGTTCGGGCCGTACGGACTTTTTAACCATTTAACTATTACAGGGGAACGCTGGGGGGCGCTTGCGCTCCTCCAGCGGAATTTGGTGAAAAGATGGCGTTATATTACGACCTGCCGGTGTTCTGGGATGGGATCGAAATTAGGGAAACGGAAAGGTGGCTGCCGTGTTCGACGAGGAGCTCAAATAGCCTAGTGGTCCGCTTTTCCGGCTGTGTCTAGCGCCATACGAACCAGAGGAACGCCGCTGAAGCGGTGGTCGTCATGAACGTGAAAGGTATACCTATCTTGATCCAGTCGGCGAAGTCCATCCCGATGTCCTGCTTTTTCAGAATGCCCATGGCGACTATGTTGGCCTAGGCTCCGAACGGCGTCAGATTGCCGCCCATGCAGGAACCGATGAGCAGCGCGAACATGTAGAGTTCGGGCGAGAGGCCGAGTCCTTTCCCGAGGCTCGCCGCGACCGGAAGCATGGCGATGATAGACGGACTCTTCGGGCAGTATTGAAAATATTGGAAAAGTCAAAGGAATATGGGCTAAGTCAAAACCGTACGGTTAAATTTATACTTCAGAGCGCCTTACCGGCAGATCGGAACGCCGCAAAGAAAGAAGCCTTTTCAGATTTATTTGGAAAATGGACATCGCAGGAAAAGAGAGAATTTGAGAATAGAATCAACGATTTTGAAAAAATAGAAGAATCGGATTGGAAAAAATGAATAAAATTCTACTGGATACAAACGCCTATACCGCGCTAAGGAATAGCCGGCATAGCTCGCGAAGATCATCGACGGGGGATCACCAATTCCGACACGGTCAACATACGAAAATCGTGGGGTGAGTCAAGTAAGCGTTCTATCCTCTTGTAAAATTTAGCGATCGGCGTGTACGATCATTTTGAGGTGAGTGGATGTCCGGGCGTCAAGTGAGTTTTCTTTCAAACGACGGTACAGAGGTCGTGACGCGTGTCGAGGTCGGCGAAAATGTATTGCACGCGTTGCGCCGCGTGGATCCAACTGTGGTAGAGGCGCCCTGCGGCGGCGCGGGAACTTGCGGTAAGTGTCGTGTGCGCGTGCTCTCCGGAGATGTCGGCGCGCCCGACGCGGAAGAACTCCGCCGCCTAAGCGCTCAGGATCGGGCGTCAGGTATACGCCTCGCGTGTCGCTTGAATCCCATTTCGGACCTCACCCTCTCTGCCGCCGACGCGGGTAAGGGTTCCGCCGTTATCCGCGAATCCTTTTCCGCCCTTTCCGGGCGTCCCGACCCGCGTATAACAGAAAAAGATTGCTACGGCGTCGCGATCGATATCGGAACGACGACTATCGCCGCGTATCTTATCGAATACGTTCCCGCGGATGGTTCTCCCGCGCGCGTGATCGCTTCCGCTTCCGTGTTGAATCGGCAACGCGCGTTCGGCGCCGATGTGATCGCCCGTATCGATTATTCGATTAAAGAAGCCGACGGTCTTGCGGAACTGGCAAGCCTGGTTCGCGCCGATGTGTGTTTCTTGATCGATGAACTGCTCGCCAAAGGCGGCGCAAAGCCTGAGTCGCTAAGAGAGATTTCCGTCGTCGGCAATACGACGATGTTGCATTTGTTCGCGTGCGTGGATCCAGCCGGTATCGCCGTCGCTCCGTTTACGCCTGCCTTCATCGAAGCGCGACGCGGTCCCGCCGCCGAGTACGGTTTGCCGTATGCTCGCGCACAGGTGATCCTCGGCCCGTCGGTTGCCGGATACGTCGGCGCCGATCTTGTCGCGGCCGCGCGCGCCGTGGACCTTGACGGCCGCGAGAAGACGGCGCTCATTCTGGATTTGGGTACGAACGGCGAAATGGCGCTGGGCGACAAGCGCGGCGTCATCGCCTGCGCCACCGCTGCTGGTCCCGCTTTTGAAGGCGCCTCAATTTCCTGCGGACTTGGAGGCGTCGCCGGAGCGATAGACGGCCTTTTCTGGCGACCGGACGGTAGGCTTACTTTTACGACCATCGCCGACCTTCCTCCCATCGGTGTATGCGGTTCGGGCATCATTGACGCCGCGGCCTGCCTGGTTCGCGGCGGAATAATAGATGATACCGGCGCCATGGACGATCCGTGGAAGGGTGAAGGTTATCCTCTTGCTCGTTTCAAGGACGGGATTTTCCGCTTTACGCAAGCGGACGTACGCCAAATTCAGCTGGCCAAGGCCGCGGTCGCCGGCGGCATCGCCGTCATGCTCAGGGAACTGGGCGTCTCCTACGACGACGTGGATGCCGTTTTTCTCGCCGGCGGCTTCGGCAGTTACCTAAAACCTGATTCCGCCGCCGTGATCGGCCTTTTACCCGCGGAGCTGCTTTCAAAAGTTGAAACCGTCGGAAACGCGGCGGGCCACGGCGCGGTGCGGCTGCTTCTCTTTAAGGATGAACTTGAACGGGCGTCTCGTTTCGCGCGTGAGATCCGTTACGTCGAATTATCAAGTTCCTCTTATTTCAGCGAACGATACGTCGAGGAAATGTTTTTTCCGGCTCCCGGCGCGGTTCTTTCCTCAGTGGTTCCCGCGTCGTTCACCGAGGGCGATGAAAGGGACATCCCGACTGGAGGCGGTGCGTCATCATGACTATTTTTTCCAACGATGCTCTTGCGCTCGTCCATACGCGAGCGTGCGAAGCCGCTTCAGTGTACCGTTCAGCTACAGGCGTAGGCTGCATCGTGCTCGACGCGTCCGGCCGTGAGATCGGCGACGAGTCTTCTACCGCCGGTTGCGCCGCGTGCAAAAGCCTGCGCGAACCGCATCCTACCCAAAAAAACGCGCAGTTTTCCGACGCGTGCGAAGACGATTCAAACAAAGAACTCTCCGCCTGCGCCGAACTCCATCTGCATGGCGCGATGCAGGCCGAACGCTTCGGTGGTTCCTATATCTACATCTGCTCGATCGGCATGCTGCATTGGGTCAGCCCCTTGTATGCGGGCGGACTGCCGGCCGGAGCTATGGTCGGCGGTCCGGTCATGTCTATCGATCGGGACGAAGCTGTTTCCGCCGTCAGGGAAGCCAGTACCCAGCACATCAGCGAAACGGACATTGCCGCGATCGTGGATCGGATCCCGAAAGCGGGGGCGGATCGCGTCCGCTCGCTGGCGGAACTTCTGGTTATGGCCGCCGAACGCGCCTCGGAAGGGAACGCTCCCGCGGTAGAGGACAGCCGTCGCCGCACCGAACAGCAATCGCGTATTTCGGAGGAAATCCACTCGATCAAGAGCCGCGCCGCTTCGGGTGAACCGGTACCCGCCTATCCTATTGAAAAGGAGCGGGAACTCCTGTTCGCCATACGACGCGGCGACGAAAGCGAAAGTCGGCGCGTGCTCAACGAATTGCTCGGCGCCGTATTCTTTTCTTCCGGTCATCGTTTTGACGCCATCCGTTTTCGGGGCTTGGAGCTGCTGGTGCTTTTGTCGCGGGCCGCTATGGAGGCGGGCGCCGAAGCCGAGGAAGTATTGGGACTCAACTTTCGCTATTTGCGTCGTTTTCAGGATCTCGATTCAACCGAAGACCTGGCCTACCTCCTGGATTCCATCCTCGGGCGATTCATGCGCCTTGCCTTTTCCCTAAAAACGGTCAAGCACGCTACCGCGATCAAGCGGGCGTTACGGTACATCAAGGAGCATTACGCGAGCGAATTTTCCCTCTCGGAGGTTTCCGAGGCCGCCGGGTTATCCCCCGCGTATTTTTCCAAGGTATTCAAGGCGGAGCTCGGTGAGAGCTTTTCCGAGCACGTTAATCGTTTGCGCATAGAGCGCGCCGTCATTTTGCTCACCGGTTCGGAATTAAGTTTGGTGGAAATAGCCGGTCAGGTCGGTTTTGAGGATCAAAGTTATTTTACCAAAGTGTTTAAGCGGATTATCGGAATTTCGCCGGGCCGGTATCGTGAATCCGGGGGGCGCCATTTTTCGGAAGTGGCGGAAATACACGAATCTGTTGATTTGTCGCAAAATAGTTAAAAACGACATAATATAATACAATACCGTAGAAAAAAGCGGTCGTATTCTTACGATACTTCTACTTACTAAAGGAGACCCCTATGGTCGATCTGAAACTTATCTCCGAGAATCTCCAGAAAGGCCGCGCCAAAGACGTTGAGGCCCTGGTGCAGCAAGCGCTCGCTGACAAGATGGGCGCAAAAGATATTCTTGAACAGGGGCTCATGGCCGGTATGGCCATTGTCGGTGAACGCTTTAAGAAAAATGAAGTTTTCGTTCCGGAGGTCCTCATTGCCGCCCGCGCCATGAACGCCGGTATGAGAGTGCTCAAGCCCGCTCTCGTTTCCGCCGGCGTCAAAGCCCGCGGCACGGTCATCCTGGGCACGGTCAAAGGCGACCTGCACGATATCGGTAAAAACCTTGTCGGTATGATGATGGAAGGCGCGGGTCTTCGTGTCGTGGACCTCGGTACCGACGTCGCCGCGGAGCGCTTCATTGAAGCGGCCAAGGCTGAAAACGCCAATGTCATCGCTTGCTCCGCGCTTCTCACCACGACGATGACCCAGATGAAGAACGTCGTCGCGGCCGCCGAAGCCGCGGGTATCCGCTCTTCCGTGAAAATTATGGTCGGCGGAGCTCCGGTCACCGAAAGCTTCTGCGCCTCAATCGGAGCCGACAAGTACACTTCCGATGCCGCAACCGCCGCCGAAGTCGCCTCTTCTCTCTGCGCTTAAAATAATTAAAGAAATGAAGTCCGCCCGAACGGTTCCTGGAACCATTCGGGCGGCTCTCAATACCGCCGGCCTCTTTGTCGGAGCTTTCCACTCATACGTGTGTGGTCCGCTCAAGTATTTAGTATGACATGATTTGTTGTCTAGGAGATGTATTATGGAAGGCCTCGAACTTATCAAAGCAGTATTCGAACATAAGAAAACCGATCGCGCCCCATGGGTGCCGTTCGCGGGAGTACACGCCGGTAAGCTCACCGGAGTCGGCGCTAAAAAGATACTCACCGATCCGGACGCGTTGGTAAAAGCGCTTCTGGAAGTAAACCGTCTGTACCGCCCCGACGGTCAGCCGGTCATGTTCGATCTCCAGATAGAGGCTGAAATTCTCGGGTGCAAACTCGTCTGGTCCGATGACGGTCCCCCTTCCGTCGCGAGCCATCCGCTTGCCGAAACCTTTGATATCCCGACCAAGATCCCCGTGAAAACCGAAGGTCGTATCCCGATTGCCCTGGAAGCAATGAAACGCATGAAAAAGGAAGTCGGCGGAAAGACGGCGCTCTACGGCCTCATCACCGGTCCCTTCACGCTCGCGTCCCACCTCCGCGGCACCGAAATCTTCATGGACATGATGACGGAGCAGGAGTATGTCCATAAGCTCCTGGACTATAGCCGCCGTGCTGTAGCCGCCGTCGCCGCGTACTACATCGAGACGGGGATGGACGTGATCGCGGTAGTCGACCCCCTCATCAGCCAGATTTCTCCCGCGCACTTCGCCGAGTTCATGGAGAAGCCCTTCGCTGAACTTTTCGCCGACATCAAGAAGCGCGGAGCGTACACTTCCTTCTTTGTCTGCGGCAACGCGACCATGAATATCGAATCAATGTGCCGGACCAAGCCCGACTGCATCTCCGTGGATGAGAACGTCAACCTCGCCGCGGCAAAAAAAGTCACCGACCGCTACAATGTGGTCATCGGCGGCAACCTTCCGCTCACGACTGTCATGCTCCTGGGCAATCAGCAGGATAATATGAAAGCCGTCGTGACCCTGGCCGATAGCCTTACCCCCGGCAACTGGATTGCCGCCCCCGGCTGCGACATGCCCTACGATACCCCGATAGAAAATTGCGTCGCCGCCGGCCAAGCCGTGCGCGAACTTGAGCAGGCGCGTATTATGGTCGCTCATTACTCGGCCCCGGACCTCGTGTTCACCGGCGTCCTCCCTGATTACGCGCACCTCAAGAAACCTCTCGTGGAAGTATTCACCCTGGATTCGGCCACCTGCGCGGCGTGCGGGTATATGTTGGAGGCGGCCAAGGAAGCGGTCGCGCGCTTTAGCGGCAGGGCCGACATCGTGGAGTACAAGTTCACGATAAAGGACAATATCGCCCGTTGCGTTACGATGGGAGTCAAACAATTGCCCAGTCTCTATCTCAACGGGCAGTTGGCGTATTCTTCCATTATTCCGACGGTGGAAGAGCTTGCCAAGAAAATTGAAGAGACTCTGTAAGAAATGTCGCCGACGGCCGTCCGCCCCGCATCGCTTTTCCTGATAACCGGTTTTCTCGGCTCGGGAAAAACGACCGTTCTCAACGGTATCCTGCGTTCGCTGTCCGGCCGCCGGGTCGGCGTGATCGTCAACGAGTGGGGGAAGATAGCCGTTGACGGCAAGCTGCTGCTTGATCCGTCGGGGCTCGGCGTGGTGGAGCTTGCCGGAGGGCAGATTTTCTGTTCCTGCGTGTCGGGCTCCTTCATCGCGGCCGCAGTTAAGCTCGCGGCCCTTGGCCTGGATTATTTGTTGGTGGAAACCTCCGGGCTCGCGAAACCCGCCGTTCTGGAAACGATTGTACCCGAAGCTGAACGGCGCGCGGCGGGTACCCTTTTGTACAAGGGTATGATCTGCGTGATCGACGCGACGCGTTTCGCGCTCATCCGACAGGCGGCTGCAGTCGTCGACGAACAGGCGGTTTACAGTGACCGCTTCGTGATGACGAAGACTGATCTGGCCGACGCCGTGTCGATCGCGACGGTTCGGACGATACTAGACGGCCTCAGACCCGGCGCGCGAATGACTGAGGTAGTCCGGGGCGCCGTTGACGCTTCTCTTTTGGAGGACGTCGTTCGCGCTCCCGCGCCGAAGAGCGACCCCCGATTCCGTGGCTGGGGCGCTTCCGGACGGCCGGGTACGACTTCCGTCGTACCGCTTGAACCGGTCAATAAAGAGAGCCTGGCCGCTTTTTTGAGGGAACTCGTTCCCGAAACCTTTCGGGTTAAGGGTTTCGTTCGAATAACGGGGGTTACGGGTTTGGTTCTCGTCGATTGCGTTGGAGAGAATATCGATATTCGCGACGACCAAGACGCTTTACGCGGCGCGCCCGACACCGACGAAGAACTGGGCATCGCTCTTATCTGGAAAGGTTCTCCGCCGGACGCCGCATCGGGCGTCAAGCGCGCGGCGGAAAAAGTTTCGCGCGCCTGGGACCGCCTTGTCGGTTCCGCCGCGCGCATCTGGTAGTCGGCTCCGCTTCTCAGCGCGGCCATTCTCCCGCGCCGGCGCGGATCAGGGTTATTTCGTCTCCGCTCAAGTCCAGTACGGTAGACAATAGACGAGGCCTTTCCTCGCCCGAGTCGAGGATGACGTCTATCCCCTCAATCCCTTCCAGTTCCCAACCGCCGTCGAACAATTCCTCTTCTTCGGCGCCGTCGAACTCCGGCGTTCCGGCTTCCGACATCGTTCGTTTCGCGGTGATTGAGTATAACGGTGATTTCAGCGCTTCAACGATCGCGCGGGGGACCGGGTGGTCAGGGATACGTACGCCCAATTCCTTTCGTTTGATATCAAGCGCTTTCTCGGTTCCCAGCAAGGTTTTGAGTACGAACACATACGGACCGGGTACCAAGCGTTTAATCAGGCGGAAGCGCGTATTATCGAGCGAACAATAGTCGCCTATCTGGGCTATTTGAGCGCAAATGAGGGTAAAATGCCGTTCGTCGCGTTCTCCGGCTATGCGCTTCATGCGGCGGATGCCTTCTTTAGAGTCGAGCGAACAAGCGATGGCCCAACTTGTGTCCGTCGGGAAGGCGGCGAGCTTGCCCTCTTCAAGCGCCCGCACCGTGCGTTCAAGTATTCGATCGTCAATGTTTTTCGCGGCGATGTAATCGATCATGAGCACGATTATAGCTCTTGTCTCGCTCTTTTCTAAGGGCTTCAAAGCGGGCTATGCTGTCATGGTGGAAGAAGGTTTAACCAAAACGATAAAGCTCGTCGTCGCGTACGACGGGACCCGGTTCAAAGGCTGGCAGCGCGGCAACGGCCGCACGGTTCAAGGTACCCTGGAAGAAGCGCTGTCCTTGTCTCTAGGTACCGCTTCTCGCGGTTCGGTTCGCGCCGCCGAAGAATTGACGGTGGTTGGCGCCGGACGCACGGATGCGGGCGTCCATGCGGAAGGACAAGTCGCGAGCGCGATAGTACCCGCGTCGGTCGACATCGGTCTGCTCCTGCGCGCCGTCAACGAACGGCTTCCCATCGATCTGTCGGTTTTAAGCGTAACGCCTGCCGCCGACCGGTTTCATGCCCGCTATAACGCAAAGGCGAAAACGTATCGATACCGCATCGTTGACGGCGATTGTCCCAATCCGTTCCTCTACCGTTTTTCCTGGTTTGTGAAAGGCCTCCTTGACGAAGCGGTCATGCGGAATGCCGCTTCCGTGTTGGAAGGTGAACACGATTTCACCTCTTTCACCGCGGATAAAGGGAAGAAAGACAAGGTAAGAACGATTTTTTCCATCTCCTTTTCCCGCCCTCGGCTATTCGGCTCAAATCCTTTGGACATTTCTTTCCGCGGCGACGGTTTTTTATGGAACCAGGTCCGCATCATGACGACGGCTTTAGTAAAAGCGGGATCGGGCGAACTGGATGCGGAAAAACTTATTCGATTGCTCGATGCCCGTGACCGCTCGCTCGCGCCCGACCCCGCTCCCCCCTCGGGGCTGGCCCTCGTTTCCGTGGAGTACCCGGATGCTTGACTCGGAACGTTTTCGGCTAATCGCTTGCGGCGTGTTCACCCGTGAACTCTGCGCCGCCATCGCTCTATCGCCGCGCGCCATCGATCCATTGTTCCTCGAACTGGCCGCGCACGAACAATCCGACAGGCTGCGTTCGCTTATCCAAGGGGCGGTGGATGACGCGGAAGGGAAGGGCTATTCGACCGTGCTTTTAGGGTACGGCCTGTGCGGCAACGCGCTCGCCGGCGTTCAAGCCCGGTCTCTGCCCTTGGTGGTTCCGCGCGCCCATGACTGCTGCACCATCCTGCTCGGTTCTTCAGAAAAGTTCGTAAAAGAATTCGGCGAATCGCTCAGCGCTTCGTGGACCAGCTGCGGCTATATGGAGCGAAACGGCTATATGCGTCACAGCGAATCCGGCCGCGCGGGCGGTTTTGGGCTTGAATATGACGAGATGGTCGCAAAATACGGCGAAGATAACGCCCAATATCTGTGGGAAACGCTGCACCCGGAAACGGATGAAGGCGTTCTCCGCTTCATTGAGCTCGACGAAACCGCCTCACTGGACCGAGCCGCGCTGGTGCGCGCGGAAGCGGAACGCGAGGGCAAGGAATTCCGCTTGATTCATGGGGATGCTCGTCTTCTCCGCGCTCTGTTGAACGGTCCTTGGGACGACGCTCTTTTTCTAACCGTTCCGCCCGGAGCCGTGGTGGAGCCGCTCTACGATTACGAACTCGTGTATCGGGCTGTCGCCGCGTCGGCCGCCGCCGCTAAAAAGAGCGTCTCTGGCGCAATTTGAGTTAACGCGCTATGATGCGCGCGATATATCATCGATAGGTCAAGGAGTTTTGAGTGGCCGTTGAACGCACTTTTGCTATGCTTAAACCCGGCATCTTGCAGCGCCGTCTTGTCGGCGAAGTACTTTCCCGTATCGAACGCAAAGGTTTGAATCTAATCGGTCTGAAGCTTATCCGGATAGACCGGTCGCTTGCCGAACGGCATTACGCCGAGCACAGGGGCAAGGGTTTTTACGATAAATTGATCGATTACTCGATATCCGGACCGGTTGTCGCTTTCGTGCTTGAAGGCGACGACGCGATTTCCAAGCTGCGTCGTCTCTGCGGTCCGACGAATGTCCAGGAATCCCTTCCGGGTACCATCCGGGGCGATTTTTGCAGTACCACCCGCCTCAACATTATCCACGCCTCCGATTCAGTAGAAAGCGCCGCGCGGGAAATCGGCTTGTTCTTCTCAGAAAATGAACTCATTTCCTGGAGCGATGGGAACAATGAATGGTTCTGATAACGCGGGCGGCACGCTTCCCCGCTGGAATCTCGGTCCCCTGTATGCCTCTTTCGATGCCCCCGAATACGCGCGCGACCGTGAGCTCCTGGCCGAGCTTTCGGCGCAGTTGCTAGTCGAGCTCGATACACCCTTTCCGCAAGAAACCAGCGCCGCGGGCGTTCGCGTCAAGCGCGTACTCGTGCTGTTGGAAAAAGCGGGAGACCTTGCCGAAAATGTGGGGGCCTACGCCTACGCCGTCTATTCTACGGATACCCGGAACGCTAGCGCTTTGGCGGCAATAAACGCCGCCGAAGAACGCGCGCTCCCGCTGGAACGCGCGGCTGTTCTCTTTCGGACGCGCCTGACCGAGATTGCCCACCTAGTTCCCGCCCTCGTCGAGGACGGGTCATTCGCGCCGTACGCTTTTTTCTTCGCCGAGCAGATCGAGCTGGCATCTAAACAAATGTCGGGCGAACTTGAAGACCTCGCCGCCGATCTGGCGCGAACGGGCGCCGACGCTTGGAGCCGTCTGCACGAAGCCGTCTCTTCCACCGCTTCCTCTCCTTGGCCGCGGGATGGGGCTGAAGGCCGGAAAACGGTTGTCGCCCTGCGTTCTCTTGCCTTTGATTCGGACCGTTCCGTGCGCGCCGACGCCTTCCGCGCCGAATTGGACGCGTGGAAAGCCGCCGAAATCCCCATCGCGGCCGCGCTCAATGGCGTAAAAGGCTCATACCTTATCGTCAATACGCGACGCGGCTGGCGCGACGCGCTTGAAAAATCGGCGTATCAGGCGCGTATAAGCGTTCAAACCTTGGATAGCCTCATCGCTTCGCTGGAGGAATCGCTCCCGGTGTTCCGGCGCTACCTCAAAGCCAAAGCCCGCCTGCTCGGCGTTCCCGCCTGCGCTTTTTACGACCTTTTCGCGCCCGTCGGTGAAACGGGCCGGAAGTGGAGCTACGACCAGTCGCGCGCGTTCATTATTGATCGTTTTTCAGCCTTTGATTCAGGTATGGGCGCCTTTGCCGGTCATGCGTTCGACGCTTCCTGGATAGACGCCGAGCCCAGGGAAGGTAAGGTCGGCGGCGCCTATTGCATGGATTTCCCGATCAAAGGCGATTCTCGTATCCTCTGTAATTACGAAGGGTCATTCTCTTCGCTGACGACGCTGGCCCACGAACTGGGGCACGCTTGGCACCACGAACAGCTGAAAGATCTTCCCCGTACGCTCTCCGCCTATCCGATGACGCTCGCGGAAACCGCCAGTATTTTCGCGGAAACCGTCGTGTTCGAGAGCGCTCTTTCCGAGTGCCGCGGTCGGAACGCGGCGGGAGAACTCCTCGGCCTCCTAGAAATCAACCTGCAGGATTCCTGTCAGGTCATCGTCGATATCCTCTCCCGTTTCTACTTTGAGCGTTCCGTATTCGCTCGCCGGGCCTCTGGAGAGCTGTCCCCCGCCGACTTCTGTTCTCTTATGGTCGATGCCCAAAAGGCGACCTACGGCGACGCCGTGGATCCCCAGGCCCTTCATCCGTACATGTGGGCGGTCAAGGGCCACTATTATTCAGGCGATCTTGCGTTTTATAATTTCCCCTACGCTTTCGGCCTCCTGTTCGGCTTGGGCCTCTATGCGCGTTACGAAAAAGAAGGTGCCGCTTTCGCGACCGATTATCGCGCGCTACTGCGCATGACCGGAAGCGCCGGCGCGGTCGATGTCGGGCGGAAAGCGGGGTTTGATATGGAGAACATCGATTTTTGGCGGAGCGGCATCTCCGTCATCGCCGCGCGCGTCGAAGAATTCGAGCGCCTTTGCGGCCAAGTTCAGCAATAACGGAGTTTAATTATGGAAGCACGAATAGGAATCATCGGCGCGGGCGCTTGGGGAACCGCGGTCGCAAAAGTATTAGCGGATAAGGGTCACGACGTCGATATCTGGAGCCACGAGCCTTCCACCATGGAAGACATCAACGTTCGTCACGAGAACGCTCGTTTCCTGCCGGACGTGAAGCTGCCCGAAAACCTCAGAGCGAACACCGACATGAACGCGGTCGCCACCGGTAAAGAATTTCTCATTCTCGCCGTACCCTCCCTCTTTCTCCTCGGCGTCGTTCGCGGCTTACTGCAGGTGCCCAATATCCGTGAAGGTGAAACGACCATCGGCGTCATCACCAAGGGCTTTCTGCCGACTCCCAGGGGGCCGCGGCTCCTCCTGGAAACCCTGGAAGACTATCTCCCCGGTTTTTATCGCCAGTCTCTCGTGTACATCGCCGGTCCCAGCCACGCCGAGGAAGTGTCCCGCGGACGCATCACCGGCCTTATCGCCGCGAGCGAGAACGCCAAAAATTCGATCCGCTTTCGGGAACTGCTGTCATCCAGCCGCCTCCTGGTATTTTCCTCATTCGATGTGGTCGGCGTACAAGTTTGCGCCGCGGCCAAGAACGTCGTGGCCATCGCCTTCGGCATGATGGATGCGATGAAGTCCTCAGGCATCGGCGGAGGGGACGAGATCTTCGGCGACGGTACGGAGTCCCTGCTCCTGGCTGCCGGCCTCAACGAAATCCAGATCCTCGGCAAGGCGCTCGGCGCCACGCACGCGGAAACCTTCACTTCAATTTCCGGCGTCGGCGACCTGGATGTCACCTGCCGCTCGGTTTTCGGACGCAACCGCCGCTTCGGCCGGGAGATCATTGAAAAGAATATCCTCGCCCCGTACGCCAACCTTGACGACCTGATCGCGCGCATATCCGAGATCGGCTATCTGCCTGAGGGCGTGGTGGCTTGTAAATACGTCATGGAACTTGCCGAGAAGCACGGACTGAAGATGCCTATCGCCACGGGACTCCACAAGATCCTCAATAAGGAAATCGGCCCCCGCGACTTCCTCCACGCTTTCCTCAAGGGAATGGAATAAAAGACTATGCTTGAGAAACTGACCCAAAAGCTATCCGACGCCGTCCGCGTCGTTTCCGGCAAGGCGACAATCTCCGAAAAGAACGTCGAGGATGCTGTCGAAGCCATCAAGATGGCGCTCCTTGAAGCCGACGTCAACCTTCGGGTTGTTCGCCGTTTCGTGAACTCCACCCTGGAAGAAGCGAAAGGCGAACGCGTCCTCCGCGCCGTCGACCCGGGCCAGCAGTTCGTCAAAATCGTTCACGACAAGCTGGTTTCCTTCCTCGGCGACGAGAAATCCGACCTCAAGCTTCGCGGCCCCGACGTCGTGTCCGTCGTGCTCATGCTCGGTCTGCAAGGCTCGGGCAAGACAACAAGTTCCGCCAAAATGGCGCTGCGACTAAAAAAACAAGGCAGGAAGCCGCTTTTAGTAGCTTGCGACCTTATCCGACCCGCGGCCATTGAACAATTGTCCGTCCTTGCTTCCCAGATCGATGTGCCGATCTACAAAGAAGAGGGCGCCAAAGATCCTGCCAAGGTAGTAAAAGGCGCGCTGGACTGGGCCAAGAAGAACATGATCGATACGGTCATAGTCGATACGACCGGCCGGCTCCAGATCGATGAAGCCATGATGGATGAGCTGGTCCGCGTCCGCGACGCCGCCAAGCCCGACGAGCTGCTCCTTGTCGCCGACTCAATGACCGGCCAGTCGGCCGTGGATATCGCCAAAGCCTTCGACGAGAAAATCGGCATCTCCGGCGTCGTGCTCACCAAGTTCGACTCCGACACCCGCGGCGGCGCGGCTCTTTCTCTCAAGACTGTTACGGGGAAACCCCTTAAATTCGTCGGTGTCGGTGAAAAAATGGAAGATTTCGAACCCTTCCACCCCGACCGCATTGCCGGCCGCATCCTGGGCATGGGCGACATCGTCTCCTTCGTTGAGAAGGCCCAGGAAGTCGTCGATAAAAAGGAAGCCGAGGAACTCCAGAAGCGGATTGAAAAAGACGGCTTCACTCTGGAAGATTGGCTCGACCAGCTCCGCAAAATGAAGAAAGTCGGCAACATCCAGTCGATGCTGGAGATGCTCCCCGGCATGTCCGGCCAGATCAGAGAAGAAGACATCGATAAAGCGGGACTCAAGACCGAGGAAGCCATTCTTTCATCGATGACGCGTAAGGAACGTTCCAACCACCTGATCATCGGTCCCAACCGCCGAACGCGTATCGCTCGGGGCTCCGGCACTTCCGTCGGCGAGGTCGCGCGCCTCCTCAAAAAGTTCGAGAAGACCCGAACCATGATGAAGAAAGTCGCCAAATTCGGCAAAAACCCCAAAGCCGCGGAAGCCATGATGGCTCGAATGCAGGGGATGGGGCGATAGAGAAAATATCGGGGCTGCCTTCGTAAAACGCGGGTACTCGCTTGTCCTCACCCCTTCGGGGTTGCGGGAAGCGCTCGTACCCGCGTTTTACGGGCGCGCCCCGCCTGTGTCTAACGCCCACCACCTGCTTCTCTGCGGTAGAGGGTGAAGAGCATTGCATTGTTTAATGCGGGAAAATGATTTTTGTGAATGTTTGAACGGGTTACAGGGGACTGCTTCGTCGGGCTTGGAACGGAGGCGGCGGGCAAGGGGAATCCGAGTGCGAACGCTTCCCGCAGGACCTACTGGTCCGAGGACA
>JBAYHM010000092.1:0-14641 GCA_041666155.1 Treponemataceae bacterium
AAAGGAACGGGCTGTAAATATGACCGGATAAAGTCGCGTACTTCTGCACCTCGTTAAATTTTTGCAGATAAATCGTGGGGATCGGGTTTTCCTGACCATCGATGGTTTTCTGCTGCATGGCCGTAAAAACCTCACTGAACGCCATCGGCGTCGGATTGGCGCCCAAAGCCTTCCAAGCGGCAAGGTGCAACGGATTCTGCATCGTCCTAACCTTCATTCCCTTAAGGTCGGCGGGAGTTTTCACCTCCCTGGCGCTATTGGTCAATTGCCTGAAGCCGTTCTCCATGAAGCAGAGATTCTTAAAGCCTTTAGCTTCGAGCAGCGCCGAAAATTTGGCGCCTACGGGACCGTCGAAAATAGCGTCCGCGCCCTTTTCGCTGGTGATGATGAAAGGCAAGTCGAAGACGTTAAGTTCGGGAACCAATCCGGTTACCGGAGATGCCGTCGTAGCGACCATCTCAAGAGTGCCCATGCGTACGGCCTCCGTCGCTCGCACGTCGTCGCCAAGCTGGGAGTTGGCATATACCTGGATATCATATTTGCCGGGCAAGCGACTTTCTATGATTTTCTTGAACTCATACTGCGAAAGCAGTAACGGATGTTGTTCATTGAGACCGTTAGAAATTTTTATAATTTTAGCGGGGGCTGCCTGGACAGCCGGTTTCGACTCGGCTTTTCCGCCGGCATACACATTTCCGACAAAAACGGCGATCAAGGCGATACAAAGCATTGATACTTTCTTCATTCAATTTCCTCCTGTTATTTCTTAAGGGTCTCAAGACCCTTAGCTGGCAAACGGTTACCTCATCTACTCGCACTCTTCAGTTCAGAGGATGAATCACCTGCGTCCATATAGGAGGACAACGGAGAAAAACAGCACAGATCGTTTATCAAACTCTATCATGATATATTCATATCAACACCACATATCATAATACCTTGACAAAGGCATGGGTCAACAATATCATCGCCCAATGGAACCGTCAACAAAAGAACACGCGAAAGTAGATTCCATAGACAAGACCAGTCGCATCCTCTCAATTCTGCAGGAGCGGATAATCGGCGGGAACCTTGTGCCCGGAACGGAACTTCAATCCGAAAAAGAATTAGCCGCCCAACTCGGCGTGAGCCGTTTCAGTCTTAGAGAAGCGCTGCGGGTAGCTGAGGCCCAAGGCTTGATTAGAATACAGCAAGGCAAGCGACCGGTGGTTGCCTCACCGTCCGCGGTACCCGCGACGATCATGATGGGCCTTGCGTTAAAACGGACACGGGAGAATTTAGTAGACCTGGTCACCGCCCGCGACGGACTCGAATGCAAAATAGTCCGGATGGCCGCTGAAAAAATTACGAACACTGAACTCCATTCTTTAGAGGAGAACTTGAAGCTAATGGAAATTCCCGGTCGCGATTTGGATTATTACGTCGCGAAGGATATGGAATTTCACGAGATCATTTTAAAAGCGGCGAGAAGCCTCGTCTTTGAAATCATGCTTTCACCGGTGACGCAGCTTCTCAAGGAATCCAGAAAAGCGACGCTCGGAGCCGGCGGCATCAAACGGGCGATGAAACTTCATCAAGAAATTTATCTGGCGCTACTGAAGCACGATCCGGATGAAGCCGAAGAAAAAATGCGCCGGCACATGAAAAACGCGATAGAGGATCTGGCGCTTCTGGAAAAGAAAAGGGGACTTTAATGATCGATAAATCCTTACTGCGCGGCGTGTACGCGCCGATGTGCACACCCTTCATCGATGATGAAATCAATTTTGCGGGCTTGGAAAAGAATATAGAAAAAATGAACGCCTCCGGGCTGCGCGGCTATTTTATCCTGGGGACCAACGGCGAATACCGAACGCTTTCCGAGGAAGAGCAGTTCAAGATTGTCGATGTGTTCGTAAAGAAAGCGTCAAAAGACAAGGTTGTCATGGCGGGAACGGGCGCCGAGAGCACCCGGGAAACCATCCGGCTCACCCGGAAGGCGGCGGACCGCGGCGCGGCCATGGCCAGCCTGCTCATGCCCAATTTTTTCGCCAAGAAAATCACCGACGACGTCATGATCCGGCACGCGATAGCGGTTGCCGACGCCTCCCCCATTCCCGTCATGCTTTACAATAATCCGTCGGTGTCGGCCGGCGTGACGATCAGCGCAAAGGTGCTGGACGCGACAGCCGGGCACCCGAACATAGCGGGCATCAAAGACAGCGGCAAGGACACTTGGGAAACGAACGTCAAATACGACGCGGACGATTTCTCGGTCCTGGCCGGTTCCGCGAGCTACTTCTTCGACCTGATCCGCTTAGGCGGAACCGGCGGAGTCCTTTCTCTGGCGAACGTGATC
Organism: Treponemataceae bacterium; assembly: GCA_041666155.1. Classification (GTDB taxonomy): domain Bacteria; phylum Spirochaetota; class Spirochaetia; order Treponematales; family Breznakiellaceae; genus SZUA-426. The sequence goes on from JBAYHM010000092.1 coordinate 2,339, forward strand.
CCCGATGCCTGCGCCGCGTTGTATCGCCTCTGCGTAGAGGGAAAAAAAGACGAGGCTCTCGCCCTCAGGGACACCATTGAATCGCTTAATAAACTGATTTCGGGATCCTTCGGAGTCGCGGGCGTAAAAGCGGCTATGGATATCGTCGGATTCTCGGGCGGAACCCCTCGCTCGCCCCTGTCGGGCATCACCAAGGAAGAGAAAGAAGGTTTGGCCATCGCACTCAAGGAAAGCTCGCTCATGACGAGTGCGCTCATGGGGAGCACTCTGCCATGACAAAAATCCAAACCGGCGTGAAAAAATGGAAGGCGCTCCTTCCCCAGCCCATTGAAAAAGAAGCCGTAGCGCTTCTTGAAAAAGCGGGTTTCGAAATAGTCCTGGCCCCCGAATGCAAACCGGAAGTGGTGGGACCGCTCATGAAGGGGGTCCATGTCGTCATTCTCAGGACCGGCATCAAGGTCACCGGCGACCTCCTCAAAGACGCCGACGAGCTCCTAATGATTTCACGCACCGGCGCCGGCGTAGACAACGTGGACCTAAAGGCGGCGACCGAACGCGGCATACTCGTAACGTCGAGTCTCGGAGCAAACACGACCAGCGTATCGGAACACTGCCTTGCCCTCCTTCTGGCCCTGTCAAAACAGCTCTTCCTCATGGACCGGGAAGTCCGCGGCGGTAATTTCGCCATCCGCTACAAGAATCTACCGCGAGACCTGCGGGGCAAAACCCTAGGCGTTCTCGGGTTCGGCCGCATCGGGTCGCTGACCGCGAAAGCCTGTCGCGACGTCTTCGACATGAAGATACTCGCCAACGATGATTTTCTCCCGGATGACGCAAAAAAAAGTCTTTCGTCCTGGGTCGAATTCCGCGATCTGGATACGCTGTTCTCCCAAGCCGACGCGATCACGATTCATATTCCTTTCGTCCCTGAAGCCGCGGGCTTGGTGGGAAAACGGCTGCTCGGGAAGATGAAAAAGACCGCCTTCATAATCAACACGTCGCGCGGGGGGATCATCGACGAGGCGGCGCTGGCGGAAGCGCTGGAAACGGGAAACATCGCGGGCGCTGGCCTGGACGTCTTTGAGGACGAACCGCCAAAGAGGGACAACCCGCTGCTGAAGCTCCCGAACGTTATCCTCACGCCTCATTCGGCCGCCCTCACGGAGGAATGCGTGCTCCGAATGGCCGTGGCCGGAGCGGAAAGGGCCGTGGAACTCTCCGAAGGAAACCTGCCCGCCAATATAGCCAATCCGGACGTACTGAAGCATCCGAGATGGGCCGTCGCGTTAACCGAGAAATAGTCTCAAGGGATCGAGGAACCGCGTAAAGCGCGCCGTGAAGCTGGAATAATCGAGCTCCGAGCGCCGCGCCCGGTTTTCTACACGCCCGAGTAAGCCATAAAGCCGCCGTCGATCGGGATGACGGCTCCGGTCACGAAGCCGGAGGCCGTCTCGTCGCAGAGCCAGCGAACCGTACCGACCAGGTCGCCGGGTTCTCCGAGACGGCGCATCGGCGTGTGGTCAAGGATTTTCTTCGTGCGGTCGGTCGGAGTGCCATCATCGTTCCAGAGCAGTTTACGGTTCTGGTCGGTGGTAAAGAAGCCGGGAGCTATCGCGTTTACGCGAATGCCCGATTCGGCGAAGTGAACGGCCACCCACTGGGTGAAGTTGTTGACCGCCGCCTTGGCCGCGCAATACGCGACACCCTTGGTCATGGGGCTGAACGCGCCCATTGAAGAAACGTTGATGATCGAAGCACCGGCACGCCCCATCAAGCCGGGGGCGAATACCTGGGTAGTCAGGAACGCGCCGACGAAGTTCATGTCGAACACGGCGCGGATACCCGCTTCCTGGATGGCGAAGAAACTGCCGGCGGGACCAGAGAGCGCCGCCTCGGCATCACCCTTCCAGATCTCCGTCTGCGTCGCGCCTCGCGGATCGTTGCCGCCCGCGCCGTTGATCAGGATATCGTAGCCGCCGAAAGCCGCCTCCACTTCCGCCTTCGCGCGGATAAGATCGGCCTTGACCAGCACGTCGCAAGAGAACGCCTTCGCCGCGCCGCCCGCATCGACGATGCGCTTCGCGACCCTTTCTCCTTTTTCGGGCGTCCGATTCAACACGGCGATCGCCGCCCCTTCCTTCGCCAAGCCCTCGGCTATGGCTCCGCACAGAATGCCGCCGCCGCCGGTGATCGCGATAACTTTTCCCTTCAATGCTTTCATCGTCTTTCTCCGTAGTTCTACATCGTACTTAAGAAATCCTTCATAAGGAAATCCTCGCTCGCATCCTGTTTGAAATAATCGGGATAGGCGCTTATGAGACTTGATTCGTCGCCGACAATCTCCGTTATGTGGTCCCGCAGATTCAAGATGACCGAATTCAGGTCATCCGATTCGATGCTTTTCAGGAGAGCCTCATGCTGACCCAATACGCGAGACAGGTTGCCGCGGCCCCAAAGTGACATAAGCCGAACGCGCCTATAGTGGCCGGACATATTCCGTACAATATTCCAGCTCATCTCTTTACCGGCGGAAAGAAAAATTGAACCGTGGAATTCATCGTCTAAATCAAGAAACCTCAAAAAATCGCCGCCCCCCTCGCATTCCCGCTGAAGCGCCAAGTTGCTCCAGAGACGCGAAACCAAAGCCGGAGTGCGACCGCGCATGAACAAGGCGATCGCTTTTTCCTCAAGACTTTCCCGGATGAATTTCTCCTCGTCTACCCGCTTGAGATCGATTTTGGAAACGCTCGTCCCCTTCTGGGGAAACACGTCGACAAGCCCTTCCTTCTCCAGCGTGATAAACGCGTCCCGAACCGGAGTCCTGCTGACGTTCAGTTTCTCCGCGATGTTTTTTACGTTGAGCGACTCGCCGGGCTTCAGGTTCAGGTTGACGATATTTTTGCGGAGGGAAAAATAAACACCGTTTCCGATAGTGTGAGAAATCGTTTTATCGTAAGGGGATGTTGTAGAACGCATACGATCTCCCGCACCGGCAACCATATCGGATTACCCGCTTTTTTTCATCTTCGCGATCGCTTCCGAGAGTCCGTTCAGGTACGCGATGCCCAGAGCGCGATCGTAGAGGCCGTAACCCGGCATCCCCTTCTCACCCCAGATGTCGCGGCCGTGGTCGGGACGAATCGGCCCGGTGAAGCCGATGTCATGCAGAGCGAGCATGATGGCGAACATGTCTAGCGAGCCGTCCACCGAAAGGTGCGCGGATTCCTCGAAGACTCCCGGACCGCGGTGCTTCACGTTGCGCACGTGCGCGAAATGTATCTTGCCTTTCAGGGAGCGGATCGTATCGGGAATATCGTTTTCGGGATTCGATCCGAGCGATCCCGTGCACAGCGTGACGCCGCTGTACGGACTATCAACTAAGCCGACAATGCGCAGCAGCCGTTCCTTGCTCGTCGCGATGCGCGGCAGACCGAACACGGGCCAGGCCGGGTCGTCCGGATGAATCGCCAGTTTGAGGTTGTACTTTTCGCAGGTCGGCATCACCGCCTGAAGGAAATACTTGAGGTTGGCGAAAAGCGCTTCTTCATCCACGTCCCGGTAGACGCGGAAAAGTTCGCCGATCTTCGCCAACCGCTCCGGTTCCCAGCCGGGAAGCGCGAAGCCGCCCGCGCCGGCCTTCATCTTATCGAACATTTTGGTTGGATCTATCTTATCGATTTCGGCCTGGTCGTAGGCGAAGACCGTCGCGCCGTCGGGGCGGACTTTCGCGAGATCGCTGCGGGTCCAATCGAAAACCGGCATAAAATTGTAGCAGACGAGGTCGATGCCCGCCTCACCGAGCCGCTTGATAGTTTCGATGTAGGTTTCGATGTGCTTGTCGCGTTCGGGAAGCCCCGCTTTGATCGAGTCATGGATGTTCACGCTCTCGATGCCGGAAATCCGCAGGCCCGCGGCCGCGACTTCCGCTTTTACGGCGCGGATCCGCTCCACCGGCCACTGTTCGCCCGGCTTCATATCGTACAGCGTCGTGACGACTCCTTCCACACCGGGAATCTGACGGATATGCTTCAAAGGGATGGGATCAAAGCCCGAACCGAACCACCGAAAACTCATTCTCATCGCCGTAAACCTCGATTTCATCGATACTACCACACTAATATACTAGTATCTACTCTTCAAAACCCCGCATTGACGGCGCGTACAAGTGTTGTTATAATTTTAAGCTAGTGTTTGAGGATTCGGAACGCGGTTAAATTCCGCGGCGGTCCCGCCACCGTAACCGGGGATGAATACGACGAAGCGCCTACGGCGCGGATAAGCCATTGCGACTTGAAATAGTCGCGAGAAGGCGTCGCGTTTCAGTTGATCCGGAAGCCGGGAGACGATCTTCGACACATCAGCCGAAACCCTCGGAAGAAGGGAGGTCGGTTCGAGTCGATTCATACCCGCTCGTCCGTATTCCGCCTTTTTCCTCGGGGATTCTCGGGGGAACGTTATCGTCACGACTGACACGACCATACCTGTACCCTTCGCTTCGCGCGAACGGACTGCTCACGTTCAATCGATCGAAAGTCGAACGGGAAAGGCGCGCGCGTCTATAAGAGTCGATCAAAGCAAGCGTCGAATGATGAACGCGATCACGATAAGCGGACTGTTCTGGATGGCGATCTGCGCCGCCTCCGCGCTTTTCTTGAACCATGCAGTCCCTGCTAGCGTAGCGTCCCGGCGACTTCCCGACGTCGTGGTGAACTTGGACCTAGGCCGGGACGTTGCACCCGCGATACGACCCAAAATGATTCCGACGATCCCCGTTCGTCAAAAGATCCAGCCGGTACAGGAACAAGCCGCCGACCAAACGCCGGTCGCTAAAACGACAACGCCGCCGTTGCCCCCCGCGACGCCACCCGCGGAACTCGCGTCCGTCGTGCCGATTGAGCATGTTCCTCTCCCCGCCGAATCGCCGGCGCTACCCGAATCGATCGCGGCGGCGGTGCCGCGGCAACCGACAGTCGCGACGGCAAGCGCTTCCTCGGCAATTGCCGCCGCGGGAACGAACGATGCTATTTCAGACGGCGCCGACCGACCGATCAGAGCCTCATCTTTGGCCATCCTCAATGAGGCAGTCAAACGAAACTTAAAATACCCGCCGCAAGCGCGGAAGCGCGGCATTGAAGGCCGGGTGGAAGTGGAGATCGCGGTGAACAGCGCGGGCGCGTTGTTGGCCTGTGAACTCATCGGTCCTTCCGGCAACGGTCTTTTGGACGAGGCGGCTCTCAAGCTGCTGCGCGGCTTATTTCCCCTCACCGGGACCTACGGAGACCCTTTCCGCACGCGCGTAGCCATCGAATATCGGTTGAATTAAACGGGCTTCCCGCGCGGCGCCCGCCTGATTGACGGCGAGGGAAGCGGTAACTTACACTATGAGTACCACGAAAATCTTATTTCTGAGGTGATCATAATGCCCGGTCCGTCCGTTTCAGGGAACAACGCGCTCAAACAGACGGTTCGCTATACCGTCGCCGACTATCTTTCATGGGACGACGATCAACGCTGGGAACTGATCAACGGCGAAGCGTTCGCCATGAGTCCGGCGCCGACGCGCAAGCACCAAAAACTAGCCGGCAGCCTCTATCATGGGCTTTGTTCCTTCCTTTCGGACAAACCGTGCGAGCCGTACATATCCCCTATCGATGTTTTTTTGTCTCCTTTAGCCGACCAAGGGGACGATATCGAAGATACAGTCGTGCAACCCGACGTACTGGTCGTCTGCGATCCTTCGAAACTGGCGGAAGAAGGGATACGGGGCGCCCCGGATTTCATCGCTGAAATTCTTTCAGATTCCACCGCCAACAAAGACCTCACCAGAAAACGAGACCTCTACGAAGCGCACGGTGTCCGCGAATATTGGATCGTCTCTCCCGAAAACGGCAGCGTCTTGACCTACACCCTGCAAGACCGACGCTTCCTGCCGGTCCGCGAATTCCGCGCGGAAGAAAGCGTCCCGAGCTCGGTCATTTCCGGTTTTATTTGGGGCCCGCGCAAAGCGGAAGTCCCGGCGGCTACGAAAAAATAACCGGCGTCTGCGGCCCGTCCGAACCTCTGATCGTTTTTAAAACCGCGCCGCTGCCGGGATCGATAATAAGGATGTTGTCGTTGTTGTAATCGGTTACCACCAGAACACCGTTGACCGAATCATAGGCGGCGCCTGAAAGGAAGCCGCTTGAAGTCGCGTCGAACAAATAAGCGGACGACGGGTGATCGACAACAAGCGGACTAGCGGCGTACGTTGTAATTCCGCCGACGCCCGCCAGATATACAAGGCCGGACGCTGTATTCGCGCCGTCGGCCGAAACGACCGGAGAGCCGCCTATCGGCAGGCGCCCGGAGACGACGGGAGCGGCCGATGAGACGTCCAGCACGACGACTTCGCCGTCGTCGCTCCCGGTCCCTCCGTTCACGCCCGTGCAGACCACGTGGACTTGGTTGAGCGAGGGAAGAGCGATCAAAGATTGCGGATTGGCGCCGTTTTCGGCGCTGGTCCAGCCGGCGGCTTCCACCGACACCGTCGCGACGACCGCGTCGGTCGTGGTATCTATCACCGAAATCTTCCCTTCGGCGAATTTACCGGTGCCGCTGCTGTACGCGGTGTTGCCCACGTACACGCGGCCGTTCAGGTAGCAGCCGCCCTCGGGACCGGCCCCAACCGTTATTTCTTTAATTACCGCGTAGGTCCCCAGGTCGATTACCGAAACGGTGCCCTTCATGAAGTTGGGGACATAGCCCTTATTCCGATCCGAATCGATGATGATCGTCCATGGATTCCTGTTCGATCCGAGCGCTATCGTCTTCAGTAGCGAATAATCCGCCTCGCGGTAAACTTGGACGTTGTTGTCGCCCGAATTGACCACATACAGATTCCCATCCCAAGGAACGACGGCGTTCGGATATTTCCCCGTGAGGATGACGTCGGAGTACAGCGTCTTCGTCGCCGGATCAAGCACGGAGACCGTCTCGGCCAAACTATTGACGATATAGACGGCTCGCGGTAGGGCGGGAACCGAGCGGGCGGAAGTCACGGCGGAAGGCATTTCGCAGGAAGAGAACGACGACGCGATTAGGGTGGCGAAGATGCACCACGAAAAAAACAAGCGTTTACCACTCATAACTCGTCCTCACGCTGAACTGCCGGCCGGGTACGGGATAATCGCGCAGATCGAAATAGATTTGGTCGAAAATATTTTCCAGTCTTCCGATGAACTTCCCGTTTTTCCCGAGCTTGAGACCGACTCCGAGGTTGAACACGAGAGAGGGATCAAGAGCTTTCGTATTTTGCGCGGTGATGTACCGCAGGCTCGTGTACGCCGCTTCTGCCCGGAAAAAATGGCCTTCCTTCCGCCGCAGCTCGACGGAGGCGGAAGCGGTTAACGGTGCTTTTCCCGGGAGCAGTTTCCCTTCGCTCACCGAACCAACCGTCGTGTTCCGCGGATCAAGCCAGGAGACGGTGCCTTCCAGAACGCCGTCGGATTTAATCGATTCAAAGGGCACGGTCCAGCGCCCCAGGAACTCCACGCCGCGCACGCGCGCGCTGTCAACGTTGGAAGGCCGCCATTGACCGCCCGCGCCGGGAGTCCACACGATCAGGTCCGAGACGAAGCGATCAAAATAGGAACACTCAAGGCGGAGCGTTTTATTCGGGGTAAGTTCGATGCCCACGTCCCAGGCGAACGCGCGCTCGGGTTTGAGACTTGGGTTGCCCGCAGCGAAGGCGGTGGACGGCCAGAAAAGGTCGTCGAAGGATGGGGAGCGATAGCTGGTTCCGGCATTCGCTTTAAGGTTCCAGGTTTTCCACGGGAAGACTATTCCCGTCTGCCACGTAAAAGCCGAGGAGTTGGAAACGCTGCCGCCGGCCTTGTCGTCGGTGAACGACGCGTCGAAACGCGCGGAGGGGTATAGTACTGGCCGGACGGAAAGAAAGGGTAGATCGATGAGGGGCAACTGGGAACGCAGAGCGGCGGAACCCTGGTAGCGAAGAATGTCGCCTGAGCCTTCTTCCAGGCCGTTGTCGCGGATCAGCGCCGTGGACCGCAGCGCGTCGAAGCGGAACACCGCGTTCGCGGCAATGGATCCTTCAACACCCTCGTCGGTCGGCGATCGAGCGGCCCACGGCGCAGCGAACGTCAAGCGACCTTCGGAATCCGACTGAACGGCAAGGTTCGCGTGCGTATCGTCCTGGGCGCCAAGGGAATAATCCGGGTCAACGTAGCGGCGTTGGTGGAAAGAGGCTGAAAGGCCGGTAATCGCCCGTAACGCGTCGCGCTCCCATTCAGCGTCAAAACTGCCGGAAGCCTGCTGGTCCGCCATGCGCGCGCTTGTCGTCGGAAATTGAGGAATACCGGGTACGCCTTTTTCATCTAACCGTCCGGAAAGAACGCCTTTCAAAATCAGGTAATCGTTCGGATAGAAGTTCGCGGTGCCGTAGAAATCACCCGCGCGCACATCGGCGTTTGTCCTGACGGTCGAACCGCCCGAACCGTCGACGCTCGCGTAGCCGAAAGCGCCTTCGCTGTACAGTCCGGAAAGGGATAGATACCCGTCGGCGGAGCCGTCTTTCGTCACGCCTTCAAGGTTCGCGCCCGCCTTCACCGTCTGCCAGGAGCCGTATTGGAGATAGGCGCCGCCGCCCGCCGCTTTCTTCGCTTTGCGGGTAATGATGTTGACCACGCCGCCGAGCGCGTTCTCCCCGTAGCGGGCCGACGCCCCGCCCCGAAGAACCTCAATGCGTTCGATCGATTCGGGATCGATGCTTGAAAGATCCACGCCGCCGCCTTGGGCGGAATTGAGGCGCTTGCCGTTTAACAGCACCAGCACCTGTTCCGGCGACGAACCGCGCACGGAGACGTACGCGCCTTCCGCGTCGGTGCCGGTATGCGTGACCTGCACCCCCGGCGCAAGTTCCAGCACCTGGGCCAAACTCACCGGAGCGTAGCGCGCAATATCTTCCTTGCCGATGCTTGCGCTGAAATCGGCTTTGGTACCCGTGTCGGGTTCTTCGGGCAGCCGATCTTCTTCCACCGTGAAAGAAAGGCCAGGCTCTGTTTCTTCCGCGTAAGGAGAAAATGCCGAAACCCAGAGACCGAAGATTACGACCAGTATCGGAAAAACGCCTTTTTTCACGGCTTCAAAGCCCGAACCACGGCATCGATTTCCGTAGAATAATCACCGGTGGCGTTCTCCAGCGTCGTCCCGGAGACGATCTTCACCCAGCGCACCGAGCCAAGCGTAACCGCGGAGAAAGAAGCCGCGGGATTCACCGCCCAAGCGATATCCATCGCCGCGCCGCCGCCGCTTTTCGCCGCGATATCGCGGTCCCCCGGCTCATCGGCGACCGTATAAAAATAGACCGGATCGATGCCCGGATAGTCGTCGTCGCCGTTGGTCGTATCGTCATCACTTCCCGACGTATTCAGGCTTCCGGTGCCGGACAGATCGCCTCGGATGAGCGATGGAGCGCTGTCGGCAAGACCACGCGGAATTAAGGAAGAACCGCCTAACGAATAGAGCGAGTCGGGCAGAAGCAGCACGTCCGTAAAGGTGAGCGTGCTTTCGCCGTCGGCCTCTTCCGGCCACCAGGAAGCGCGCTCGTCTGCGGTTCCCGCTTTTGTTACAACCGCTTTATCGTACGAAAGCGTTGATAAGACCGATGAGGAATCGACCAAAGGAGTCCACGCGTCGGTTTCGGAGTTTTTGTACGCGGGGGCCAGGAGATACCAATCGTCATCGGGCAAACCGTTGCCGTTCGCGTCGGCCATCACCCACACGGCACCCGGTTCCTGCCATAGTTTTTCCCGAATACCGCCATTGTAATACGCGTTCCCGTAGACGATGAAGTCGGCGGCGGCGGCATAGTTCTCCAGCGGCGGATCGAACTCAAGCACGACATAGCCGCCGGCCATCCCGAGCGACACGAGCGCCGCGTTGTTCGGCGCAACCGTCCCGCCGCCGTCCGGGAAGTCCAACACCTTAGCCTGGTTCCCGGAAATGCGGAACGTGGTGTTGCGCGCATGAACACCCGGCGCCTGCGTATATTCCACGACTTTTGTAGGAAGATACTGACTTATGCTATACGAAAGGGAAGGCGCAACCCATCCGGAAGGCACGTAGTCGGCGTCCCCCGGAAGGGGCGCTCCCGCGGTTCCGGGCGTACAGGCCGCGAAGCAGACCGCGGCGAGAATCGGAACTAGCGCGAAAGCGTGGAATCTCATGGCTTATTGCTTGGTGGACTGGGAATACCAGGAAAAATATCCCCCCGCGGAGTTTGCTCCAGCCTCGGCTTCGGCAGCCGTATCGAAATAGGTCCCATATCCTTCACAAGTATACACTGTCGTGGACCCCGATACATTCACTAGGCTCTTCCAGCGGAGAACCGTATATTTCCCGACGGAAGAGGGGCTGTTCGGGTGAACGGTAAATTTCACCACAGCGTATCCGCAATCACCAGCACCCGAATCCCCTGCGTTAAAACCATCATTACTGTATTTTACAATCTCGCAGGTATAGTCCCAATTGTAACTTGTGGTGTCGTCAACCGAATAAGATGTATTGGTTATGGTAAGTAGCGTCGTTCCGAAATCGTTATCCAACCACGTCCCCGCTATCTCGATGTCCGGCACCGCGACTGCGACCGAACAGGCAGCCGAATAGCCACCGTCCTGAGTAGTCACCGTAATAGTTGCGGTTCCCGCCGAAACGCCGGTTACCATACCGGCGGACACTGTCGCCACGGCCGTGTCGGAACTCGTCCAGGTTACGGTTCTGTTCGTCGCGCCCACCGGGGTTAGAGTCGCCGACAAGGTCTCGGAACCGCCGACAAAGATTGAGGTACTCGTTTTATTCAGACTGACGCCGTTCACGGGCGTCGATGCCGAATTGGTTCCGAGCAGATCGCCGATGGCGCTGCAGGAGGCGAAGGTCAGGGCGGCGATCAGCACCGCGACTAACGCGGAGCTGCCTTTTAATCGTTTGGAAACTGTCATGGATGATTCTCCTCTTCGCGGCGAACGCGAAAAAGAGCGGGGCGGCTTATCGGTTTTCTTGGGGAGGGAAAACACGAATTCCGACCGGCTCTATCCTCGAAGCCGAACGTAAATTGGTTTCCCCCGAAATATCCTGACTAACGGATTTCATGACCGGCGCCTTCCCGGCATCGATTTATCGACGCCAGTGGCTTGGCCGCGGCCTTTCGGCGGCGCCCCTTGCCGATCCATTTCCGAACACAGTGACGGGCTCGCGGAGGATTCTCACCTCCTTCCTTCACGGGAAACAGTGTAAGGATCTTAACATCGATAAAAAGACGCGTCAGGTAGTTTATCGTTTTTCTTGGTATATTCTTTTGAAAATCACTTTTTTTCATCACCCCTCAGTTCATCCTACCCCGTTTCCTCACGAACGTCCCCTTGTCCAGCTCTTCGTAGGCCTGCTCCAATTCCTCACGGGTATTCATGACGATGGGGCCGCCCCAGGCTATCGGCTCGTGGAGCGGCAATGCGTGCGCGAACACGAAACGTGCGCCGTCGGGTCCGGCCGAAAGGACAGCGGCGTCTCCCGGGCCGAACAGCAGGCAAGAGCCGGGACCATAGGACACCGCGCCATCTACCGAGCCGAGTTCGCCCTGGTACACATACGCGAAGGCCGTGTGCGCGACGGGCGTCGGGATAGATACGGTTGCGCTCGCCTCAAGGTGGGCATCAAAATAGGCCGGATCACGAGCGATGCCGGTTAAGGGTCCTTGAACGCCGTCAAAGCTGCCGGCTATCGGACGGATTTCGCCGCCGGTGACAAGAACGGAGGGAATCTCAGAGGCTTTCGCGTCGCGATAGGCCGGATCGCGCATTTTTTCGGCGCGTGGGAGGTTCACCCAGAGCTGGAAACCGTGGACACCTTTGGGAGACTCCTGCGGCATTTCCTGGTGGATGATGCCCGAACCGGCCGACATCCACTGGAGGTCGCCGGGACCGATTACGCCGGAATTGCCCAGAGAATCGCCGTGGGCGACATCACCTTCCCGCATGAAGGTGACCGTTTCTATGCCGCGATGCGGATGCCACGGAAAACCGGCCAAGTAATCGTCGGGATCGTCCGAACCGAAGGCGTCAAACAGCAGGAAAGGATCAAAAAGCGAGGCTTCACGATTGGCGAACACTCGCAGCAAACGAACACCGGCGCCGTCCCGCGTCTCGGTCCCGCGCAAAACCCGTTCGATTTTCCGTTCGGCCATACTGAGCCTCCGTTGTTGTCAGTATAGTTCAAAAGGTAATTTTTTGCCGCGCGTTATAGCCCCGGACT
>JBAYHM010000093.1:0-14623 GCA_041666155.1 Treponemataceae bacterium
GCGCCGTAGCGCGTCCGCACGGACAGGACGATTTCGTCCCCTGCCTTCAGGCCGAAATATTCCGCCGAATCCGCGGGAATCGCCACTCCGTTCGGATCGGCGGCAAAGTCCGCCCAGGACCCCGAGATGAAGGTGGACTGCGATTTGAAGGTCTCGTCGGTAGTCGTATCGATGCCGGTGAACGACAAACGTTTTGAAAGTCCGCCGAAGTAGACGGTCGATCTGGCCGCGTAGCGGACAACCGTCCTGGCCTCGTCTCCGAAGGTCTTTTTAACTCCCTCCAGTATTTCATCCGTGCGCAAAAGGCCGTTGAATATCTTCCCGCCTTTTGCGAATTGGCCGGTGATCGTGATATGTCCCGCCGTGGATTTAACCAAGCTTTCGGAAATGTTTTTCGTTGCGCCGCGTGAAAACGACATGAGCAGCACAAGGATGAAAGCGACGACGGAGTAGTTCACCCCGAGGGTGAAACTTCTCTTTTTTTGGCGGAAGACGTTCTTGAAAGCTAACGCGATGAAATGCCCCATGGTTACCCCCTACCTGTCGCTCATCGCCTTGAGCGGCGTGATCGAGGTCGCGACGCTGACCGGATATATGGTGGCGAGTATCGATACCAACACGACTATGCCGATCGCGACTAAGAACGGGCCGACTTCCAGCTTGAGGGCCAGCGGGCCGCCTCCGATCAGAAATTGGGATACCGTTTCCGGCAATGGAAAGCCTTTTCCGCCCGCAAGAGCCAGCGGCACCGCGGTGATGGCCATGGCCGCCAACGACGCTGATACGTTCAGAATCAGGGTTTCCGCGAGGAACACGCCGCGCACGAAGGACTTATCCGCGCCTATGGCGCGCATCGTCCCTATCTCAGCGGTACGTTCCACCACGTTGATGATGAGCGTATTCATGAAAATCATCGTGACTACCAGGAAGACGAGCCCAGTTGCCAGGAATATGAAAGCCTGGAGAGCGGAGGCGATTTGCGCGTAGAAACCGGAAGCAACGTCCCAGCGCGCGGTTTTGACTCCCAGATCGCTTCTCTTAGCCAATTTTGCCATCACCGTGTCCGCTTTGGAGTGGTCTTTGAGCTTTACGGCGACCATGGTGAAGCCCGAAAGTGCTTGGCTCTTGAGAGAGCCAAGGTCGAGTTTCCCGAAAGCGGCATCCCCGGCCAGCGCGAACAGGCTGGATTCATCGGCCGACGCGGCGGCGAGCCGTTCGTTGAAGGCCGTCGGCAATGCTTCAACCCCGGTGAAATTGTATAGAGAAGAATAGGTTTCCGAATCGACGAAATTGATGTAATCGAAGACGCTCTTGAAATGGAGAGGTTCGAAGAGCCCCAGGAGCGTGGACCGTGCGGTATTTACACCGCCTTCGGTAACGCCCAGGAGCGTTACGGCCTCGCCGACTTTTAGGGTTACTCCGTAGTTTTTCAGGTACTGCTCGTTCTGATACCGACTTATGAGGATGCCCTTTTTGATGCCTTCCGTCTTTCCGTTTGACTGTCCTGAGGCAAGGCCGTTGCCGAAAAAGCTGCCGTCCTCCACTTTGACGTTGGAGAACACCGCCTGGTAGGGCTTGGGTTCTACCGCGTAGAAGATGAACGGCAGATCCAACTTCTTTCCGTTACGCTCCACCTGCACTATCCCGTAGTTCTGCGCGTAGAACGCGTAGGCCTCAATTTCGGGAAACGTATCAAGTGCCGCGGCGACTTTTTCCGCGTCGCCTATTTTCGGCAGCGGAGTGTTGAACGCGAACGGAGAGGGCAGCTCCTTGGATTTCGCGGAGTAGACGATGAAATCCCCGGTGAAGTTTCCGATTATCGCCGCGCGGGAGGCCTGCGCGGCCGAAGAGGCGAAGATTCCGCCGAAAACGATGAGGAAGGTTCCGAAGGCGACCAAAATGCCGATGAGCGCCATGCGCCCCTTCCGCTTCATAAGAGTTCGGAACGCCAGTTTGAAGGTCAGCATTGACTCATCCCTCCGTCTCGTCGCCCTGGTCCGCGATCATCCCGTCCATGATGTGGACGACTCGTTTTGCTTCTTTCATGATGTGGGCGTCGTGAGTGGAAAAAATGAAGGTCGTCTTGTCGGTCTCATTTATCTGACGCATGAGCTCCACGATCCGTTTTCCCGTCGCGGAGTCCAGGTTCGCCGTCGGCTCGTCGGCCAGGACCACCAGCGGTTTTGTCACCAGCGCCCGGGCAATCGCGACGCGCTGCCGTTGACCGCCTGAAAGTTCCGCGCTCTTGTTCTTCATCCGGTCCAAAAGGCCCACTTCCTCAATCGCTTTCATCACGCGCTGGTGACGTTCGGTTTTCCCTATCGCTTTCTGCAAGAGGAGCGGGAATTCGATGTTTTCATACACGTTGAGCACGGGAATGAGGTTGAAGGACTGGAAAATGAAGCTGATTTTGGTTCTACGATAGCGGGTAAGTTCCTTGTCGCTCATTCGCTCGGTTTCGGTCCCGTCGATGCGCACCGTGCCTTCCGACGGTATGTCGATGCAGCCGAACATGTTCAGCATCGTGCTTTTCCCCGATCCCGAAGGGCCCGCGATAGCCAGAAATTCACCTTGAGCTATGGACAGCGATACGCCCCGCAGCGCGTCGACGCGGGTCTGGCCGAGCATATAGTGTTTTTTGACGTTTTCCAGCTCTACGACGTTCATTTCGTTCCTCCCCCTGCGTAATCGAGTCCTTTAAGAAGTATATCGATTAGTTCGTTTGCCATATCACCGCGAGTATTCTTGACGGCAAAAAAAGGAACCGAATGGAGGCTCTCCACCAAACCGATGAATGCTCCTGCCACGAGCCCCGAGTCGGTGGAAGCTGATATCGCGCCTGAACGGACCGCTGCTTCGAACACGCTCCGCAGTCTGATGATCAATTCCCGGTAGACTAGGTCCATGAGCTTGCGTGCGACGCTTTCCGGGAGCGCGGGCATATCCGCTTCGGTCATCCGGATCAGGTCGATGGGCGGTTGCGACAAGAGCCAGGCGGCCGCGCCCCGGCTTCGCGCGCGCAGGTCGGACCCCGCTTCAGTGATCGCCGCGGCGAGCCCCGCTCCGTGCCGGAGAATGTTCCGTTCCATGACCGCCGCGAACAAGTCTTCCTTGCCGCCGGGAAAATGGTAGTACAAAGAGGCGTGCGTCAGTCCAAGCTCAGTGGAGATGTCGCGGAGCGTTGTCGCGACGAAGCCCTTGCGCGCGAATAGATTTTCAGCCGTGTCAAGCAGCCGTTCCTTCGCTTGGGTGTGGTCCGATTCGTGACTCATGGTGTAATACTTACCAACATATTGGTAATATAGTGCGCGCGGTTTTGAAAGTAAAGAATGATTCCTATTTTAGTAGCTTTACGAGCGTTCCGCTGAAAGGATGTATAGATTTCCGGAAAACCAGGCCGCGATGGCTTTCATTCGGTTGTAGAGCGAATACGCTTTAGTTTTTTCCAGTCCGAAGAATTGGATGGTATTGGCTTCTACAATGCTGTAGAACAAGAGCTGTTTGCCGACCTGCGTGATGCGAATGTGGGTCAGCATATCGCGTGGCCCGATCAGCTGGAGTATTCCAAGATTCAGGGGCGTAAGGTTCATTTGATTGATCTCGATTCCTTCAGGTTTTCGTATAAATTCAAATATGGAGAACCCGTCGCCGGTATTGGCTTCTCTTTGGTACATGATGAAGCTTCCCCTTTCCGGCGCGCCGGTATAGGGCGGATCGGGCAGCCGCGCGTTCTTATCGGTTTTGCCTACCCGATAGGCGTCGATAATAAACGGATACGTCGTCTTCGTGGGTTCATAAAAGAACTGCAAACCCTTCAAGGTACTGACCGCGGTTATGCAATACATCAGAAAGTCGGGGCCGAGCATCAGGGCATTTTCGGGAATATCAATCAAAAATAAACCCTCGGCCGCGATGGTCGAGGGTTTTCCGTCGAACAATTTGGCGACATTCGCGTTGTAGGGGCTGTTTTTCCAAATCGGCAATTGGTCATATCTATCCGCGATATAGCGAAGCTCTCTTTTTTCCAGCAGAGCGCTTCGGTCTTGCTCGTTGAGCCAAGTCAAGGCGGAAATTAACTGTTCTTCAGCGAAAGAGCAAAAAACAACCGCGAGCATCAGGAGAAGCAACATCGATATCCGATTCCGGCGCATTGCTTCTCCCATAAACAGGTCAACAAATTTCATCAGATCAAGTTACACCTAATAATTGATATGACATTCAAAACTCTTCAAGTTTTGAATGTCCAACCATTGATGTAAAACAGTATTTTCGCATTTGAGTTAATGTCAATAATTAAGAGCGAGCGCGAAAATACTGTAAGAGCTTTTTTCAAAAGTAACCGACTTTTGAAAAAAGCTCAATTTTCCGCGATGCAGTCTATCTCCACCAGCGCGCTTTTCGGTAGTCCTTTGACCGCGACCGTAACACGTGCGGGTTTCCCTGTGAAATATTGGCCGTAAATCGCGTTCATATCGGCGAAGTCCGCCATGTCGCTCAAGTAAACGGTGGTCTTCACCGCTTTTTCCAAAGAAGAGCCGGCGGCCGAAAGGACGGCTTTCAAGTTCTCAAGGACGCGTTGAGTCTGTTCCTTGATGCCGCCTTCAACAATCGCTTGAGTTTTCGGGTCTAAGGGAATCTGCCCCGAACAGTAGACCATTCCCTTGGCGACGATCGCCTGGGAATACGGGCCGATGGCCGCGGGCGCTTTTTCGGTGTTAATATACTCTGACAATTTCAAACCCTCCTTCTTTCATCGCTTTCGTGATTTCATCAAGGTGGTCCCACCCGTTGGTTTCCACCGTTGCTTCCAATTGAACTTTCGTCAGGCGGTCCAGGCTTTTAAACCGATTATGGTCCAGCTGGATGATGTTGGCGCCGCATTTTGATAGGAGGGTCGTGATCTTGAGGAGTTCTCCCGGCTTGTCGGTAAGTTCAACCGAGAAGCAGAAAATGCGGCCGCGGCTTACCAGGCCCTGGTTGATCATCGCGGAAATGGTGAGCACATCGATATTGCCTCCGCTGACCAGGCTCACGACTTTCATCCCCTTTTGCGGCAGTTTTTTCAGTGCTGCCAAGGAGAGTACGCCCGCGTTTTCGGCCACCTGTTTATGCTTTTCCAGCAGCAACAGGAAGGATTCCTGCAGGTCGTAGTCAGAAACCGAGATGATGTCGTCGACGTATTTTTTGACTACTTCAAACGTCATCTCTCCTGCGGTTCTGACGGCGACGCCTTCGGCGATGGTTCGCACCGTATCCAGGCGCGTGACTTTTCCCTTTTCCAGCGATGTCTTGAGCGTGAGGGCGCCTTCCGGTTCCACGCCGATGACTTTCACCTTGGGATTCATCGCCTTGACCGCGACCGCGATGCCGGAGATGAGGCCACCGCCACCCACCGGCACGAGGATGATGTCGCAATCGGGGAGATCGTTCAGAATTTCCAGCCCGATGGTGCCTTGACCCGCCATGACGTCCCAATCGTCGAAGGGATGGATGAACAGGTAGCCGTTTTCCTTTTCCAAACGCCGGGCTTCTTCGTAGGCTTCGTCGTACATGTCGCCGAAGAGGACCACCTGCGCGCCGTATTTTCGGGTAGCCTCGACTTTGATCAGCGGCGTCGGTTTAGGCATGACGATGACGGACGCGGCGCCCAGAAGCTGCGACGCGTACGCCACACCTTGCGCGTGGTTACCCGCCGAGGACGCGATAAGTCCTTTCCGGCGGTCTTCGGCGCCCAGGCGCGCTATCTTGTTGTACGCTCCGCGGATTTTGAACGCGCCGGTGACTTGCAGGTTTTCCGGCTTGATGAACACGTGTTGGTCGTTTTCCCGTGAGAACACTTCGGACGGGTACAACGGGGTATCATGTATCACGCCGCGCAGTTTCGCCGCCGCCTCAACTATGTCTTTGAGCTCTATCATCCGAATATCCTTGCGACAATGATGGAGGCCGCGCTTGCCACGTTCAGGGACTCCGCCTTTCCGCCTCCCGGTATCGTCACTACTTCATCCGTAGCAGCGAGTATCCCGTCGGAGGGACCGCGCGCCTCGTTGGAGAAGACGTAGATGCCTTTTCCCGAGTAATCAAAAGCCCGGTAATCCGTGCCCGCCACGTCGGCCGTGACTATTTTGTATGTTTCTCGGTATCGACCTAGCTCATCGACCAGATTTTTAGACAAGATAAAACGCGTATGGAAAATCGATCCCATCGTTGACCGTATAGTTTTCGGGTTAAAAAGGTCAACGCAGGTTTCGCCTATCAGGAGTTCTTTTATGCCGAACCAGTCGCAGGTGCGGGTTATGGTTCCCATGTTCCGTGGGTCGGCCAAGTCGAATAAGGCGATGAGCCGGTCCGCGGTCGGCTTTTGGATGATCAATTTTCGGTAATCAAAAATCCCGATGACGCCCTGTGAGTTTTCGGTATCCGATATCCGGTCAAAGTCCAGCTCTCCGAGTGTTTCGTAGCTCCAGCCTTCAAGTAAAGAGGCTACATCAGGATCACTTTTCGGAGTTCCCGCCTTCACGAACAATCGCGCGCATTCGCAGGGCGATTTCAGACCTTCGGCGACAATCTTGCGGCCTTCGGCGATGAAGAGTCCGCTTTCTTCGCGCGCTTTCTTCTGCTTAAGAGAGGCATAATATTTGATCTCGTCTTTGGTGGCCATAGGGTGGATCGAAGATACCATCGATACGCGCGCCCGCGCAACTCGCGGCATCGGTTTCCCTTGACTTCTTGTAAAACTCTAAGATAATACATAGTATGTTTTAATTGATTTTTTGTAATGAGTTTTCATTTTTCGGAGGTGAGCAACAATGGGAGAAAAGAAAGTCGCTCTAGTAACCGGGGCGTTGGGTGTATTGGGTAAAGCGATTGCGCTGGGACTCATCGATGACGACTACCGCGTCGTGTTCGTGGACTTGGACCAAAAAAAACTTGATGACTATTGCGCCACTCTGTCCAAAGGCGTCGCGCTGCCGGTCGCTTGCGACATCAGCGATCCTTCCTCCGTTGACGCCGCCGTCACCAAGATAAAGGCGGCGTGGGGTAGTGTGGATGTACTGGTGAACAACGCCGGGATCCTCTCCAATAATAAGGCCGTCGGTACCACCCCCGAAGAATGGAAAAAAGTACTCGCCGTGAACCTGGACGGCGCTTTCTATTTGTCCCGCGCATTTATGGAAGATATGAAGAAGAAGAAATGGGGACGCATCATCAACATCACCTCGTTGGCGGCGAAAACCGGCGGCATCACCGCGGGCACCGCGTACTCGGTTTCAAAGGGCGCGCTCATTTCCCTCACCTTCAGCCTCGCGGCGGAACTTGCGGCCTACGGCGTCACAGTCAACGGCATCGCGCCCGCGTACGTGAAAACCCCGATGATCACGGTCCAATTGACCGAAGCGCAGCGGCAGGTCCTGTTGGAGAAAATTCCGGTAAAACGATTCTGTGAAGCTGAGGAAGTGGCGCACACGGTCCGTTTCTTGGCCAATCCGCTCGCGGGCTTCATCACCGGCGAGATCATCGACCAGAACGGCGGCCTTCAGTTTGACTGAGGATATTTAAAGAAGAAAAATCTACCGCCAAGGTCGCGAAGGAACGCGAAGGGAAGGGAGGAGAAGAGACACACGCGGATTGCGCTCAGCGATCCACGAAGGTTTGGCGGGAAAACATCGCCGCTCCGTACCCTCTTCCCCCTTTGACTTCTTCGCGCCCTTCGCGGTCACATCTTTCTTTACAAAAAGCGGCAGCCTGGGAGCGCGAAGCTCCGGGGCTGCCGCTTTTCATTTTCCGAGATCTATTCTTTGCTTAATACGCGGTGAGGCCGCCGTCGACGGGGAGGGAAACGCCGTTCAGGAAAGACGCCTCATCGGAAGCGAGGTACAGAGCCGCGTTCGCGACGTCCTGATCGGTCGCTAGGCGTCCGAGCGGTACTTCGCCCAGGCGTTCGGCTTTTTTTGCGGGATCCTTGAAGACGACCTGCATCAGCGGGGTATCCACGGTGCTGGGGTGGATGGAGTTGCAGCGGATGTTGTCTTTCGCGTAGCGGACGCCGACTGTCTTGGTCATGAGCGTCACCGCGCCCTTGGTTACCGTGTATGCCTCCGTGGTGTACTTGTGTCCGACCAGACCACAGATCGACGACATGTTGATGATGGAACCGCCGCCGCCTTTGCGCATAATAGGAATGGTGTGCTTGATACCCATGAAGGGGCCTTTCACGTTGACGGCAAGCATCGCATCCAGGCTTTCTTCTTTCATTTCCTCGATGGGCTCGCGGATATTAATTCCTGCGTTGTTGACTAAGACGTCGAGCCGTCCGCATTTGGCGACAACCGCCGCGAGCGCTTCAACCCAGCTCTTTTCCTTGGTGACGTCGAGCTCTTGAAAATAGGCTTTTCCACCGGCTTTTTCAATTTCGGCGACGGTGGCGTTGCCGATGTCGGCTTTCAGGTCGCAAATAAAGACCGTCGTGCCTTCTTCTGCAAAACGTTTTGCGATGGCGGCACCCAAGCCTTGGGCGGATCCGGTGATCAAGGCAATCTTGTTTTTCATTCTCATAAGAAAGCTCCTTGCGTATAAGTGTTTGAAACGGCTCAATTTCCCGGTTTTGATTATACTCAGGAGTCGCCCTGCCGTGTCCATATCCGGGTGACAATATTGTCCTAACTAGTATACGGTATTTTACATACTGGAGGAAAGTCAACAGTTTACTATGTTTTTTTACGATAGAGTCCAATTTATCAAGAATGTCCATTGACGCCTGGTGTTTTGACGGTTAACATACTTTGGTAGGATGCAATATACACCCTTCATTTGGCCCTTGATAATCGCTGCCGCGTTCAGTTTTGGAATTGCCTTGTACGCGCGGCGTTTCCCTGATGTTCCGGCGGTTCGTCCCTTTGTCGGGATGATGATTTCCGCGGCTTTTTGGGCGTTGATTTACGCTTTCAGTATCCTTGCCACCTATGAACCCCTTCGTATTTTCCTTTCGATGCTCATGTATATTCCTACGCGTCTGGTCCCTCCTTTTAGCATCCTGCTCGTACTGGAATACGGCGGCAAGGATAGGTGGATTACACGTCGCAATATGATCCTTCTGTTCGCGATTCCAGTTATATCGATGATCGCGTCGATGACTAGTCCATGGCATACCCTGTTCCGGTTTGCGTTCACAATGGAGACGGTCGGCAGTCTTACCGTTCTGCATTACAAGGGCGGCCTTATCTACTGGATCAGCACGATATATGGGAACGGCCTATTGCTCGCTTCTATTGTGATGATGTTGCCGCTTTTCGGCGCCAGCGGGCTGCATCGACGGAACACGGCTCTGTTGTTTTCGGGCCTTTTCCTTCCGGCTTTGCTCAATATCCTTTTCAGCGCTGGTTTGACGCCGATCAAAGGCTACAGTTTCGCGCCGACGGTGCTGGTCATTACCGGCATCTGCTACGTCATGGCGTTGTTGCGCTTCAGACTGTTCGGCGTCGCTCTCGTCGCGCGCTCCACCATTATGGAAAACATTGTCGACCTGGTTATGGTATTTGATACGCGCGATCATATTGTCGATTTCAACGCCGCCGCCGCCGGAGTTTTCGGATTGAATCGAAAGCATTTTATCGGTGAGACGGCAGATGCCCTGGAAGAACGGTTTGCCGATTTCTTTCGTAATTACGCGAATAGAACCTCCTCTACGGAAGAGATTGAGCTTGGTGTTGGTAGTGTGACGAAAACCTACGATCTGACGATATCCCCCATCCTGGATGGACAGCATCGCACAAGAGGTCGTTTATTTCTCTTCCACGATATCAGTGACCTGAAGGCCGCTGAGGAAACCGTCAAAAATCTCCTTGAAGAAAAAGATATTATCTTGTCTGAGGTACATCATCGGATCAAGAATAATATGAGCACGATGGCCGGCATTTTGTCGCTCCAATCGGACTGTGTAACAGACCCGGCGGCGAAGTCCGCGCTTTTGGATGCGCGTAGCCGCATGCAGAGCATGATGGTGCTATATTCCAAGCTCTACGTAACGCCGGCAAGCGGCAATTTGAATGTCGAATTGTACCTCTCTCCCTTGATCGAAAAGATAGTCGCCAATTTCCCCAACGCCGCCTCCGTGCGTCTGGTACAGCGTTTCGAAGAGTTCGATTTGGAAGCGCGTACCTTGTTTTCTCTCGGTATTATTATAAATGAAATTTTGACGAACGCTATGAAGCACGCTTTCGACGGTAAGGACGGCGGTATCATAAGCATCTCGGCAAATAAAGTAGGCGCTAAAGTCCAGATTGAAGTCGCCGACGACGGTGTCGGCATGCCTCCGGCTGAAGATCCTCGCTCAATGGCCGGCTTCGGTCTCGGTCTCGTACGTATCCTTACGACGCAGCTCGGCGGAACCATTACCATCGATCGCCAGGCCGGTACTCGTTTCACGCTGCTCTTCACGCCCCCCGCTTGCCGTTCCGATAAATAAGCTTTATTGTAAGCTTGTTCCGTTGGGGACCCGGCCGTCTCTCCGACGCCGCGATCACGAAAGCATGGACAGGGTATGAAGAAACTAATCCTAACCGCACTTGCAGTATCTTTCCTCTTAGTCTCTTGCAAAGCGAAAGCGCAAGAAGCAACCAAAAACGACGCGAAAGACAGCGCCGTTACTAAGCCGGCCTCCAAAAAAGACGTCGGCTACGCGCTTGGCGTCGCGATCGGTACAAGTATGAAACCGACCGGTATCGACTTCGATTACAACGCGTTCCTTGACGGGATGAAAGACGCGCTCGGTAAGGAAAAAGCGAAGGTTTCCCCCGAAGAAGCGAACAAGACGATCCAGGCCGCGCTCGCGCAGGCGATGGAGAAAAAGGCCGTCGCGTCCGCCGCGAAAGAAAAAGATTTCTTTGACAAGAATGGTAAGAAAGCAGGCGTCAAAACGACCGCCAGCGGTCTCCAGTACGAAGTCATCACGGAAGGAAAAGGCGTTAAGCCGATTGCCGCGAACACGGTTAAGGTTAATTACGTGGGTACCCTCCTTGACGGCAAGAAGTTCGACAGCTCCATAGACCGCGGTGAGCCTGCCGTTTTTCCGCTGGACAAGGTAATCCCCGGCTGGACCGAAGGTATTCAGCTCATGACCGTGGGCAGCAAGTACAAGCTCTACATTCCCTCCGCATTGGCGTATGGCGCTGAAGGCGCAGGCGGCGTGATCGGCCCGAATGAGACTCTGACTTTTGAGGTGGAGCTTATTTCCATCGAGAAGTCCGAAAGCGCTCCCGCTCCGGCCGGGAAGAAATAGACTGTTTTAGCAGAGTTCCGTTCGGTAATGCCGCGCGGAACTTTGACGTTATTGGTTTGTTAATCACTCGTTGAAAATAAAAAGGGGCTGTCCAAGCTTAATGGATAAGCCCCTTTTTATTTTAAGACCGCTGGATTGAAGTTTACTTGACCGTCATTGAGAAGACGCCGTCCCATTCCGCTGGGGGTGGTTTCAATTCAAACAGTTCCGCGCGGCGCAGATATACGGCGCTTGGTTCGTCGTTGTAGGTCTCCGCGACTGAAGCAAAAAGCTTCTTTGCTTCAGCCCAATCTCTCGCACGATACGCGACGAGTCCTTGTTCGAAACCTTCCTTGATTTCCGTAAGTTTGCGGTTCGCTTTCGTCGATTCCTGCAATACTTCAAAGATACGTACCGGTTGGGTCTTTCCTTTGACCGTCATGAGATCTATTTCACGGCAGAGGAAGCTATCTTTTACGGCATTATATACGCTCTCGGTAATTAAGGATTTGGTCCCATACGTTTTGTTCGCGCCTTCAAGCCGGGCGGCCAAATTGACCGTATCGCCGATGCTTGTGAAGTCCATACGATCTCGGGCGCCGACCGAACCAAAAACTACCGGGCCTGTGTTTACGCCGATGCCGATGGAGATAACCGCGGTTGCGTTTTTTTTCGCGATTTCCTGCTGTTCCGCAATCGCTTTGCGAATAGCCATTCCCGCCCGACATGCGTTCAGCTCTTTTTCAGGGCCGTCGAACATGGCCATGACTTCGTCGCCGACGAATTTATCGACATCTCCTCCATTTGCGAGTATCGCTTCGGTCTGGAGGTCCAGGTACCGGTTGAGCAGCGTTACCACTTCTTCCGGCGAACGACCTTCGCAGAGGGTCGTGAAGCCGCGGATATCGGTAAAGAGGAACGCCAGTTCGCGTCGTTCGCTGGATGGGCTGTCTCTTCCCGAATGCTGAAGGGTTGAAGCTGAGATGTACGGTACGACGCCGCGGATGACCGACGCCATTCGGCCGATTTCCGTAGAGAGGCGCTTGATCTCATCGCGGGAACCGACGCGGTCTTCATAGCGCAGTGAATCCGCCGAAACCCGTTCGCTGCCGCCGACCATAGCGGCCAAGCGTGTAGCCAGCGCGTTCACGCTCATTCCTAGAAATAGGATTGGCGCGACAATGCCTCGGCCGATCAGGTAAGTAAGGAAAATGGACATATAGAGGAACAGAAACGCGATGATGATGACTTTGATTATCGTTCTGAAGTACGGAGCAAAAATGACGTCTTGCTCGTATACGACCCCGGTGTACCCGATGACTTTCCCGCCGAGGACGACCGGAGCCTGGAACGTGATGGTATTTGCTTTTTGGTCGCGCAGCATGTTCAGCGCGTCAGGCGCTTTTGCGTTATCAGCCGGTTTCGGCGCCGTTGTGATGGGAAGTGTTGATGCCGCGACGATGAAGTTGCCTTTCTTCGGGTCAAGGCGATAATAGGTTAGGCTCGTGAATGGGAACGAGGCTTTCTTGTTTTTCGTCGCCTCAATCGTGAAATAATCGCTGATGGCGATGTTGTCGCCGGCGTTTGTTTTAGCCGAGGTCGCCGCGTGTTCTGCGATCGCGCCTCCATTGTCCGTGACCGACGCGAGTATCGTTTGTCCGAAGTCTCTCAGCAATACGGCGGAAAGCACACCGACAATGACTAAGAGGAGCGTGGAAAAAACGAGCGTCAGTCGGCGTTGGATTCCGCCTTTTTGTTCCTTGGCTGATGCTTTTTCGGTATGGCGAAATTGACGGTATTGGGCGTAATTCGGGTCTCCATGCTCAAACGCCGTTATCAGGCGGATGAGGGCGTACGCATTCCATCCGAGCGCCGCGGCCGTACAGGCCCAAGCCCACCACGGATAAGCGACGAAATATGACGGTCGTGCGGCGACGGTCGTCACGTGAATGGCGTGGACCATCAGCACTGAGGCCGAAGAAACAATGTCTATGACGATAGTCGGGATTTGGTCGGAAATGGTGAAGCTGGGGATCTTTTTTTGGAGGAAAATCGAGACGATTTTCCAGACCGCCGCAAGTACGGCAAACCACACGAAAATGGAGACGAGAATGGACGCGGCTCCCGCCCCCATGGCCGCCAAGTCTTTTGCCGCAAGCGGAGGAGGCGGGAAAGACCCGGTGGATTTTGCCGCTAGGGGAATCAAAAACCACGCGAGAACGACCGCCGCCCACGCCAACCCGGGCGCGTTATCTTTCAAAAACTTTTTCGTATCCATACTCTGAACTCCATTTGGTATCAATACTGGTCCACTAATTTCTGTTTGTCTTGCGCTTTCCCCAGATAATCTCCGGCATCTTCATAGGATGGATCGATGTTGACGACTGTTTTCAACGCTGAAACCGCGTCCTTAAAGCGTTCTTCTTTGTAGGCTTTCACACCGCGTTCGTACACTGCTTCAAGGGCGGATCGAATACCTTGGCGTCGCGCGTCTATTGCCTTACGTTGGCCGGGGTCCGAGACAATTTTCGTAAGGTATGTTATCACGCGTTGCGCCCCGTCCAGGTCTCCCTTCGCGATCATCGCGTCCAAGTTTTTCAACCCGGCCGAAAAACCGGCGCCGCGTTCTTCCTCCGCCCGCGAAGCGGACACACGTTTGGCAAGTTCATTCGCCTCCGTAGTTTTCTTTAAGGTCAACGCCTGCGCGACGCGCCCTTCGGCTTGGGGCCAGTCCTTGCGTTTTTCAGAGTAAGAAGCCCAGGAGAAATATAGATCGTATTCGGCATCCTGAAGTTCGTTTTTGAAGGTTCTACCGATTTTGGCGTTCAAATCCTTGAGCACCGACAATTGGGCGCGAGCGTCGGAGTACGCATTATCCGAGTACATCTTTTTTAAGGTGACGATGCGGCGTTTTACGATTTCCTGGATATTGGAACGTAACTCATTATACGCTTGATTTGCGTCAAAATCGTTGGGTTCCATATCCGTCGCGCGGCTGACCAAGGTGAACGCGTCTATGTACACGCGTTCCTTCGCGGCATCGGTACTGTCTTTTGTTAACGGTTTTTGTACGGCGGTGGATTTCTCCAAATAGGATTTCACCAGCGCCATTCTTGCGTTAGCCGTTTCCTTCAACATCTTTCGCGCGTCTTCATCTTTTGGATTAAGTGTCACGGCACGGCGGAGGGCCGCGTTCATGGCGTACTCCTCATCCTGCGAGCGAGCGTTTTTGACGGCCAGTTTCTGGGCTTTCGCGAAAGATGCCGCAAAACTGTTTTCCCGGAAATCCTCCACCTTTGATAGATACCGCGTCGCTTCCCGGTTCGCCGGGTCGTAGCGTAAGGCCGCGTCAAACAGTTTCCGCGC
>JBAYHM010000094.1:0-14560 GCA_041666155.1 Treponemataceae bacterium
AAACTGGCCGATGACCTGATGGCCGCCGGACATATCGCCAAGCCTCCGGTGGAGATGCTGGAAAAGGCAATGGCCGCGGCTATAGCGGCGGTGAGGTAAGCTTCACTCATTGAATCGGGGCAATGCTGCCGCGATGATATTTTGCCGCTCGGAAACCTTTCAGGTCCGGGCGGTTTTTTTCTTGACATGATCTCTTGTTGTAATTATGCTAGTTACAACGATGCGAATAGCTAGCCGTTTTGCCGTGGCGGTGCATATGCTCATACTCATGGACGAATGCGCGAAGCGCGGAACTTCGTGTACATCGGAACTTATGGCCGGCAGCGTCAATACGAATCCGGTGGTGATACGGAAACTTTCCGGTCTCCTCAAGCGGGCCACCCTCATTGAAGTGCGGGCGGGAACAGGCGGCGCCTTCGTGACGAAGCCCCTCGCGGTCGTGCGCTTATTGGACGTGTATCGGGCGGTGGAAGCGGTAGAGCCGCCCGGTCTTTTTTCCCTCCACGATCAGCCGAATCCCGCTTGTCCGGTGGGAGCGAATATCAACGGCGCGCTAGGCGAGGTTCTTGGGGAAGCGCAGACGGCGATGGAGGCGGTACTGGAAAAACGGACCGTCGCAGACGTGCTTGCCGGAGTCATCGCGCGCTCCCGAATTGGGAAGTAATAATTGGTTTTTGAAACAGAATGTGGTGGTTTTTAAGCGCTGTTGTAACTACCGTGAATACAACGTGGAGGCTGATATGAAGAACATCGTATTGATCGGCGCGACCGGAAATATCGGATCGCGGATACTGGCGGAAGCCCTATCGCGGGGCTTCCCGGTGACGGCCGTCGCACGGGATACTGCCAAGTTGGCGTCGCGGAACGGCCTTCGCGTCGTCAAAGGGGACGCGCTCCGGCCCGAGGCCTTTGCTGAAGTCCTGCGCGGCGCGGATGCCCTCGTCGGCGCTCTCTCCCCCTCCTTCACCGATCCAAAGCCTTTCGTTGAGGCCAACAAAGCCCTCGCGCGCGCGGTCGCCGAATACGGCGTCGGCCGTTTCATCGTGGTGGGCGGCGCGTCGACCACCCTTAACGAGAAGGGCGTCAGGCTTTTCGACACAGGCGCTTTTCCCCCGGAGTGGAAGCCCTATCTCCAGGCGCACGTCGATACGCTCGACTTCCTCAAGGAATCCAAGATAGCCTGGACCTATTTCAGTCCCGCGATGACGATAGAGGCGGGAATACGGACCGGCGTGTACCGTGCAGGCGGAAACGCGATGCTGAAGGACGCTGCGGGTAATAGCCGAATCAGTTATGAGGATTACGCGGCAGCCCTGGTCGATGAACTGGAATCAGGCGCGAATATCCACGCGCATTTTACCGCCGCGTATTGAAGGATCGCGCATTGAGAGCTACTCTCCGTTCGGGATATCCCGACGGAGGATTCTTTTGAGAGTGACCATGCGCTTTGCTGACGAGACCGATGTTCCGCTCATCCTGGATTTCATCAAAAAACTTGCCCGTTACGAAAAACTGGAAGACAAAGTAGTCGCGACCGAAGAAGTGCTGCGCGACCAACTTTTCGTGCGCAAGGGCGGGGAAGTGGTGTTCGCCGAAGTCGAAGGCGTGCCCGTCGGCTTTGCTCTTTTTTTTTACAATTTCTCCACTTTTCTGGGTATGCGCGGCATCTACCTGGAAGACCTGTACGTGGATGAGTCACATCGCGGTAAAGGGTATGGACGAGCCCTGCTCGCGTACTTGGCGCGTCTGGCGAAGGAACGCGACTGCGGCCGCTTGGACTGGTGGGTGCTAAACTGGAACGCGCCCTCCATCGCCTTCTACAAGTCCCTGGGCGCCAAACCTATGGACGAGTGGACCACCTTCCGGCTCACCGGCGCGGCGCTGACCGCGTTGGCGGATGAGGGGCGTTCGGGAAATTATTAGGATAGCCTCGGTTTCACGGCTATCATTTATAGTGATCAGTTATTTCCGTCTGATTGACACCGAGTGTTTTCGCCGCCTCCGCGGGTGTTTTCCCCGATTCAATGAGGCTTCTAAACGCCGCGACTAACGCGATTTTCGATTCCCTTTTCGTTTTCTCGGCCTCGTCGATCATTTTAGCCGCTTCGTGAACTTTCCGTTCCGTTTCACGTTCTCGCAGTTGAATGGCCCTGCGTCGGTTCTCCGTTTCCTCGGCTAATCGATCTGTTTCTAGCCGGAAAGCCTCATCCTGCTTGCGCTGAGCCTCATCCTGCTTGCGCTGAGCCTCATCCTGCTTGCGCTGAGCCTCATCCTGCTTGCGTTGCGCCTCGTCTTGCTTACGTTGAGCCTCGTTTTGCTTGTATTGAGCCTCCGCCTCTTCTTTGAGCGCGTTGTTCCAGCGCACTTTGTCCATATAGCTTTCGTACGCCATGCGTTTGGCCCAACTGTCGTTGAAGCGTTTGGTTTCGGTGACAGCTTTCATGAAGACCTCGCTCCGGATTTGCGGTGGAATTTCCGACGTAAGAGACAGTTCCTTACCGTGCGCGAAAAAGAAAAGCCACTGCTCGATTCTCTTCTTAAGGATAACGTTTTTGTTCCATTTTTTCAATTCTATGACAACGATAGCCGGGTAGTCTCCCAAAGTGGTTCCATACCGATCCCGGAAGCGGTAATCGGTGACGGCTCCAGACGAATCTGATGGATGACAGGGAAGCCTATCTCGCAGGAGCCATATGGCGACGACGGGTTTGAGTTCCGAATACGACTGCCCTTTTTCCAAAGTCGATGCGTACAGCTGCCCCGCGCCGAAAAGCATACGGTCGATAAGAGGTCCGCCGGGATCGAGCTGGACTTCGATTTGAAAGACGCGGCCGGTCGCATCCTTAGCCCGCACATCCACTTCCGTTTCTTTCTCCTGGGCGTATCTGCGAAGATTCCGTGGCGGAACCAGTTCGATAGAAACGGCCAGGGGCGTTCCGATGAACTCCAAGACGGCGTTCAGGAAGTCCAGGAGGATGTCCTTGTTCGTCTCTGTTCCAAACAGGACCTTGAATACAGGGTCGACCAAAGGATCGATGGGGATGGGTTCCGGCGGTTTTCTCGCTTTCATACCATGCATAGGGATGGAATTGCCATATTGCTTGTGATTCGCTTGATGGATTTTTGTTTTGTCCTGATCAATAGACACAATCTGGAGGGAAGAAGAAAAGTCAGAAGTTTCAAAGAAAATAAACCACGAAATCACGAAAGGGAATACAGGCTTCCGAAGTTTTTTCGTGTTTTTTCTATTTCGCTACTTCCATCCTCGTGTGAGACCCAATAAGCGCTACCGTAGGCGGTGAAAGGTTTAAAAATCCGGCCGTATCCAAGCAACAATGTGTCGCTTGGATACGGCGAAATCTTTATGGCCGAATAGTGAGTGTTCTATCCGCGGCGAATGTGCTGGTACCGCTAATAGTAAGAACCGTGGAGTCCCCGCTTATGTAATCCCCGGAGACCGGCTCGCTCAACCAGCTTCCGACGTCGTAAACTATCGCATAGACCATGAAAGACCCGGCTGGGACGTTTGGGATCGTGTACGCGAAGGAATTCCCCGTTACCGTGCCGAACGCGTACGCGACTTGGCCGCCGTCTCCCCCGTCGTGGTTAGTATCTACCTGAACGGTGTAGGCTTTATTGATGACGTAAACCGGCAGCGTCACGGTTCCGCTTATGGTGGCGCCGGCTGATGGCGAGACGTTGTTACCGATAAGCGTGTAGGTCGATCCATTCTGATAATTGGCGGTGACCGTATACATCTCCGGGTCGGCCAGTGCCTCCGTCGGCGTTCCCGAGATCGTACCGGTTGTGGTGTTGAACGTTAGCCCCGCTGGAAGCGTCGGACTGATCGAATAGGAGTTCACGCCCCATGGGTGCGGCCAAGTCGGGGCATAGTCGGATATCGGCATACCGACGACGTAACTCTTGTAAAAATCGGGATACCAGAAAAAAAGCGAATCCGACGGCGGGGGTGTCGCTCCTCTGATCCGGCACACACGGTTGGCCGTGATGGTTCCGGTCCCGCTAACATTAACAAATGTTGGGTCAACACTATTATAATCACCATCAATCGGCGCTCCGGGAGTTCCCGTGGTCGCCACGTAAACAACGGAGTAAATGTTATAAGCTCCTGTCGGGACGTTTTCCATCGCGTAAGTAAGGGAATCGCCGGTTACATATCCAAAAGCAACGGCCGTTTGCC
The DNA here is from genome assembly GCA_041666155.1 of Treponemataceae bacterium. Lineage (GTDB taxonomy): Bacteria > Spirochaetota > Spirochaetia > Treponematales > Breznakiellaceae > SZUA-426. The sequence continues at coordinate 4,202 of JBAYHM010000094.1, forward strand.
CGCCGTTGTCGCCATCGTGATCAGTATCGACAATGACAGAATAGAATTTGTTCGTCACGGTGGCTGGTAGTATTACCGTTCCGGTCACAGTCGCGCCGGCAGTCGCATAAACGGCAACACCGATCTGGGTGGTTGTCGTCCCATACGTGTTGCTCGCGGTCACCGTATAGACCACGATGGAACTTATCGCCGTCGGCGTGCCTGAGATGACGCCTGTCGCCGCGTTCAGCGTCAAACCGGCAGGTAGGGCGGGACTTATCGTGAAGGCAGTCGCGTTTCCCGTCACCGTCGGGACGTTGTTCGTGATCGCCGTACCGACTACGTAGCTGCCGATAGTTTTGGAGTACGAAAGGTTCGAAGGCGCGATAGCCGGTTCCGGCACTGTCACCGCGCACGCCGCTGTCTTCCCTCCGTCCGTCGTCGTCACCGTGATCGTGGTCGTTCCGGCGGCGATCGCGGTTACCAGACCTGAGGCGTTGACTGTCGCGACGGCGGCGGAGCCGGTGCTCCAGGTCACGGATTTGTCGCTCGCGTCGGAAGGGTTGATCGTAGCGGTCAGCTGATCTGTGCCGCCGACCGTCAGTGTGGTCGCGCTTTTGTTGAGGCTGACGGTGCTTACTGATACCGTGCTTGAGCCGCCTCCATCGCCAACCGGCGACGGGCAAGAGGTCAGCGCGCCGGTCAAGACCAGCGCGGCGGAAAAGATGGCGGCGCGTAGGAAAAACTCGCGAATGACGCTGTTTTTTTGATGCATTTTGATCCCCCGTAGTATGAGATGGAAAATCCTACACCGAAAAAGAATCCGTTCAGGGTTGAGGGGGCCGAAAATAAGTCCACGTGGACTGAATATCTGATTGATTGAAGAAAGTTTTCCGCGGAGGCTGAAGCAAATTGAACCACGAAAACGTGAAATTAAATACGCTTTTATTATTTCCGGTCGTCGATAACGGAAACCGAGGTATCGGGAACGAAACGCCACCCTTCCGTCAGGATGTCCCTCCGTTTGTTCGGATCGATGATGGTTCCCAGTCGAAGCGCGCCGACCACGCGTTTCAATTCGTGTACGCGGTTATACAGGTATTTGTACTTTGGGCAAAGGGTCGCCTTTGAACAATTGCACGAATCGGTTTCATTGCCGAGCAGGGATTGCGCCGTTTTACAGGTAAGTCGCGGAGCTTCTGTGTTCAAAAACAGAAAGCGGGCGATCGCGATCGTCTTCGGATTGAACAGGGGCGTGATATCCAGCCGATCCAACAAAAAGAAATCGTCGGTCACGAGCAGTTCACGGCTGGTTTTGCGGCGAAGGTTCAAGTTCGCAAGGTACAAAAAAACATAGCCCGAAATTGAGTAGGTTGTATCCAATGGCGGGTATCCATCGGGGTTCGCTTCTGACTGAGATGGCGTATCCCATCAGAGCTATCCAAGATAGAAAAAAACCGATGATCCCTAGCGTAAATGAGTATAGGCGATCGACGTATCGAAAAAAGATACCGCTGTTCAAGCGCGGGGCCAGTTCAAGGAACAATGCGTAATGTAGACAGCCGGCTTGAAAGAACAACGAGATAAAGTCGCGGTGAATCAGAGCCGCCGCGACGATGATGAGAACAGTCTGAGTAATGAACGACAGCAGCGGCGCGATGACCTCCGTCAGCTTGTTTCCCGTGGTCTTCACGGTCGCGGCGGCGCGTAACCACAGCGCATAGGCAATGATTCCGACGACCGGAGCCACCCAGCCCCAGGACGCGACTGGCGTGGCTCCGGCCAGGGAATCGGGCCGGGGAAAAAGGATCGCGACCCCCCTGCGAGGAGCCATGAAGCCATGCCGAAAAGAGCGACGCCGAACCGAACCATGTTAAGACTGTAAACCGATACCGTCCGCTGGGTCAAATAGAGGGTCTCGATAATACGCCTGCTGAGGACTCAACCCGACAACTCTCTCTTGACAAATTCTGATTATGCTACATAATACATATCATGTTTAACCTGCAAGGAGGCTCCGTCACATGGGAGCGCGAATAGCCATCATTACCGGCGCGGGAAGAGGTATCGGCAAGTCGATAGCCGTTACTTTCGCGCGTAAAGGCGTTTTTCCGGTCATCGTGGACCTTGATAAGGCCGCGGCTGACGCGACTGTTGAAGAATTGAAGGCCGAAGGGTTTAAGTCCGCCGCTTTCAAGGTCGACGTCTCGAATGTCGCGCAGGTCCAAGCCTTGGTGGACGACGTATACAAGCAGTACGGCTCTGTCGACATCCTCGTGAACAACGCGGGTATTCTCAGCAAAACACCTCTGGATGAGCTTGAAGAGGCGGAATGGGACCGCGTTATGAACATAAACTTGAAAAGCGCCGTATTCCTTATGAAATACGTCACCAAATATATGAAAGAGAAGAAGTGGGGGCGCATCGTTTCCATTTCTTCGCTGGCGGGCCGTATGGGTGGGATCAGCACCGGCTGCGCCTATTCCACCTCCAAGGCTGCCCTGATAGGGTTGACGATGAATATCGCGCGCAAGGTAGCGTCGTTCGGAATTACCGTGAACGCCGTCGCCCCGGGAACCGCTGAGACTGAAATGGCGAAGGGTTTTACGCCGGATGAACTGGCGAACCTTACGAAATCGATACCTGTTGGGAAATTGATAAAGCCGGAGGGAATAGCGGAAGCGGTGTGCTTCCTCGCTTCCGATTCGGCGGAATTCATTACCGGCGCCGTTCTTGATGTGAACGGCGGCATGTTCATGGGCTGAGAAAAGGAGAAACGAATGAGAGAGAATACGTTCCTGAAATGGATGGCGGAGAATACCCCGACCCAGTACTGCAACGACTCGGCCCTTCCGGCCGACTATCGCAATGCGGTGAAGTTCGGCGCCATCGGCGTCACGACTAATCCCCCCTTGAGCTACCAGCTACTGTCCGAGCATCCCGAGCTTTTCAAGGACAAGATCGAGGACATCAAGAAGCGCATTCCGAACCCGAACGACCGCGTCATCGAATATCTGAGCCTCGTGGTGAAATACATCGCGCCGGAATTCGAGGATATGTACAAGAAATCCAACGGGAAACTCGGCTACATCCGCTCCCAGGTTGAGCCCAAGAAATCCGGCGACGCGAAAGCCATGCTTGAAATGGGTAAGAGGATCGCGACCTTCGGCAAGAACGTGATGGTGAAGATCCCCGGCACGAAAGCCGGTATCTGGGTTTTGGAAGAACTCGCCGCCCTCGGTATTCCCACCACCCCGACCGTCTGCGTGTCCCTTCCTCAAGTGATCGCTACCGCCGAAGCGTACAACCGCGGTTGTGCCCGCGCGATCAAAGCCGGTTTCAAGGCGCCCGAATCCACGACCGCCCTCGTTATGGGCCGCCTCCAGGACTTTTTGGCTGCTGAAAACGAACGCCTCGGATCGCCGGTGACCACCGCCGACTTGGAAATCGCGGCTCTCGCGGTGCTCAAGCGCGCCAACGTCGTGTTCAAGGAGCGTAAATACGCCCAGCGGATCATGCCCGCGGCCTTCCGCTGTTCGGCTCAAGTTACCGGACTCGTCGGCGGCGACTTCCACATGACCATTCATCCGAAGGTCCAGGACCAGATCATCGCCGATGAGGCGAAAGGTCTGATCAAGAGGGAAATCCTGATCGACAAACCGGTGGATGAGAAAATCGTTCAGAAAGTTCTCAAGGCTATCCCCGATTTCAAGATGGCCTACGAACCGGATGGAATGACCATCGACCAATTTGATACCTTCGGCGCCACCATGATGACCTTGGACGGCTTCGACAAGACCGGCTGGCAGAAACTGCTCACCCTGTAATTGAAACGCGTGGCGAAAGCCGTTTGTCGCCGAAGGCTTCCGTACTACACGCGGAAGCCTTCGGCGTTTATCGAAAAGGAGTCAAATGATGAGCGCGACACGGAAGGTAAGCTATTGCGTGGCTGTTTCTGATGAAATACTGGGAGACGGCGCGCCGGTTCCTCTTCAGGGTGATTTTTCAAAAACCTTCGCCCAAGCCGCTGAACTCGGGTTTGATTCGGTCGAACTCCATATCCGTAACCCCGATTCCTACGACAAAACCCGACTCAAGGATTTATGCGCGAAGCACAATATCCGCATAGCGGCGCTCGGCACGGGGCTTGAGTTCGGCATGAACAATCACTGTCTGACTTCCCCCGATCCGGAGAATCGCCGTGAAATGGCTAGACGCTTGCGGAGTTATATCGATCTTGCCTGCGAATTTGACGCGGTTGTCTTCATCGGCCTCCTGCGCGGCAAAGCGCCCTCAAACGCGGAGGTTCGGAACTACCTCGATCTGTTCGCGCGGGAGATGGTCGATATCGCCTCCTACGCAGCCGCGAAGAACGTGAGCTTGGGTTTGGAACCGATCGTTTTCTATATGACTAACCTGATCAATACTACCCAGGATGGGATTGATTTCATCCAACGGCCGGGGCTCGGCACGATTGATTTCCTATTGGACACGCACCATATGTTCATCGAAGATTCCGATATGATCGAATCCTTCAGACTGACTGCCGGAAAAATCGCCCATATCCATATTTCCGATAGCAACCGGCGCTACCCGGGAGGCGGAAATGTGGACTATGACGCGGTCGGCAAAATCTTGAAAGCGATCGGCTACCAAGGCGCGGTTTCTCTTGAGATCATTCCGTATCCCGATGGAACACGGGCGGCAAAAAACGGTATAGAATGGATGAAAAGGGTGTGGGGTTAAAAAATGTCGGAATCGGTCGGTTTGGGCGTTCCAATCGTGAAGCGTACGAATTTATCCAATATCGTGTTTGAGGAAATGAAGGCGCGCATTTTTTCGGGCACCTACAAAGAAGGTATCATCCTTCCGACGCAGGATGTCTTGGCCAAGGAATTCGGCGTCTCCCGAACCGTCATGCGTGACGCTTTTCACAAGCTTTCGTCTCTGGGCCTGGTAGAAAGCCAGCAGGGCCGTGGAAGCTTCGTACGCAATTCCAGCGCGGTCACCGTCATGTCTTCAGTCCTTGAGTCTTTCAAGATGGACGAGGCTTCCATCCAGGATTTGATGCAGGCGCGCTATTATATCGAGCAGGTGATCGTGCGTTTAGCCGCGAGCAAGGCGTCCGAAACCGAATTGGCTTTTCTAAAGGAAAACCTTGAGGCGATGGAAAAGGCCGTGGCCGCGGGGGACCTTCCGTTGTTCGCGAGCATTGATTTGGATTTTCATGAAAAACTCAGCGAGATGTCGCGGAATGTTGTCTTGCATAAGCTTCTTTCCATCATTCGAGAAATGATGAAAAAGTTTTTTGACGGCTTCAGCAAAACTCCCGGTGTTGTCCCGCGCGCCGTCAGATATCACCAAGATATCTACAAAGCGTTACAGGACAAGGATGCGGATCTTGCCGAACGAAAAATGAAGGAACACTTAAAAGATATAATTATCAACCTGGAAAAGAATTACAAGATTAGAGTGATTATTTGACGAGAGTCGATCTCGTCTGGTTTCCTTGACAGTTTGGGAGAATAGTATGCAATATACTATCAACCCAATCCGATTGGGGTTGTGATATTCGCTCAGGGGGCACAAGGTGAAAGGACTAGTAAAATACCAGAACGGTGACGGATTCATGGAATTGCGCGATATTCCGGAACCGAAAGCCGCGGCGGGACAGGTTAAGATTGAGGTCGCGAAAACCGGTATCTGCGGTTCGGACCTGCACATATTCCACAACGATATCGATATTCCTATACGTCCACCGGTCATCACCGGCCATGAGTTCTCCGGCACCATAGTAGAAGTAGGCGAAGGCGTTGAAGGCTGGAAAGTCGGCGACCGCGTCGTTTCCGAGACCGCGTTCGCGTATTGCGGCGTCTGCCTTCACTGCCGCGAAGGCTATTACAACCTCTGCAATCAACGCCGGACTCTCGGCTATTGGTTCGACGGAGCGTTCGCGCCTTATACGGTCGTACCAGCGGCTCGTCTCCACGCGCTTCCCACCGAACTTTCATTTCTTGAAGGCGCGCTTATGGAGCCGCTTGCCTGCGTGACCCACGCGGTGATGGAGTTGACTCACATCCAGCCGCGCGATTGGGTACTCGTTTCCGGCCCCGGCGCGGTCGGGTTGGCGACTATGCAGGTGGCTAAGGCTCATAACGCGCGCGTCATGGTCGCGGGTACCGACGTGGATGTCGAGCGCATGAAGAAGGCCACGACGCTTGGCGCGGACCTGGTCGTCAACGTGCAGAAAGAAAACCTCCTGGACATAATCAAAGACGTGACCGGCGGGGTGGGCGTGGACGTGGCCCTGGAGTGTTCCGGCAGCGCCCGTGCGTTGGAATCCGCTATTCTGGGTGTCCGCAAGCGTGGGCAACTCACTCAGATCGGCTTGTACGGCAAACCCATTACCGTTGATTTCGAAAAGATTTGTTTCAAGGAGATCAAGGTTACCGGTTCACTCGGTTCCCGCTGGATGTCTTGGGAGAATGCCCTGCTTTTGACCAAAACCAAAAAAGTGAAGCTGGAACCGCTCGTTTCCGACATCATGCCCTTGAGCGACTGGAAAAAAGCGTTTGAAATGTTCGAACGGAAAGAAGGACTGAAGCTGGTTCTTGACCCGAAAAAATAAAACTTGGAAAAAAGGCCCCGCGGCAATGTTGCTTTCGGGGCTTTTGGGTAGCGATGTTTTCTGAAAACGGCTGCGTGCAGGACGGGAGCGTGAGATGTACGGCGATTTTGATGAGCTTTCGGTTATTGACCGCACGAGTATTTCCGACCAAGTCTATTACCACATCAAGAAAATGATCCTTTCCGGAGAGCTTACCGGCGGCAAACGAATTCCTGAAGAACGCATAGCCGATCATTTTAAGGTGAGTCGGACCCCGGTGCGTGAGTCGATCCGAAAATTAGCCGCCTACGGACTGGTCGTCATCAAGCCGCGTAGCTACGCCTATGTCGCCACTCTTTCCCCGAAAGAGGGGCGGGATATTACGGAAGTCCGTCTTTCCTTGGAAAAACTCGCGTTCAAGATTTTCGCGCGGGTGAAGACGAAGGAGACGTTGACAGAACTTCGTCAATTGAACAAGCGCTGCGTGAAGGCCAATAAATCCGCGGATATCGCTTCCGCGTATGAATTTGACAGCGCCTTGCATCTTGCCGTCGCGCGAGCCACGGGGAACGACGAACTGTACCGAATGTTGGGGATGCTTGACGCGAAACTTCAACTATTGCGCTTGAAACAGTCGGTTCCGACAGATCGACTTTCCCATTATTTCGATCAACACGAGATATTATTGGAGCTTTTAGCGTCCGATAAGCTCGATGAGCTTGATGCCCTGCTGGACGAGCACATCGTCCACGACCTTGAGCCGGTGATCTGAAAATTATCCTTGACAGTTGAAAAATTCGGTTGTACCATCGGTTAAACGATTAACCATGGGAGCTGATGTGACGCGCAAGCCGACATTACTTGACGTAGCCGACTTAGCCGGCGTTTCCACTGCTACGGTATCCAACGTCATCAACGACACTAAATACGTCGGGGATGAGGTTAAGCGCAAAATACACGAAGCGATCGAGACGCTGAACTACATTCCTAATAACTTGGCAAAAAGCCTCCGCGTTAAAGAATCAAAACTCATAGGGCTGATGATTTCAGATATTTCCAATCCGTTTTTTCCCCCGGTCGTGAGGGGTATTGAAGACGTTTTGGCCAGAAACGGCTTCAATGTGCTTCTCTGCGATACTGATACCGATCCCGTCAAAGAAAGGAACTACCTAAAAGTTCTTTTGGGGAGAAGAATCGACGGCCTGATCGTTTCTCTAGCCGGGGCCGAGTATTCCCATTTTCAGGATCTGGATATTCCCGTCGTGTTCTTCAATCGAATACCGGAAACGGGATCCTACAATACGGTTCAAACAGCGAACGTTGAAGGGGCTTTTTTGGCGACCACCCATTTGCTTTCGCACGATTATAAGCGAATAGCCATCGTCGCCGGACCCCAGCACCTCAGTGTCGGCCGCGAGCGCCTCGTCGGTTACCGAGAGGCGCTGGAGAAAAGCGGCTCCGCGTATGATCCTGACCTGGTGAAAGTCAGTCCTTTCAATTCGGACGGCGGATACAGCGCCATGAAGGAATTGATGGAACAAGACAAAAAGCCGGACGCCGTTTTTACCTGCAACAACGTATTGACGTTGGGCGCTTTCCGCTTCCTGCGAGAAAGCGGTTTCAAAATACCCTCGCAGATAGCGCTCGTCGGTTACGACGACCCCGATTGGACCACGCTGGTGGATCCGCCCCTAACGGTTATTCGGCAGCAGAGTTTCGAGATGGGACTGGAGACCGGTGGTCTGATACTAGACTGCCTCAAAAAAAAAGAAAGTAAAGGAGCGCGAAAAATCGTTATGTCGCTTGAATTAGGTATCCGAAAATCGTGCGGATGCAATGTCGGTCAAAAATGAAGGGAAAAGATTTTTTGGTTCGGTTAATCGTTTAACTATTTTATAAGCCGTGGAATTAGATCGGCTGACTACATGCGGTGAGGGGTGTACATGTCCGCTACTGAAATATTGATCACTTTGCATTCGGGTTCCAAAGAGTTCGTGCATTCCTACATTGAAAAAAGCCTATTGGAATCAGGGTATGGTTTGAACGCCGTGTATCGAGAAGGGCCGTTGGATCAGGATCGTCTGTGTGAAGCGATACGGAACGCGTCCGGATATATTGTCGGACTTGAAAAGGTGACTGAAGAAGTATTGAACGCCGCGAAAAAATTGAAAGTGATCTCAAAATTCGGAGTCGGCACAGACAACATCGACATCGCCGCGGCTGAAGCCAAAGGTGTCATGGTCTCCAATTGTCCGGGTTCGAACAGCAACGCGGTCGCGGAACTCGCGTTGGGCTTGATGATTTCGCTTGCGCGCAATACGCACCATCTCTGCAACGATCTGCGTGCTCGGCATTGGTCGATGGATATCGGTTCGGAGTTGTCGACTAAACGAGTCGCGATACTTGGATTCGGAAATGTCGGCAGACGCTTGGCCGCGTATTTGAAACCTTTCCATGCGGACATTCTTGTCTATGACGCTGTCATCGACAGCGCGGCGGCGGAGGAATACGGCGTTCGCTACGCGTCGCTGGACGAGATCGCGACGACCTCGGATTTCATTTCCGTTCATCTTCCCTTGCTTCCTGAAACGGCGCACCTCATCGACGCCGATTTTTTCGCGAAAGTTAAGCCCGGCGTTTTTGTCCTCAACTTAGCCAGGGGCGGCATCATAGATGAGAACGCCTTATACGAGGCGGTTTTAGAAGGGAGGGTATCTCGCGCGGCAACCGACGTTTTCGAATTCGAGCCGCCTACGGCTTCCAAATTACTGGATGACGATCGGTTTATCGTCTTGCCGCACATCGGGGCGGCGACCCGCGAATCCACTCTGAATATGATGCGCATGGCTCTTGATAACGTTCGTTCCGTACTGGAGGGACGCGGTAATCCTCACCAGGTGCGGAGCGGAAAAGCGAAATAGACATGGAGATGATCGACGGAAAACGGTTAAAGAACCGCGCGTTGACGCGGTTTTTAAATACTTCTTATGCAAGTATTAACTTACAAGGGGGGACTATGAAGAGGATCAGTATTCTCGTAGTTTGCGTGTTGAGTTTAGCGGTTCCGCTATTTGCCGCGGGGGCGAAAGAGGATAAGTTTCCGACTAAGGGCATAGAGATGCTCGTTCCGTACGCGCCCGGCGGCGGTACCGACGCCGTAGCCCGGGCTCTTGCCGCAAGCGCGGAAAAATATCTCGGTCAGACGGTGACGATCATCAATAAAACCGGCGGCGGCGGCGCGGTCGGTTGGGCGGAGACCGCAAAGGCCAAGGCGGACGGATACAAAATAACTATGTTCGCGCCCAATATCGTCAACCTGTCTGTAATGGGCTTGAGCCCGGTCGGCAGCGACGATTTTGAACCCATTTGTATGGTCAACAACGATCCGGGCGTCCTCATCGTCGCAAAAAAGAACGCGGGGCTTAACCCCGTGGAAATGCTCAAGGATACGAAATATAAATCCGGCGGCGAGAACCCGAACTTCTACCTTCTGACGATTGAGGCGATCACCAAAGTCAAGCTTCAGGATATTCCTTACAACGGCGCGGCCGAACGTATCCCCGCGGTTCTCGGTGGCCACGTGGATTTCGCCATCGTGAATGTCGGAGAAGCCAAGGGGCAACTTGACGCAGGCGAGATTGTTCCGCTCGCGGTATTGGATGGGAAGCGCATGGAAGCGCTGCCGAACGTCCCGACGCTTAAAGAACTCGGCATCGACGCGCAGAAGGGCGCTTGGCGCGGATTGGCGGCTCCGAAGGGGACTCCGAAAGCGG
>JBAYHM010000095.1:0-14533 GCA_041666155.1 Treponemataceae bacterium
GGGGAGTCCCGTTGAACGCAGCGGCCCGGCGCCGAAATATACGGACCCGTTAGTTCCGACATTCAGTTCCACGCCCCCTACGGCTAGGTTTTCTTTATCGACTGATCTCCGATCGATATAAAGCCCTCTAAATGATAAGCCGTTATCCATGCCGTTTGCTTTCAGTTCCGCTTTCGCTTCTATCGAGGCAAAATCGATCCATTCGCCGCTTAGATTGGTTTCAAGCGCGTAAGGTTGTGCCGCGAGCTTCATGAGAACAAGACAATAAAAAAGAGGATGGTGCCGCATGCTCCTCTTAGGAGCCGCTTCACCATCCCCGCTTTATCGATGAGGAATGAATTTACATTATCGTTTCGATTTTAATTGCGAAACATAACTGCCGTCGAAGCCGTCTATGGTCTTGACGAGAGACAACCAGTAATCTGCTTCATTTTTTGAAGAGTAGGGACCGACGCGTACTCGGAAATATGTTTTGCCGGATATTTCCTTGGTTTCAACAAGAGACGCGATTCCTTTCACTCCAAGTGTTTCTTTGGCGGTATCGGCGCGGGCCTTCGCGGCAAAGGAACCGGTTTGAATCCAGAACTCTTCTCTTCGACTCGCGGCCTTTTGAGCGTGGGAGGCCGTTTTTTTTACGGTAGCCGTGGCTTTAACCGCAGGGTCTTTTTCAGACTTAACTGTGGGAGGCGGCGCTTTTACAGCGCTTGCTACTTGCTTTATCGTGTCATTCGCCGTCGACTGAGGAGCAATCGGCGCGAGCTCGTTGGTCTGCGGGACCGCAACGTCGACCTTTAAACTCCCGTCGGCGGAAATTGCCGCGTTCGGAGTTGGCGACTGCGTCGCATTCGTCAGCGGAGCGCCTCCGTTCGGACGTTCGCCGTAAATGATAATCACATCGCCACGGTTTGATGCCCCAGCGCTCGCCGGTGATTGGAGTCCGGGCATCGCTTTCGGATTTCGAACCCATTCGGCCGGATCGGCGGAGGCAGGACCCTGAGTGTTCGCCGCAGGAGCCAACGCAACCGGGCCACTCGGGATCGGCTTTGCGCGAGGCTTAAAGACTAATATTCCCGCACCCAGTACGATGACGAGGAAAACTCCGACGGAAACCAAGACGAGCAGCAGCTTTTTCTGTTCCATATTCAGCGGACCATCCCTATTCGGGTAAGTATGGAGTCGATCCTTCTTCCCAAAGCCCGCGCGCGATGCGCGGCGCAGAGGCCGAAGGAGCCCTCATTTCTCACAATATAAATATCGGTTTTATTCGCGTAGTATTGAGACTCAAAATGTTCCTGGCTGCGGAATCGTTCAATCAGCGTTGAAATAGGAAGCTTATCACGCTTGAGTGCCCTGAAAAGGCGCGTAAGTAAGGCCGCTTTAACCAAAATGACGCAATCGAACAGAGAAAAAACGCTGGATCGATGCAGGAGCGCCGCATTGACGACAAGGTTTTTACCGTTTCGCGCTTGAATCCAACGTTCCGTCAGCCGATTGGCGGCCGGGTGTATAAGCCCCTCCAGCTCGGCAAGTTTTTCCGCTTTCCCGAATACCATGCTACCGAGGACTTTTCGGTCCACGGTGCCGTCGGCTCGGAGCACTCCAGGACCGAATCGCTCAACGATGGAATCGCGCTCCTCTTCAATCGCTTGGTGTCCGAGTTTATCCACGTCCAGTACTTCGAATCCCCGCGCTTCAAGAAACTTGGCTATATGGTTTTTGCCGGCGCAGTATTGGCCGGTGAGCCCGAGCAGCATGTCAGTGTATGTCGCCCCAACTGCGACCTTTTTCTATACCCACCCGCAGCGGAGCGCGCAACGCTACCGTGCTTTCCATTTCTCGTTTGGCCAAGGCCATCACTTCATCCGAATGCGCATCGGACGCTTCGAGGATGAGTTCATCGTGGACCTGCAGGAGAAGACGCGCGTCGAGGGCGGAAGCCGTCAGGGCCTTATCCAGCCGAATCATTGCGAGTTTGACGATATCCGCCGCCGATCCTTGGATCGGCGTGTTGACCGCGACTCGCTCAGCCGCGGATTTCTCCGTTTTGTTGCCTGAAACGATAGCCGGAATGTAGCGCCTGCGGCCGAGTATCGTCGAGGCGTAACCCAGCTTCTCGGTTTTCGCTATCAATTCGCGGATGTAGGCCTGAACCCCTGAGTAAGTGCGGAAATAAGCATCGATGAAGGACTGCGCCTCGGTTCGGGAAATGTTCAGTTCGTTCGACAATCGGAAGGCACTCATTCCGTACATGACGCCGAAGTTGATCGTTTTGGCGATACGCCGTTGGTCGGCGCGGACTTCGTTCTCATTCATATTGAAAATGAGCGCCGCGGTCCGGCGGTGTACGTCGACTCCGTCTTTGAACGCGCTTAGGAGATCCTCGTCGCCTGAAAGGTGCGCTAGGACGACAAGCTCTATCTGACTGTAGTCGGCCGAGATAAGCGTTCTGCCTTTTTCCGCGACGAAGGCGGAACGAATGCGGCGCCCATCCTCGTCCCGGATTGGAATATTCTGCAAGTTAGGGTCTTTGCTGGAAATGCGGCCCGTCGCGGTGCCTGTCTGAACGAAATGCGTATGGATGCGTCCATCCGTGCCCGCCTGCTCCTGCAGCGTGTCGACATAGGTAGATTTCAGCTTGGCAAGCGTTCGGTATCGGAGTATTTGCGCCGGTACCGGATCTTCGCGCGCCAGCTCTTCCAGGACGCCGACATCGGTTGAGAAGCCGGTTTTTGTTTTTTTGCCGGTCTTGAGTTTTCGTTCGACGAAGAGGACGTCCTGCAGCTGCTTGGTGGAGGCGATATTGAACGGATGTCCGACAAGACGGTATATCTCAGCCTCGATCAGTTCCAAATTCTTAGTGAGTTCCACACCGTAATCACGCAGCTTATCGCTTTCCAGCCGAATCCCAACGCCTTCCATTTCGGCCAGGATCGGAAGCAGCGGCATTTCGACGTTGCGGAAAAGAGAAATCGCATCGGCTTCGTGCAGGCAGGGTTCCAAGAGCGCCTTTACCCGAAGCGCGTAGTCGGCGTCTTCCGCCGCGTAGAGTGTCGCCGTTTCAAGCGGTACCGAGGAGAACACTGACCCTTTTGGGACGATCGAGTCGTACGGCGTTGTCTTCAGGCCGAGCCAGGAAACGACCAGTGTGTCCAAGGAATAACTCGCGCGTTCGGGGTCGACTATCCAAGCGGCCACCATCGTGTCCCAGACCCGGCAGTTCCATCGGGGGATGCCCCACGCTCGTGAAACTTCGTAATCGTATTTCGCGTTATGCGCGACAACGGTCATCGCCGGATCGGCAAGAAGGACGGAAAGAAGAGCGCGCGTTTTCTCCGGATCAAGATGGGGCGATCCGCCAGGTCCGTGAGGCGCTACGGGAACGTAAACGGCTTCCCCGTAATTCAGGGCGAAGGAGAAGCCGAAAGGCTTCACGTTCCATGCGTCGATGCCGTCGGTTTCAAAATCGAGCGCGAAAAGCTTGTTTTTTCGCGCTTTTGCGAATAGGGCTTCCAATTCGTTTATATCAAGGACGGTCCGGTACTTGCCGGTAGTCCGGAGTGCGTCGGTGGGAACGGGCCGAGGCGCGGTCGCGTACGCCGTTTTCGGCGCATCGTCGAACAAATTCGTCTGTGCCGACCCGGATGACTGAATCGGTTTAGCGGTGGACGCTGTTGATTCTTTAGTCCCAGCCGCAAGGGTGCCCTCTGTCGGCGGGGCTCCGGAATTCGATTCAAGTTCTTTTACCGTACTTTCGGAAAGCGACTGCGCGATAAGCCTAACGCCGGCTTTGTGGAGGGCTCGCGCCCCGGCTTCCCGGTCGATCTCGGCAATGGACAAAGAGTCCAGATCATCGAGTTCAATCGGAGCGTCCAGGCACAGCTCAATCAGGGAATGGGAAAAATACGCCATTTCCTTGCCGGCGGCGAGTTTCTTGCCTATCGCGCCTTCAATTCCCGCAATATTTTCGTAAATTCCATCCAAGGTTCCATAGCGGGCGATCAGTTTGGTAGCAGTTTTGTCGCCTATGCCGGCAACCCCGGGAACATTGTCCGACGCGTCTCCGGTGAGTGAGAGCACATCGATAATCGCGGAGGGATCGACTCCCCATTCTGCTTTTACTTCCGCGGCACCGACGAATTCGTAGTTCGCGCCTATGGCTCCGGCAACCGCGGCACCGCTTTTACCGGGCTTAAGCGCGTAGACTCCGTCTCCGATCAGTTGCAGAAGATCCTTATCGGACGAAAGGATATAGCACTCCCGACCTTCCTTTTTACAGCGCTGGGCCAGCGTTGCGATAAGGTCATCGGCTTCATATCGATCCGCCCGGAGGAGGGGCACCCCGAGGGCCGCAAGAGCTTCCTCGACCACGGGAACCTGTTCGTGGAGTTCTTCGGGCGTCTTCTGTCGGTTGGCTTTGTAGTCCGGGTATCGTTCATGTCTGAACGTCGGGACGCGCGAATCGAATACCGCCGCAAGGCAGACGGGTTTCCTAATCGTCCCATCCGCGGTCGGCGCTCCTTGGTCTATGAGGGTCACCAAGTTGCGGAAAAAGCCGAAAACGGCCGAAACGTTTTTCCCTTCCGTGTTGCGTAAGGGCCGAGAAATGAACGCGAAGTACGAACGATAAATCAGTCCGTACGCGTCGATGAGGTAGAGAGCTTGTTTTGGATTCATTATCCCTTAATGTCGACGAGGGACGCTTGTCCGGCGTCAGCGTATACCGATCGGCGGTTGACGAAGGGGTTTCCCCGCAAGGTACGAATTTCGCTCCGCACTTCGTCCATCCGCTGTGAAAGAAGTTCCCGATTGCGCTGAGAACGCGAAACCGCTTCGTTTTTCAACTCTTCAAGGGCTTTTTTGAGCTGCGGAACTTCTCCCTCGTTATTTGGGTGGATGCTCCGGTACAGTTCTTCAAGCGGAGTGACAACTTTCTGTATGGAAAGTATCTCCGCGACGATCCCCTCTTCCATTTCGACGTGGACGGTCAACGCTTCCACGTCTCCCGTCTCGATCACGTCTTTTTGTTTGTCCAGCACGGTCAAATAGTCGCGGAATCGATCCCTTTGATGGGTCATCAATTCCCTAAAACGTTTGAGGATGGAGACGCGACGCTCGACTTCTTCGGCAGACAGTTCGGCGGCCATTTGTGCGTTATCCCGCGATATTCACGCCGGACGAAGGGCGTCCGTTGGCTTCGGCGGAAGTCCGCGCGGCAATTTCCTGCCAGGCGGAACGCAGATCGTTCATCATGTTGCGCACCGCTTGGACCCGGACGGCATCTTTGGAGATGTTCGCCTGGAGCAATTCTCGGTTAAACCAGTTGTAGAGGGAAAAAAGATTATGGGCGATTTCACCGCCCGCGTCGAAATCGAGGGACGCCATAAGCTCCGTCACGATTTCCTGGGCCTTTACGACCGCTTTGTTCAAGCGCTCGATGGTTTCCGGTTTGACTTTTCCCGATCCGATGATTTCCAGCGCCAGGTCGAGCTGTTTTACCGCTTCATCGTACAACATGACGACAAGCTGACCTTGACTCGCGGTACGGATCCTCGTCTCGCGATACGCCGATAATGCGTTCGAATAAGCCAAAGCGTGTGCCCTCCCTCTCTTCTTCGTTCTTAGTAAAGTATCGACAGACTTAAGACCATCGTAAAGGTTTTCCGTGGAGAATTCCAGAGTTAGAACACAAGTTCCGTCGCTCCGATCGACCGTATGCGCAAAACGGTAATAGATTTTTCACCGAAAACCGGTTTCATCCACTCGATGTACTCAGAGACACGGGCAAGGGGGATATACGCCTGAATGGTTCCCGCGAAGCCGCCTCCATGCACTCGGCACACGCCTTGCGGTACCCCGTTATCGCTTCCGCTTGATGTGTCCGGTCGCAGAAATCGGTCGGTCATCGCTAAGGCCAGGGAAACACCTTGCTCGGAAGGCCGTTTCGTCGTGAACACGTTTTGCAGCAGCTGCCAGGAAGAGGTCCCCGATTGGGCGACAAGGTTGAGGAAATCTCCAACAGCCGTGGTTCGATCCTTGGCGCGTCGTTCCTTTTTTGCTTTATCCGCCCGTTCCAAGGCCGCGGTCATTGCGTCTACGCGTTCGTTCTCGGCGAAGAAATGAAAAGCCCGCAACGCGGCCCGGTCCCCCGTCGCCGCGCGTATCTGAGGGAGCCTCGCGATAAAGGCATCCCTTCCCACCTCCCTAAGCGCTTCCTTTCCGAACATTTTTGCGACTGCATTCATCTCCGCGGGAATACTCGAATAGTCGGGCGTGAGGTCCGCGTGACTGCCGCCCGTATCAACTACGCAGAGCGCATAACCCGCTCCCGTAAGATCAAAGTCGACATTACGCACAAGGGGATGCGCGGGATCGGCGAAATCGATAGCTACGGCGCCGCCGGAGGCACACGCAACCTGATCCATTAGCCCGCAGGGTTTTCCGAAATAGAGGTTCTCCGCTTTCTGCCCGATTTGGGCCAATTCGACGGCGGTTCGTTTGCTGTCACCGTAGAGCCCGTCAAAAATCACTCCAAAGAGAACTTCTACCGCGGCGGAAGAGCTGAGACCCGAGCCGGAAAGGACCGTGGAATTCGCGTTCGCGGTGAAACCCCGCACTTTCGTGCCCCGTTTTACGAATTCCGAGGCGATACCCCGCACCAGCGCTTCGGTTTTACCTTCCTCGTTCTTACGCGGCGAAAGGTCGCTCAGGTCGACAACTACATCGCTGTATCCGGTAGAGCGGAAAATGACGGTATTGTCTGGTCGCGGCGAGACGCAGGCGAGAGCGTCCAGCTGGATGGACGCGGCGAGTACTTTCCCTCTGTTGTGGTCGGTATGGTTGCCGCCCAGTTCAGTGCGACCAGGCGCCGAGAACAGGCGGAGCTGCGTTGCCGTTTCCGGAAAAGCGCTCGTCGTCGCGACGATAAGGGCGCGAATCCTTTTCCGTGCCGCGTCCACGGCCTTTTCCCCATACAGGGTGGCGAGTAGCGGTGTCGAATCAGGTGAATCAAGGCGGTTAAGAACCTCTTGGGCCGTCATCGGTCGATTCCTTCAAGATAGTGGGTGTCGGAAAGACCGCGAAGCCGTTCGGCTGCGGACTCCGGGCTGATGTCACGTTGCGGCATCGCCAGCAATTCGAACCCAACCATGAACTTACGTACGGTTGCGCTTCTGAGGAGCGGCGGATAATAGTGAACATGGAAGTGCCAGGCCGCTGCTTGGTCTTTTTTGTCGGCCGGCGCGACTTTTGTCGGCTTTTGGTGAAAGCCCATCGAATAGGGGAATGATGTGAGAAACAGATTATCGTAGCGTGTCCCCATACATTTGAGCGCGTCGGCAAAATCGGAGATTTCCTTCGGTGTTAGGCAGTCGATACTCGCGATATGGCGAAGAGGAAGAATCATCGCTTCGAATGGCCAGACAGCCCAGAACGGCACAAGGGCGACAAAAGAATCGTTGCGGAAAATGATCCGGTCTCTCTTTGCGATTTCCAGCCCAACGTATTCGCACAAAAGGCACTTGCCTGTTTTTGCGTGCCGCGTGCGTTGAGCCCTGTCTTCACGAGAGGGAAGGTCCGGGATCTGCTCGGTGGCCCATATTTGTCCGTGGGGGTGCGGGTTCGAGCATCCCATGACGGCGCCGCGGTTTTCGAAAATCTGAACGTAGGCTATCTCCGGCAGCGCGCCTAATTCAAGGTATCGTTCGATCCAGACGGCTATGACCGACTCAACCTCGCTTCTTTCCATGCGGGGGAGAGTAAGATCGTGCCGCGGTGAAAAACAGAGCACCTCGCAGTGTCCGCGAACCGTTTCGGCAACCAAAAGATCCGATTCGTTCATGCTTTCTTTAGGAATATCCGGAATCAGCGCCGCGAAATCGTTTGGGAATACAAAGACGCTTTCATATTGCGGATTATGCAATCCACCCGCGCGCTCGTTTCCGGGGCAGAGGTAACAAGAAGCGTCATGCTGCGGCAATACATCCATGGACGGTTTTTCAACCTGTCCTTGCCAAGGCCTCTTCGTTCGGTGGGGAGAAACGAGAACCCATTCGTCCGCCAGCGGATTGAATCGACGTTGCGTGTAATCGGAAAGGTGCATCGTGAGAGCTCCTCGCGTATTTTTATTGCGCATTGCTTTGTTTATTCTAGCCGATCGGACATTCGGCATTCAATTGCGTCATGAGGCCATCTGTTATAGGACTTTTTGAAATAATGCGTGAGAATCGATCATATCGCGTGGCCGCTCGATGAAAGAAGCATTATCTTGATACTTATACGGAGTACGCATGAAGAAGACTAATAACAAGCGGCCGAGCGGGCGCAACGGTCGTAAACCCAAAAAAGGTTTTTCCCCCTTTTCTTTTTTCGGAGGTCCGCCTACAAGCGGCAACGGGAATGGACCGCTAGGCGGATGGCAATTCAAATTTTCTCTCGGTTACGTAGTAGTGCTCATTGTTGCGATGAGCCTTTTCAATTACATGTTCCTTAGCCGGACTACCAATATCGTTGATTACTCAACTTTCAAACAGAAAATAACGACGGGTGAGATCAAACGTGTGGAAATGGACGCTTCTTATTATACCGGGTTTACCACACTGACCCCCCCCGAGAAGACGGACATGCTTACGCGGCGTTATGTACATCCGCAGGATTCCATCCGCGCGGTGCCGATTTATGATCCGGAGTTCGTAAAGCTTTTGGACTCCAAGGGCATTTCCTACTTCGCGGTGTCGCGGGAGAGTAACGCTCTGCTCGATTTCGTGTTCAGCTGGATTCTCCCCTTCGCGTTCTTCTTCTTTATATGGCGAATACTTATGAAGCGAATGGGCAATGCCGGATCAAATGTGCTGTCCATAGGGCAGAATAAAGCCGTGATAGTTGCCGAAGGCGATATTTCGACCCGGTTCGGCGACGTCGCGGGTGTCGACGAAGCCAAGGAAGAATTGGTCGAGGTTGTTGATTTTCTGAAAAACCCAAAGAAATACACGGAAATCGGCGGCAAAATTCCCAAAGGGGTACTTCTCGTCGGTCCTCCGGGAACCGGCAAGACGCTGCTGGCCCGAGCTGTAGCCGGAGAAGCCGGCGTTTCATTCTTCCGTATGAGCGGCGCGGATTTTGTCGAAATGTTTGTCGGCGTAGGCGCGGCCCGCGTACGCGATTTGTTCAAGCAAGCCCGTGAAAAAGCCCCGTGCATCATTTTTATCGATGAGTTGGACGCGATCGGAAAGAGCCGAATGACCGGAATGGTCGGCGGCAACGACGAGCGTGAGCAAACGCTTAACCAACTTTTGGTGGAGATGGACGGCTTCGACGGCACCAGCGGCCTCATAATTGTCGCGGCGACGAACCGCCCCGATGTATTGGACCCCGCGCTCCTTCGTCCCGGACGTTTCGACAGGCAGGTGCTTGTCGATCGACCGGATCTCAAAGGCCGCGAGGCAATTCTCCGAATCCACGCGAAGGATGTTAAGCTTTCTATTGAAACCGATTTGGCGTCCGTCGCTCGGGGTACTCCCGGTTTCGTCGGCGCGGATCTGGCCAACATAGTGAACGAAGCCGCGATCCTGGCCGTGCGAAACGGGCGAAAGGCTGTTTTGCAGAAAGATTTTGAGGAAGCGATAGAAAAAACCGTCGCCGGTCTCCAGAAGAAGAATCGGGTCATATCCGAACCTGAGCGTAGAATCGTCGCTTTTCACGAAACGGGCCACGCGATGGTCGCCGGGTTTACCGAAGGTTCCGACCCTGTGCATAAGATATCGATCGTCCCGCGAGGTTTCGGCGCTCTCGGTTATACGATGCAGGTACCCACTGAGGACCGCTACCTAATGACTGAGACCGAGCTTTATGGAAAGATCGACGTCCTGCTCGGCGGTCGAGCCGCGGAAGAACTCATTTTTGGACGAATCTCTACCGGAGCGGCGAATGACCTGACCAAGGCCACGGATATCGCTCGCAAGATGATCACCGACTACGGCATGAGCGGTCGTTTCCGGAACGTGGCTCTTACTCAGCGCGGCGCCGGTTATTTGGGCGGTTCAACTCCCGAACCGACGCTGCACCGAGAGTACTCCGAAACCACGCAGCAATACGTTGATGAGGAAATCGCGCGCATGACCGCCGAGCGCTACGCGGCGGTCAAACTTCTTCTTTCATCAAAGAAGGATCTGCTCGAAAAAATAGCGGGCATCCTACTTGAAAAAGAATCCCTGGACGAAACCGAGTTCAAAGCCCTCCTCACCGAAGTCGCCGCCTAAGTTCACTCAGTCTGCCATCCATACTGCACTCGTTGCCGTGTGGATGGCAGTTGTATGGAGTGCTCCGACAATTTCCGGCATGGATTCCGCCGTCGCGCCCAATCCCTCGTAGCTACGCGCCCATGGATGGGCGCGCAGTCGTATGTACAGAATCGCTCCCGCGATTCTGTTAAGGCAAGGATGCCGAGTTGACTGCGAGCCCGAGTAGTTCTATTCTTAAATCGTTATGACGCTAAATAGAGCTTCACGAAAGGAAGCGGATGCGCGTTTGGGCGCGCTTCGCAAGCAAGTATCGCTTCAAGTCTTCACGCTGCGTTTCGAGGATGCGGCGTGTCGCGAAACGCGGACCGCCGCCGAGGAACTCGCCGAAACGACGAGCCGTCTTTCGGTAGAGATCAATGAATCGAGTGAATCGGGTGACCTCCTCCGAAAATACCGGGTGGACGCCGCTCCGGCGCTTGTCGTGTCGGCAAAGGATTCGCCTGATCTGCGCGTCTACGGCACTCCAACCGGGTACGCTTTGACGGCGTTGTTGGACGCTCTCGTTTCGGTGAGCGCTCCGTTTGATCCTAAGTCGGAGCTTCTTTCCACAATTAGCCTCACGGTTGAAGATAAGCCCCGGCCGAGCGTTCATTTAAACCTCATTACATCCCGCCGTGATCATGCGTGCGTCGCCGCCGCCGCCGCGCTTTGGCGTGTAGCCGTAGCCGACCATATTGCCGGTGGATCGCTTCGCCTGATTCCTTCCCTTCGTATAATCGAGGACTTTCCTTTTTGGACAACATCCGCCCCCTCGTCCGTTCCTCCCGGCGGGACGCCATTTCTATTAATTGAAGGGAAAGAAGCGTTAGTCTGGCCGTTTGTTGATTCGGATATCATTTCTCGGCTCCTCTGATTCCTTCTGTCGCTTCCAAACCCTCTCTGTTTGTTGTATATTCCGCTTGCAAGGAGCATACATGTTGACGAGCAGACAGCGTGGGTATCTATCTTCTCTCGCGGTTTCCATAAATCCGACTGTGATGATTGGAAAAGAAGGCGCTTCCGAATCCGTGATACGCGCACTCAGAGCGGAATTTGGTATCCGAGAATTAGTGAAATTGCGCTTCATCGGCGGCAAAGACGAACGAAAAGAAATAGCCTTGGCTTTGGCCGAAAAAACGGGATCCGAGCTGGTTCGTGTCATCGGCAACGTAGCCGTTTTCTATAAATGCGCAAAAGAGGCTGAACGCCGCCTCATCGAGCTGCCTTCCTGACATTTGCCGATATTCGACAGCCCTCGGCGACTTGCCCTTTCTTCCGTGAAAAGGTTACTATGAAAATGTGAACTGTTCCGGTTTGAACTGTAACATAACGAGGTGGTTTTCGTTGAGACGCGTGTTTTTTTCGATCATCGGTTTTCTTTCCATCGGCATATCCGCGTATGCACAAGATATTCTTACTGCTGATCATTTTCTCGCTTCGGTAGCGGAACGGTACGCGTCTATTAAGGATTACCAGGCGAAGGTGTCGATAGAGTCCGCCAAGGTCGCGATGAAAGGATCGATTATTCATAAAAGGCCGAATCTGCTGAGAATCGATTTTTCTCAGCCGGTGGAACAGGTCATCGCGTACAACGGGGAAACTTTGACGGTGTATCTGCCGGAATATCGGGCTGTGTTGAGCCAAAGTTCGCCGACAGCGGGGAAAGTCGCGACTGCTTCTCTTGCGTCCGCTCAGGGCCTTTCCACAATGCGCCGAAACTATACCGCTTCTTTCACGACCGGACCCGATCCGGTCCCCTTGGATGAAAAATCGGCGGAACTGGTGATTAAACTGACATTGACCAGACGAAGCATGTCGGAAGGATTCCGAGAACTTAAACTGGCCATTTCTCCGGAAACAAAGCTGATTCGCCGGATTGAGGGCCGAACCATCGCCGATGAACAGGTAATCTTGGATTTCAGCGATATCGTATTAGATCAAGGTATTCCCGAAGCGCGTTTCGCTTATGATTCGCCGGCTTCGGCGAATCGTTATAATAATTTCTTGTTCAAAGAAAACGATTGACGAGGCTGATGCATATGGAACCTCTTGGTGAAAAATTAAAGACCGCGCGAGAACAAAAAGGGTACACCTTTGACCAGATTGCTCGGGATACGAATATTACCCGAAAATACCTCGAAGCTTTGGAAAATGAGGATTTTTCTCAATTTCCCGGTGAACCGTATTTGCTCGGTTTTTTGCGTAATTACGCTGAATACCTCGGCTTGGACGTCCAGGAATTGATTTCGGCGTATCGGACTATAAAAATCCAGGAGCAGCCCGTTCCCGTCGAACAATTGCTCAAAAAATCGCCGCCGTCGCCGTTTCTTATCGGCGGCATCGCGGGCGGCGCCGCGCTCCTCCTGATAGCCGTTCTTGTGTTCTCTTTCTCAGGACAGCGTTCCGGTGGGGCGGTGAAAGCCGTCGTTCAGCGTAAGGTCCAGCAATACTCTCTTGAATCCGGTTTTCTTGAAAAACGCTTGTATTCGGGGGACTCGGTTCTTGTGTCCGTCGGCGCCCAGAAATACAAATTGTCAATAGCCGCTCTCGGGGAAGCGCTCACGCTCGCCGGGCCAAGCGGTAACGCTAAGTTTGAACTCGGGCAGGAAGGCGCGGTTGATCTTAACGCCGACGGCGTATCGGATCTTCGGGTGTTTGTTGCCGACTTATTCAAAAACGAACCGGCGAAGGGCGTGTCCCTCCGTTTAGAGCTGCTTCAGACCGGCGCTGCTTCCGCCTCCGCCTCCGCCGGCACAAAACCGGCGGTCGCGCAAACTTCCGCCGCCGAGAAACCTCCGCTTGAAACGGCTCCCATTCCAGTGTCTTCAAACGCTCCCGGTCCGGTGATTTTCGCTTCGGGCAGCCCTTACCCATTTACGCTGCAGGCAACATTTAAAGGCTACTGCATGTTCCGCTGGGAACCGGACCGTAAGGACAGAGAAGAGCGGTATTTCCACAAAGCCGAAGTGTTGAATATTCAAGCTCAGAACGGTATTCGCTTATGGCTTTCCAATGCGAGCTCGGTAAAGCTTGTCGCCATCGGCGGCGGAAAGACCGTCGATATCGAGCTGGGCGGTTCGGGTGAAGTAGTCGTGTCCGATGTCAAATGGGTCAAGGACGACGATGGTCGCTTCAAACTGACCACGGTAAGGCTTGATTAGGATCCCGTGCGGTACTATCTCGATCCTCACGGTTGCGCAAAAAACCAAGTAGACGCTGAAAATATGATGGCCGCGCTCAACGCGGCCGGTTGGTCTCAGGCGGCCGATCCGTCGGCCGCTGAATTGTGTATCGTCAATACCTGCGGCTTCATCGAAAGCGCTAAAAAAGAATCACTCGACGCGGTTTTCTCTCTTCGTGCGGCCTATCCTTCGGCGCGAATCCTCATGGCCGGCTGTTTAGCGCAGCGTTATGCGACGGATCTCAAGAACGACCTCCCCGAAGTCGATGCTTTTTTCGGGAATGCGGACCTGTCCCTGGTGGCGCAAGCCGCCGAGGAAGCCGTCCGCGGAACTCATAACGTTCTCGTTCCTCCGGTGGACAAAAGCGGCCGCGCTGATTTTTCCTCCTGTACCGATGGGCGTCCCCTGCTTTCCTTGCCGGGTTCCGCATACATAAAAATCACCGAAGGTTGCGACAACTGCTGCACCTATTGCGCAATCCCGCTTATCCGCGGCAACTTACGCAGCCGGCCGATCGATTCAATCGTCGCGGAAGCTCACGGCCTGCTCTCCCGCGGCGTCAAGGAACTCTGCCTGATCGGTCAGGATCTCGGGTCCTACGGCATCGATTGGGGCATCGCGGACGGCAATGCCAAAGGCGAAGCCAAGGACGATGACTGCCGCTTAAACGACCTACTGACCGCGCTTTCAGGACTTGAAGGAGATTTCTGGATACGTCTCCTTTATATTCATCCTGACCGTTTTCCCCGAACTATACTGGAAACATGCGCGCGTGATCCGCGAATCCTGCCTTATTTCGATCTGCCTTTCCAACATGCCTCGGAACGGATCCTCCGCGCCATGAACCGGAGCGGGGATGCCCAAACGTACCTCAAGCTCATTGCCGATATTCGAGCCGCTCTTCCCGAGGCGACTATTCGATCCACTTTTCTCGTCGGTTTTCCCGGCGAAACGGAAGAAGACTTTAACGCGCTCCTCGATTTTCAGCGTAAAGCCTGTATCGATTGGCTCGGCGCGTTTACCTATTCCCGGGAAGAAGGTACCGTCGCGTACGATATGCGAGGACGCGTGACGAAA
>JBAYHM010000096.1:0-14491 GCA_041666155.1 Treponemataceae bacterium
CGCGGATACGCCGGCAGCCGAAATGATCAGCGCGGCACACAGAGCCGTCAGGCGGAGAGACGAAGCGATTCCCGGATGTGACATTCGAGGCATCCTCTGCAAGTGCGGTTCCCGACTCACATATCGTTTCATAATCAAAGGGCGGCCCCGTCGTTGGAACCGCCCGCTTATAATATCGGTAAGGTTCCGCCGGAACTGGAGAATTACATCCGCGATGCCGCTTCCCGACGAGCACGTTCAATCTTCTGCATTTTCCGATAGTATTCGGTCTGCTTGACGACTTCGGAAACGTCCATAAGGGACATCTTGTTTTCAATTGCGCGAATTTTGGAATTTTCCAATAGTTTTCGGAGGACTAGGTTTCCGTCCGCGGGGGGAAGTCCAACCATGTTGATCAACTCTTTCGGACCGAAATCGAAGGTATACGGCGCGGAACCGAACGGTACGCGATTCTTTTCAAGCTGAATCTGCAAAGCGTCGTACATCCGACCCACCGGATCGGAAATGAGAGTATTGGCCAACTGCTTATATATGAACCAAATACGTTCCGCAAGAAGTTGCGTGAGCCGAGTGACGATTTGAGGTTGAGACGCGACCATGCGTTCAAAGTTTTCCTTGTTGACCGCGAGCAATTGGCAGTCCTCATACGCGATCGCACTCGCCGAGCGGGGTTTTGCTTCAAGAAGCGCCATCTCCCCGAACATATCGCCCTGCTTTAAGACCGCCAGCAGGACTTCATTATTATCAACGATTTTGGTGATTTTAACGGAACCACGCTGGATAATGTACATTTCCTCGCCCGGTTGCCCTTCTGAGAAAATCATCGTTTCTTTAGGATACACCCGGTTAAATTCATCAACTTTACGTTCAAGATAGACAGCCTTTGCGTAGGGTTGGATTTTTACCATCCGCTCGCGCGCGGCTGACACGTTTTGGCCGGTTGGACAATATTTGATGTACTGGTGGTAGGCGTAGTACGCCTGATTATACTGGCTTTGCCGCGCGTAGTACTCGGCGACCTTGAACAGATGAGACGGATCGTTATCCGCGGTACTTTTCAGGGTAAGACGAGTAAGGGCTTCATCCAGATACCGCATCCGCTTACTGAACTGAAGAATGATCTTCATAGCGACCGGCGCGTTGTTCTGTATCAGTTGGCCGTACTGTTCCTTCTGGACCGAAATAAGCGTCACATCGGTCAACGCCTGCGCCGTCTCTATATGACTGTGCGAAGACATTGTGGAAACAACGCCGAAAAAGTCACCAGGCCCCAGGATGTTGCCGCCTTCTTCTTCGACGACTTCAACTTCCTTGAAGACGCGAACTTTGCCTTGACGCAAAATGAAGAAGCGGTCGGCATTCTGTTTGCCTTCCACTATTATGTACGAGTCCTTTTTAAAATTTACAAAGGTAAGCTGCAATTGACTGGTCATCAAGCTCCCCGTACGCGTCGCTTCTTGTAGGAGTATAGGAACCGACGTCGGCGTTTGTCAACGCCGGGCGTCGATATTTAAGGGGTGCGCGAGCACCGAGGAACTTAATCTTCGAAGAAAGAGGAGGTATCGTCGAAGAAATCGCCGCCGTCGTCGTCTCCCATCTGCGAATTTACATCACGGCCTTCGTTTCGTTCGGCGAAAAGTCTCAGCGCGAACCGATAAGCCGCAACCTTTTTCTCAAACCCGGTCTTATCCGCGTCGAGTTCTTTGTAGAAATCCGCAACCGTTCCGCCGGAAGAGAGGGGTTTTGAACGCAAGGTTCCGACTCCGACCTGTTCCCGGATATCCTCCAAGCGATAATACACGCGTTCAAACAGGAACAGCACGCGTCTGACGGCCATGAGTTTCGGAACAAGAGAACTTTTCTGTTTCATGACCGCGATATCGTTAGCTCGGACTTTCGTCCCGCGTCGATGTTCGGACGCCCAAGTAGACAAGGCTTCGTCACGCCCAAGCGGATCAAAGGCTTTGGTGAACTCACCCTTCATGCGACGATATTGTTTAGCGTATTGGTCGATCGCCCCGAGCGGATCGGCCCTGAATACGCTCAGTTCTTCGGCGATCCATTCTTTCTTGAATGTTTCCAGCCGAGTAACGGCGACCGGAACTCGTTTCAATCGGTCCCCGGCGCTCCGCGTGACGGTCTGGCCGGGAACGGCCTCAACCTCGTCCCCATCTTCGCCGGTACAGGCGACTTTACCCTCGGAGCAACCGACGAGCAGGGAATCGTTGATGGAAAGCGCAACGTCAAACTCCGTACCGCGAACACCCATGACCGTCGTCGTTGTTCGGATGCGTAAAGTGGGGACCGCGGCGATTTTCGCGGCCTTTGCGACTGTTTCCTTCACGGCGATGGAACCCGAAATCAGATCGCCTTCGGTGGCGGGGACACCCTTGATCGATTCAGTTTTAACCGAAAAGACGGATTTCGGCTTAATCTTCATCGTCCCGGCGAATCCGGTACCCTTATCCAAGGCGATGATGATTTCCCCGTCGGAGCCGGTTTTCAGCAGATCGAAGTTTTCAACCGAAAAACCGATGTCGACGTTTGTCATCACCGTCCCGGCCCGAGTGAGGGACACATCCCCGGACAGGTATTCGATGACGCCGACGACGGCCGTGGCGGCGAATGCCGTTTGAACGGACGCGGAAACGACAATGGCAAACGCCAACATGACTAGAGATCGGAATCGGCGCTGGAACACGGAAAGGCCTCCCGGAAAGCGTATTGATCGAGACTATTCATAATTAAGTATAGCCGAAAGCGCCTACTTTTTCAGGAGACGGATAACTGAACCGACTACCAATCGCCGACAAAGAGAATTTCCGGCTCCAAAGAGAGACCGATCGCCGTTTTGACCCGGGAGGCGACCTCATCGGTTAGGGAACGGATATCGGCAGCGGTCGCCGAGCCCTCATTGACGATGATGTTGCCGTGCCAAGGCGCGACCACCGCGCCGCCGACGCGAAGGCCGCGGAGTCCCAATTCATCGACAATCCGGCCAGTGGGTTTTCCGTACGCGTAATCGTTTTTGAACGATGAACCGGCCGACGGCAGCCGAAAGTGACCTTTGGCGTCACGATCCGCGCGATGAGAAGCCGCGACGGCGCGAATTTCTTCTCCGTTTTTCCGCTCCAAGCGGAATCGAGCCGAAAGAATAAGCACGTTCCTTTTTTGAAAGGGACTTATTTTGTAGTCAAAATCTTCGCTGCGCAGCGGAACGGCGACCAGCTCCAAGCGCTCATCCAGGATGACGGTTTCAAGGAGCGCGTCGGATATCGATCGTCCGTAGCACCGCGCGTTCATCCAAACCGCGCCGCCTATCGTGCCGGGCATACCCGAGAGAAACTCCAGGCCGCTCAAGGATCGATCGACGCATGCGTCTACGGCGGCGTCCACGCTCAGACCGGCCCCCACCACAAGGATGGGCCCACCGTCGTCACCGGCATCGGGCTCTACGCCTGAGTGTTCGAAGAAAATCGAAGTACAGCCGGTCATGTCCAGCACGAGGCCGCGGATTCCCGCGTCCGCGACGACGAGGTTCGCCCCTCCGCCGAGGATGAAGACCGGAACCGCTTCGGACTTAGCGGCACGGAGGACTTCGGCGCATAGAACCGTTGCGTCCGCGCCGGTCGGACGAACCCAGAGATCGGCGGGGCCACCCACACGGAAGGTGGTATGAGACGACATAGGCTCATCAGCGCGGATTGAATCCGGCCCCAGCAGGTCTAAAAGGCGCTTTCTCAACAACGTAAAACTCACTGAAGCATTGAACTCTCTTCTATTGATTTTTTCAAGCAATTTCCGTACCGTAGGCGATAGTATCGGAGGTTCCATGCAGCTTTCATTATTTAACTCCCTTGGACGCGTTTTGGAACCCTTCTCGCCGCTTGTTTCCGGCAAGGCGGGCTTTTACGGCTGCGGGCCGACAGTCTACAACTTCGCGCACATCGGCAACCTCCGCGCCTACGTCACCCACGACATTCTTTGCCGAACGCTGCGTCGCGCCGGTTACGATACAACTTACGTCATGAACGTCACCGACGTCGGGCACCTCACCGGCGACGACGATTCGGGCGACGACAAAATGGTCAAATCAGCGGCGGAACGCGGAAAAAGCGTGCTCGAAGTCGCGCGGTACTACACCGACGCGTTCTTCAAAGACACGGAACGGCTCAACATCGGTCGTCCAACCGTCGTCTGCAAGGCTACCGAGCACATAGATGAAATGATCGCGCTGATCAAACGGATTGAGGCGAACGGCTTCACCTATTCGGCGGGTGGGAACCTCTACTTCGATATCACAAAATTCCCGACCTACGGAGCACTGGCGAACCTCAACCTTGAAGACCTCAAAGCGGGTGCCCGCATCGACGTGGACCCGAATAAACATAACCCGCACGACTTCGTTCTGTGGTTCACCAAGAGCAAGTTTGAAAATCAGGCTTTAGTCTGGGACAGTCCCTGGGGCCGCGGCTATCCCGGCTGGCACATCGAATGCTCGGCGATGAGCATGAAATACCTGGGTGAAAGCTTCGACATCCACGCGGGCGGCATCGACCATATTCCGATCCATCATACGAACGAGATAGCCCAGAGCGAAGCGGCAACCGGCAAGAAGTGGGTGCATTACTGGGTGCATAACGAATTCCTGGTGATGGATAAGGAAAAGATGTCAAAGTCGAAGGGCGGCTTCCTGACCCTGAAGACCTTGATCGACGCCGGCTACGATCCCTTGGACTATCGATATTTCCTGCTGGGCGGCCATTACCGCAGTCAGTTGCAATTTTCGTACGCGGCGCTGGACGGCGCGAAAAACGCGCGAAAAAGCCTGGCTGAACGTATACTCGCTCTCAAAAAAACCGCCGGCGGCACACCGACGACCGGCGGAATGGGCGCTAAAGCCAGTCAATACATGACCTTCTTCGACAATCATCTCGCTCAGGACCTCAATACGCCCCGCGCCTTGGCCGACCTATGGGGACTGCTGCGCGACGCGGAGATTCCCGCCGCGGACGCGCTTAGGGCGGCTTTCGATATGGACCGCGTACTAGGTCTGGACCTTGAAAAAATCGCGAATGAGGAGCCGAAGATAGGACCGAAAGAGGATCCCGTCTTCGTCGCTGAAGTGGAAGCGTTGATCGCCGAAAGGGCCGAGGCGAAGAAAGCGCGGGACTTCGCGAAAGCGGATACCCTACGCGATACGATACAAGCGAAGGGCATCATTCTGGAAGACGGACCGAAGGGAACGATTTGGCGGCGCGCCTAAGGCGTCAAACACTATGCGGCGTTATATCGCGTCGCATTATCCTGTAACGAATATGAGGATACTTTGTTTCTAGGCAAGGGGAGACCAACGACCGTGGCGGAATTCCGCCGACTCTACGAAACCGCGTTTCCCATTCTTTTTAGGGTGGCGTTACGAATCGCGGGTACGGAAGAGGCGGCTGAGGATTTGTGCCAAGATGCCTTTTCGCGCTTGCACGAGAAGGAAATGGTGTTTCCAAATGCTGATGAAGCGAAGTACTGGCTCATTCGAGTTGTCAAAAACGGAGCGCTTAATTATGCGAAGCGGAAGGAACGGGAGCGCAAAGCATATCAACGCGCGTTCCGGGAAGACCACAGGGCGCAGGACACAGGGGAGGATATCCTCCTGAAAAGTGAAACTCGTACTGAGATTCAAGCAGCGCTCAATAAACTTCCCGAAATCCTCAAGACAGTGTTAGTCTTGAAAGAATACGGTGAACTGAATTATAAGGAAATTGGGAGAACCCTCGGCATAAGTGAGGGAAACGTAAAGGTCCGAGTTTTCCGGGCCCGCGAACGCTTGGCCACGATGATTGGAAAGGACGGTACGCATGTGTCCTGATCGTCAATTGATTTCACTTCTCGTGGATGGTGAATTGCCGTCGCCGTGGAAAGAAAAACTCGAATCGCATCTTTCTTCCTGCCCGTCTTGTGAGAACGTAGCTGAGGACTATAGAAATTTGTCCAGAGTCTTGGAATCAATCCCCGTCGAACATATGGAAGAGGCGCGCGCGCGAGTATGGAATACGATCGTGCATACGGTAAGCGCCGAGCGCGCTCCGTCCGCGTGGAAGCGTAGACTAATACTCCCGGTTCCCGCGGCAATCGCGGCCATGCTGGCCGTAGCGCTTATAGCGGCCGGAGGGGTAAGCATCGCTACAGGATCCCGCAACAAACAGGAATCGATCGCTGTGATCCAAACGCCGAAAACCGCCGCGGTTCCCGTTTCCGATATGAGCAGCGTGCTGCGGTACCTTGAATCCCAAGATTCGTCCGGGGATATCCTTATCATCCGATTACCCGATAACTCGAATTTTGCCTATAAAGGGCAACCGACATTGATCAAGGCCGCAGATTATTCCGGGAGACCGTTGCCTTAATGCGTTCCCGTTCATTCAGCGCCGCGTTTCTGCTGTTCGCGACCGCGGCCCTTCACTCTCAAGAACATTCCTCAGATATCATTTCGGCAATGAAAGATCGCGCTGTGGTATTGCAGCTTACCGCGCGCATTGTCGAACGAGATGTTGATGAAACTTGGAATTCGGCCTCATCGAAAGTCACTATTCCCGGTCGCCCCGTCACGCTGAAACTTGTCGGCGCTAACGTCGTCGTCGCCGCGCAATTTACCCCGTATAAAAAAGAGGATGGGAAAAACATTTTGGTCGCCCAAGGCCAAGTATGGGTTTCTACAAAAGAAGAAGGCATGCTGTATTACACGAGCATCCAGACTATCCCGATCGAATACGGCGAACGGGTCTATTTCTTTCCTCTCGGACAGAAGAAGGACGATCGCGGGGCTCGGATAGAAGTCCAACTCGTGCTTACCCCGTACGTCGACAGCGAAGCGGCAAAAAAACCGGCGACTCCCGCGGCGCCGCCCGCGGCATCGGCGGCGCCGTCCTCGGGGACGGCACCTTCGCAAACGGCGCCCGCCGCGACCGTAAATCAACCCTCCGTACCGGCGCCCGCGGCAAAATCAGAGTCAAAAACCGAACAAAAGGTCCTTCAGAAAGTTGAGCAAAAAGTTATTCCGAAAACCGAACTCAAGCAGGAAGTCCCTGCCGGTAGCGAACAGAAAATCGGACCCAAGACAGCGACGCCGAAAGAAGAAAAAGCGATTCCCGTGCCGAAACCCGACGGGGAGAAACGAGCAGCGGAGTGAGCACGATATCCTTCGCGCTCAAGGCCGTTTTCCTACCGGCCCTTCTTTTTACGATCAGCTGCGTCGGTAGCGGACCACGGATAAACTCAATTGATCCGCGCATAGGCAATCGGGGTGAAATCCTCACGATTCAAGGATCAGGCTTCAATAGTGAACGAGGAGAAAATCGCATAGTAATCGCGGGTACTTCTCCGACCGCTTCTTCATATATTGAGTGGAACGATACCCGCATTGCCGTTCGCATCCCTGATTTCGGTGAATCAGGACTTGTGTACGTGTCGGTCAACGGCAAGAAAAGCAATCCAGCCCTGTATACCAACCGCGCGTCCGTGCCGCTGCCTATTTCCTCTTCGGACGAAGGGATCGGACCTCGCTCTATTTCCTTGGAGCCGGCCGCGGGGTCGATCGGGCAGGCAATTACGATTACCGGCAGGAACTTCGGCGCCGCGCGTGAGAATGGAGCGGTACTTTTTTCATGGAACGCCGTAACATCCCCTTCGGCACCCGCGTCTGAGCGCGCGCCCGATGTGTTTGAGGCCTCGGACCTTGAATTTTGTTACGAACAATGGAGCGATCGGGAAATTCGCGTCCGAGTCCCCGACGGCGCCGTGAGCGGCAACATCCGGATCAAAACCGACCGGGGTACAAGCGACGCCCTCTATTTCGAAGTCATAGAAAAACCGGGCACTAAAGTCTACAAGGACAAGCGCACCTACGTTTTTAACTATTCCGCCGATTTCACCGTATCGAAAGCTCGCGCGCCGAACACTCTTTTTGTCTGGATGCCGATTCCCGTTTCCGCGCCTTATCAGCGCAACAGGCAGCAGGTATCCCGTTCCATCGAACCGTTCGTTGAGGGACATCGAGGCGCTTCCCTTTTCCAGTTCAAGGATTTGGCGACGGGAAACCAAGAACGGGTGACGCTTACCTATCATGTCGACAGCTACGCGGTAGAAACGCAGGTCAAAACGGCAGCCGTCAAACGAGACCGCCCGGGTCCCGTCAGGACCGCCTATACACTCGCATCGCCGCTCATTCCCGCCAACGATAAGGAACTTTCAAAACTCGCGGAACGGATCATTGGGAAGGAGCGGAACCCGTACATCCAAGCGCGAAAACTGTATGATTGGCTGATCTCGGAAGGCGGCATCGGAAGGGAAATAAAAACGGGAGGAGCGCTGCAGGCATTCACGGAAAAAAAGGCCGACGCGTATTCGGCCACGCTTCTTTTCTGCGCTCTCGCTCGTTCCCGGGGCATTCCGTGCCTTCCCGTCGCCGGGTATTTGGTTGATCGAAACCGTTCGTCACAGCGACACTGGTGGGCGGAATTTTGGATCGATGGTTTTGGCTGGATTCCGGTGGATCCTGCCTTCGGTTCACACGCGGCGCCTGACGGTTTTCTCGTACACGAAGACGCCAATGAATACTATTTCGGAAACATTGATAACCAGCGGATAGTTTTTTCAAGGGGCCAGGCCGAACTCGCTCCGATGGATCCGCGCGGCCGCGCAATCGGCAGAACACGCACCTTCGCGTTCCAATCGATTTGGGAAGAAGCGGTCGGAGGACTGGACGGTTATTCCTCCTTGTGGAACGATATCACGGTAACCGGGGTCTACTGACGAATCTCCTCGGGCCTGTTGGCCCTCGAAGATTCGTCTTACAGTATTTCCTTTGGAAATACTGTTTTAAAGTGAGGTAGCAAATAAAAGTTGAAACTTTTATTTGCAGGAAAAAGAGCGCGATTGGAAAAGGCGGTGAAGATAATGGTGACGGTGGTATCCTTGGGAGGATCGATTGTGGCGCCGGACGCGGTGGATGTCGGCTTCCTTAAATCTTTTATTTCACTTATAAGCGAATTCCTTAATGAAGATGAAAAACGTCGCTTCATCTTCGTCGTCGGCGGCGGCGGCCCCGCGCGAGCGTGGCAAAAAGCGTATCGGGAGACGGTGGACGGCGGCAAGGACGATCAGGCCGACTGGATCGGTATTATGGCCACTCGATTGAACGCGCAACTACTCAAAGCAGTCATGGGCGACTGGTGCACGCAAGAGGTGGTGATCGATCCGACGCAAATCGGCCCGTTCGTAGGCCGTGTGCTCGTCGCCGCGGGCTGGAAACCCGGCTTCTCTTCCGACTACGACGCGGTGCTTCTTGCGGAACGGTTTTCAGCGGACAAAGTCATCAATTTATCGAATATCGAAAAAGTGTATACGGACGACCCGCGAACAAACCCGAAAGCGACGCCCATCGACGAAATCTCATGGGGCGATTTTAGAAAAATCGTCGGCGACGAATGGACACCAGGCAAAAATGTTCCATTCGATCCGATAGCAAGCCGCCACGCGGCGAAAATTGGGCTCAAGGTAGTTTGCGCCGCGGGCCGGGATTTACCGAACCTCCGCGCGCTACTTTCCGGAAAACCCTTTATCGGCACTTCCATAGGTTGAGGAGATACAAGATATGGCTTTCGATATTGAACGATACCGGATGTTGATCGATTCCTTCCGAGCCCTCATGACCGAAAACGAAGGAATCTGCGCGATACGGCTAGGAACCGACAAGTGGACGTTGCGGGAAATGATCGGTCATCTAATAGATTCGGCGTCCAACAACCATCAGCGTTTCGTCCGTCTCCAACTGGTTCCCTCTTTGCAATTGCCAGGCTATGAAGCGGAGGCATGGAAAAACGTCTCGCGCGTCGAACTATTCGATTATGCCTCGCTCGTTTCTTTTTGGGTTTCTTACAATGATTTTTTACTCCACCTCATCCGGAATATGGATGAGGGGAGTCTCGATCACTATTGGGAAATAAACGGGGAACGGAAAACGCTCGCCTTTCTAGTCGAAGATTATTTCAGCCACCTTGAATGGCACCAAAAGCTCTTCTCGGACCGCGTCGCGGAAATAAAGCGCGTATAGGCCGCTTGGAAAAACCACGCTAAAAAGCATACTCCAACCCGAAGCGGAACGCGCCGTCGACGATACCGGTCCATTCAACGCCGTCGTCGCTCAGCGGCGACCGATACGCGCCTTCATAAGAAACCCGCCACAGAATCGGACGAAGCGCGGGGAGCCTGAAACCGAAGCCTATTTTGCCGGACACTAGGTAGCCGAAACCGACACCAGGTAGTTCGCGGGCGCGGGAAGAGACGCCCGCGTCAAGGCGCAGCCAAGTGGACGGACGCAATACGCTTTCCATTCCGAGATTGACGTCGCGGGCAAGCACAAAACCGTCGAAGGCGGGCAGTTCCCAGGAGAACGTCGTTATCCAGAGGGGAACCCAGCGTTTGGAACCGAGGCCTTGCCCCGCCGAGCCGACGGTCAACGCCAAAGCCTTGATCAGTTTCCCACGCGCTTCTCCTATTTGACGCATCCAATCCCAACGGAAACCGACGGCAAAAAGCCCATTACCGTAAAACCCGACGTCGACTCCCTGTGAAAGCGAAGTCGAGTCGATACCGCCCAAAAGTCGTTCGGTTTCATAAAACGCCGTGGTCCGGCACCAAATTCCGCCCGAACCTACGGAGAAGGAACCTTCGGCCCGCGCGTCCAGTCTATACGGCAGGGTTTCCCGTTCAATGCCTTCGTTACCGGGTTTTACACCGATGGGGAATACAAAACCGAACGCGACGGCGTCAATCGGCGCGTGGTTGAATAACCAAACCGCCGCCTGAACCGGAGTCGAACGGCGAAAAAGTTCGCCGTTCGCGGCGGCGGAAACAGCGCGGAAAGAGGATTCAAGCAAATCGATCCTATCCAATATCAGCTTCATGCGGACGCGCGGATATTCCATTTGCTCAGACATTCCACTCTCTTTTTCCTTCACCAAGGTCCGTCTTCGCGCAAGAGCTTCCAGCGATGCCGCCGCGCGGTCTTTGGAGGAGGAGAGCCGTTCGGCCCCATAGGACCGAGGAGCATCGGAAATCGGATACAACTCGTCGGCGGTCACTTGAAGGACTCGCAGCTCCTCGTCCACCGTTTGCAGCAAATCAAGCACGTTTTTGTACGACGAGTCGACGGCAAGACGTTGTTGGCTTTCTTTGATCCGATCCAGACCTTCGGCTGCCGCGGCGCGGAGCGTGCCGACCATCGCCTTCAATTCAAGAGCTTTCCGGTTGCCGACGGTTGAGAAGAAGACGGCATCCTCTACGGGACCCACCAAACGCAAGGCCTCATCGGCTTTTGACGCGGCACGCCGGTAAGCGGTTTCCGCGCCGCCCAAGTCACTGTTTGATTCACGGTTTCCGCCGTCGGCAATGAGCGGGTCGGCTTCCGTCAACGCTGCTTCGGCCCGATCTAAAAGAGCCCCGACGGTGGTAGAATAACGACCGTAATAGAGGGCATCCACGATACCTTCATCGATACGGACGACTGTTTTGGCCTCCCAGCGCTTGTCCTCGCTTTCCTTTGTTTCAATGGAGTGAAACCAATTATTCTTGAAAGCTTCGCTCATTAAGAGGTCGCGGTAGACAGTGTCACGCTTGATCACCGATTTCACCAACGCGTTCACCGCGGAGATTTTGGCCGACTCGATCGCCTGTTGGGCCGTCGTTCCCGATCCCGTTCCTTCAGCGACGAATTCACCAAGTGTCCGTGAAGGCGCGGTTTGAGGGAGAACAGGAACCCCAAAAAGAAGGGGCAGGAGAAAAAAAAGCGCCATTTTTCCGGACGACACGCGAGCCTCCATTGAAAACTGTATGTATATTATTTTCATAGATTATCAGAAGGGAGTGCAAGATGGAAGCAAGTGAACGCGTGACGGCTATTCTAGGCGCCAGCGATAATCCCCAGCGGTATGCCTATAAGGCGATGGAACGATTATTGGAAAAAGGACATCGTGTGGTCTTAGTCAATCCGACGCTTGGCCCGATGAAAAATCTGCCGGTCGTCAAGAGCCTTTCGGAAATTGCCCAGCCGATCGATACGGTGACCGTCTACTTATCGGCAAAACGATCGACGGCGCTAGCCCCGGACTTGCTCAAGCTGAAGCCGGGAAGAGTCGTCTTCAACCCGGGAGCCGAGAATCCGGAACTGGAAAAGACTTTGAGCGGGGCGAATATACCTTGGCTTCACGCGTGTACGCTCGTGTTGTTGGCAACAGGAAAGTACTGACGCGCTTCCCGTACATTCGGGCGAGCATGGCGACAATTTTCTTACCGTAGTCAGGGTCCGAAGCCCATTTTCCGGCCAGAGAGGCGATCGTGGGAGCCGTTCCGTACCGTACGTAGCGGTACCGCGGGTCAACGGCGGCAAGCTTGAGCGGTTC
Organism: Treponemataceae bacterium; assembly: GCA_041666155.1. Lineage (GTDB taxonomy): Bacteria > Spirochaetota > Spirochaetia > Treponematales > Breznakiellaceae > SZUA-426. The sequence goes on from JBAYHM010000096.1 coordinate 12,456, forward strand.
ACGGGTCGCATACGCTTTCAAGTGTTGAATATGCGCCCGGACCCCGATACGCGCGGACGGAAACCGTTCCCCGGGTTTTCCCGGACCGATCGAGCCGAGGCCGCAATAGTTATGCATGTCCTCCGTCACTAGGTTTCCGAAGCGAAGAGAGCCGGTTTCAAGGCACATCTGGGCGAAAGCGACGTCATGATTGACGCCTTCGATCGCGGCTTCTTCCACGTACAACGACGCAAGTTCCTTCGCGCGTAAAGGATCGGCGGCGGGATTGTTTATACACAAGAACGCCGCGAGTCGCTCAATCTCGATTTCGCCTTGGCCGAGAACTTCTTCCGGGACGGCGGGGAGCGGAACCCTGCGAACAGGCACTCCGGCACAGGAAGCAAAAATAACGACAAGTACCGCCGAAATGATGAGACCAATGTGCAATCTTACGAAACGCATATTTTAAATATCGGTTTTCAATCATGCTCCCTTAATTTTTCCTGAGCGCCGATAAAGCAAGAGGATGGAAGCCGTTCTAATCAAGGGTATGGAAACCACTTACGGATATGAAACGAGAGAACGATCGTCCGCCTTGCCGTTACCCGCGCCGCGACCCGCGCTCGAGCGGCCGAGGGAACGGCTCCTCGCCTTTGGTCCCCAATCGCTCTCGGATCAAGAGCTTCTGGCCGTACTTCTGAATGTCGGCATCAAAGGAAAAAGCGTGACCGCGCTCGCCGCGGAACTTGCCGACACACTCGATTCCCGCTCCGGAATCCCGGACATCCGCGACCTTCAACGTCTTTCAGGCCTGGGCGGCGCAAAAGCGTGCGCCGTCGCCGCGATGATTGAATACGGCAGACGACGCTGGGGCCCCTGCGGAACGCGAGTGCGCACGCCCGCCGACGCGTATCCGCTTATTCGCCACTACGCGGACCGCCGGCAGGAACGTTTCATTTGCGTCTCACTCAACGGCGCCCACGAAACCCTCGCCGTCCGGATTGTCACGGTAGGGCTCGTAAATCGAACAATCGTTCATCCAAGAGAAGTGTTCGCCGATCCCTTGGTTGACCGAGCAAGTTCCGTCATCGTTGCGCATAACCATCCCTCGGGTAAGCTTGAACCGTCCTGCGAAGACGAGGAAATCACCTACCGTTTGAAGTCAACCGGCCAACTATTGGGTATAGAGCTCATCGATCACCTTATCTTCTCCGATTCCGCCTATTTCAGTTTTCTGCAAGCGGGAAAACTAAAATAGGAACTATTATTATTTTGACTTCGGCCTTGGGACCCCCTATATTTTCTTCAGTAACGGAAGCTTATGCGTTCCGGTATTGCCCCGATAAGGAGACCTATAATGATCAGCCAAAAGATGACCGATGCGATCAACCGTCAGATCAACAATGAAATGTACTCAGCGTATTTGTATATGTCGATGTCCGCCTACAGTTCGAATGTAGGACTCAACGGTTTTGCCACTTGGTTCATGGTGCAGTACCATGAAGAAATGTTTCACGCGATGAAACAGTACAATTATGTGCTGGATCAAGGTGCGGTTGCCCACGTGCAAACCATCAAAGAACCGCCTAAGTCCTTTGCGTCGGCTAAGGATATGTTCGAAAAAACCTTGGAACACGAAAAATTCGTGACCAAGAGCATCAACGAAATAGCCGATCTCGCTCTTACGGAAAAAGACCATGCCACTTATCAGTTCATTCAGTGGTACGTAACTGAGCAAGTCGAGGAAGAGAAAAACGACAACGAGATCCTGCAGAAGCTGAAACTTGCCGGAGAATCGGGCCCGGGACTTTTCATGATCGACGAGCAGCTGGCGACGCGAGTGCTTACCGTTCAGACCGATTTCTCACGAGGAATACTTCCTACGGCGTAAGGATCATACCTTTCCGCCGGAAAGGAGAAGCGGTATAGTCATGCTATGAGAATGAGATTCGTTCTGGGCGCGGTCGCGTTATTAGCGTCGGCCGCGCCGTTGCCCGCGGCTCCCGGCACGACGGGTTCCGACCAAGTTTCGGAAAGCGACGGATCCGGCGCGGAAG
>JBAYHM010000097.1:0-14465 GCA_041666155.1 Treponemataceae bacterium
ATGAAGGCGGAGAACGCTCCGCAGAGCATGATGCCCTCAAGCCCTATGTTGAGGAGTCCGCTTTTTTCGGAGTAGGCCTCGCCGAGACCCGCGAACGCCAAGGGCGTCGCCATGCGGACCGAAGCGGCGGCGAATACGGTAAGTTCGGCGACGAATCCGGCTTCAGTCATCGGAACGCCTCCTTGGTGCCCGCGGGAATTAGCTCAACCAAACGAGGCCGCGCCAAAATGAGCAGGACCAGGAGGCCCATGACGATCCAGGCGATGGACGAGGGAACCCCGGCGCTCCGCTGCATGGACATCGATCCGATTTGGAGAGCCGCTATGCCCAGCGAAGCGACTACGATCCCCGCCGGACGGCTGCGTCCGAGCAGGGCGACGATGATCGCGGTATAGCCGAAGCCGGGGGAAATGCCCTCTAGGAGCTTATGATGCACTCCGGCTATTTCACACGCGCCGGCGAGTCCCGCGAAGCCGCCGCCGAGGAAGGCAGCGAGCAGCAGGTTGCCGTACACGGAGATGCCGACGCAGCGGCTCGCGCGGGGATTGAGGCCGACCGAGCGCATACGGAAACCGGGAACGGTCCAGCGCATGAGCGCATGCACGAAAAAAGCCGAGAGAAGCGCGATCGGAAAACCGGCGTGGAGTCGGGAAGTTTCCATAAGGAGGGGAAGTGAAAGCGACTGCGGCGTTTCGCTCGACATGGGTAGCGGATAGGACGGGTCCTTCAGGACGGTGCGCACGAGAATGCCAACCACGTTGACGGCGATATAGCTGAACATGATTGTATTGATGATCTCGGAGAGGCCGAAGCGGGCCTTCAGGAAACCGGGGATCAGGGCCCATACGCCGCCGGCTACAAATCCGGCGCCGAGGGCGAGCGGAATCATAGCCGCGGGGCTCAATGAGGGGAACGCCAAGGCGACGGCGGTTGTGGCGGCCGCCCCGACGTATATCTGCCCCTCGGCGCCGATATTGAAGAATCCCGTTTGGAAGCCGATGGAAACGCCGAGAGCGGAAAGCATGAGCGGAGTCGCGCGCACCAAGACTTCGGAGATGCCGTAGGCGGAACCGAAAGCACCGCGAAAGAAGCCGAGCGCGGCCTTGGAAACGTCGCTCCCGACCGCCCGGACGCATAGGGCGGCGACGAGTACGACGATGAGCGCGATCAGGCAGTATGAAACGACATCCCTTACGAAGCGCATGGAACTCCGCCGTCGCCCGCCATCAGGAGGCCGAGCCTCGTCGCGTCGACGCTGCCGTCATTCTCGATCGGAGAGGTCAACCGGCCGCGGGACATGACCGTAATGCGGTCGCTGAGAGAGAACAGCTCATCCAAATCGGTGGAAATCAATAGAACGGCGCAGCCGGAATCCCTCCGTTCGAGCAAGCGCTCGCCGACGAATTCCGTCGCGCCCACGTCGAGTCCGCGCGTCGGTTGAAACGCGACAAGGACGACGGGCTCGTCCGCGAACTCGCGAGCCAGTACCAGCTTCTGCTGGTTTCCCCCCGAAAGGAGCCTGGCGATCGCTCTCGGTCCGCCGGTTTTAATCGAAAAACGCTTTATCGCCGCGTCAGTTTCCCGAATGCAGCGCGCGCGGGAGATGAATGGGCCTTTCAGGAAACGGCTGTCGTCGTGGAAGGCCAGAAAATAATTCTCGGTCAAATCCATGTCCAAAACCAACCCGTCGCCGTGCCGGTCGTCGGAAACGTAGGCAATGCCGCGCCGCCGCCGTTCCGCGGTCCTGAGGGACTCTATACGTTCGCCGTTGAGGGTAATGGTCCCGGTTGAAGCGCGGCGCAGACCGAGCAGGCATTCAGCCAGTTCCTTTTGCCCATTGCCGTCCACCCCGGCGACGCCGACGATTTCACCCGGGAATATAGAGAGATCGACGCCGCGAAGACGTTCGACACCATGCTCCGATGAGTGTAGGCCGCGGACCTCAAGAGTGACGGAAGCCGATCGCGCGGGAGGGACGCTTCGGCGAAGCGTTTTGAGCGTGCGCCCGATCATCAGCCGGGAAAGGCTTTCCGCGTCGATATCGGCGGTATTTACGGACGCCGCGACAGCCCCGCCGCGCAGGACGGTGATCCGGTCGGAGATTGAAAGGACTTCGGAAATGCGATGCGTGATGAGGATTACCGCGTGGCCTTCCCGTTTGAGCCGCGTGAGGACCTCAAAGAAAGAATCGATCTCGCTCGGCGTCAGGACCGCGGTAGGTTCGTCAAGGATGAGGAGGGACGCGTTCCGGTACAGCAGCTTGAGGATTTCCACGCGCTGCCGTTGGCCGACGGAGAGGTCGGACACAAGCGCCGCGGGATCGATTTCCAAACCATAGCGCCGGGACAGTTCCAGGACGGCGGCGTCTAACTTTCGCCGGTCGGTGAAGGGGTAACCGGGAGGCTTGAGCCCCAGAACGACGTTCGCCGAAACGCTGAGCGTCGGCACCAGCATGAAATGCTGGTGGACCATCCCGATCCCCGCCGCTATCGCCTTCTTGGGAGAATCGAAACGCGCTCTCTCGCCTTTCCATAGAATCGATCCCGAATCGCAGGAATAGATGCCGTACAGGATGTTCATCAGGGTTGTCTTGCCGGCGCCGTTCTCCCCGAGCAGAGCACGGATTTCCCCTGCCTCGACATCCAGAGAGACATCAGCGTTCGCGGGGACGTCGGAAAAGGATTTGTTGATGTTCCTCATGGAAAGCAGCGGCACGTCGTCTCCCCTAAAACCGGCAGTCCGGGGATAATTCCCGGACCGCCGTATAACTTTACTTGGAGGTACTCTTAATAACTATCGGAACGACAAAGCTGCCCGCGGTGATCTTCTTTTTCAAATCGACGATGCTTGTCTTCGCCTTTTTGGGAATCTTGGATTCGAAATCGTGGTAGGAAGCGATATCCACGACGCCTTCCTTCATGCCGAGGTTGAAGACGCCGCCCTTAAAGGTTCCGCCGCGGACTTTTTCCACGGCGATGAGCACCAATACGGGAACATTGTAGATTGTGCTGCACGCGACCGACTTGGGTGATATTACGCTCTGGTCCCAGGAATCACCGGTGGAAAGCAGGCCGCGTTCCTCGGCGGCTTTGATCACGCCCGTACCTGCCTGGTTGGCGCTGTGTGAAAGCACGTCCGCGCCCTGGTCGGCCATCGCCAACGCGGCTTCCTTGCCGAGATTCACGTCGGTGAAAGAACCGACATAGGCGGTAAACACGGTGATTTTTGGATTCACCGATTTCGCTCCCAGCTTGTACGCCTCCAGGATCTTGATGATCGAAGGCTGCTCGATGCCGCCGACGATGCCGATCTTGCCCGTCTTGGATAAGGACCCCGCCAGGACACCCATGAGGTAGCCGGCCTGCTCGCAGGCGATGACGTAGGAAGCGGTGTTCTCCGAAGAGGAGGAGGCCTCGATCGCCATGAACTTCGTCTTGGGGAAACGCTTGCCGACCTTCACCGCGGGATCGCCGTACTGATAGCCGTGCCCGATTACCAGGTCGTAGCCCTGCGAAGCGTAATCCATGAAGGCTGCCTCGCTGTCGGCGATACCGACGTTTTCGCTGTACGCCGTCTCCACCCCGAACTTCGCCTCGGCATCCTTGAGACCCTGAAGAGCGACGGCGTTCCAGCCTTGGTCGTTCGCCGGTCCGGACAGGATCAGCGCTACCTTGATTTTCTTTCCCGATTTCGCCTGAGCGAAAACCGGGGAGAACGCGAGGGACAGAGCGACCAGAATGAGCGCCAGTCTTTTCATTTCCTTTTCCTCCATACTTTGAACAGGGACATTGAAACCCTAAGGGTTCAGTTTCGCGTAAGCGGCGCTCTTCGACCGGATGACCCGGTCGCACGCCTTTTCGGCTTTTTCGGCGATCTCGCGCTCATCAATACCGGGAAGACGACCGTCGGAAAAGACGACTTTCCCGCCGACCATCGTCAGATGGACGGGCCCGACGACGCCGGTCCGCGCCAAGAGATTGGCGGGATCGTGCAGGGCGCCTGAAAGTTCGAGCTTTTCCGCGTCAATCATGAAAAGATCGGCGGCCTTCCCCGCTTCAAGAGATCCCAAGTCGGTACGGCCCAACAGGTCGGCGCCGCCCGCGCAGGCAATTTTGAGCATCCGGTAGGGGGAGGGGCTGCCGCCCCGGCTCTTGCTGTGGTAGGCCTGCATGAGGTAGGCCATGCGCAAGCTGTCCAAAAGACTGGAGCTGTCGTTCGTCGCTGAACCGTCGCAGCCCAATCCGAGCCGCATACCCGCCGCTTCCATCGCCGGGATGTCCAGAATGGGGAAGCCTCCGAGAGTCGCGGGACCGGGACAATGGGATAGTCCTGTTTTCGATTCCGCCATGACCGCGTATTCCGCGGGCGTCAATTCCCAGCCGTGCGCAAACCAGACGTCCGGTCCGACAAAGCCGATATCCCTGCACCAATCGAGCGTCCGCTTGCCCCAGCGCACCACCATCGGTTCGTTTTCGCCCTCACCGAGGTGGGTGTGCAGGTAGACGCCCTTGCTCCGGGCGAACGACAGGGACTCGACGAAAGTCTCTTTCCGGCAATTGATGGGCTGGCAGGGTGATACAACAATGCGTCGCATGCTGAACGGACGAGAATCGTCGTACAAGTCTATCAGCCGTTCGCAGTCGGCAAGGAATTCGTCGGTAGATTCGAGCATCTCGTCGGGGATATTGCTTCCCTCGCTCTGGGGCAGCGTATTCGCGCCGCGGCCGGCGTGGTAGCGGATACCCAGAAGGCCCGCCGCCTCCATCTGGCGATCCACCAATTCCTTCCCCGCGTGGCGGGGAAAGCAGTATTGATGGTCGAAAGCGCAGGTGCAGCCGTGCTTGACGAGATCCGCCATCGCGACCAGGGATGAATAGTAGATGACGTCGGAATCGACCAAACGGAAAATCCGGTAAATTTCCGTAATCCAGTCCAGGACTGACATGTTCGGATAGTCGACGGTTGCCAGGTTGCGTACGAAGGTCTGGAAAAAGTGGTGGTGAGTGTTCACCAAGCCCGGATAGACGATTTTTCCCCGAGCGTCGATGACTTCCGCCTCGCCGACCGGCAGCCCCTGTCCGATGGCGACTATACGTTGCCCCTCGATCGAAATGTCCGAATCGCGCAGCACGCGATCCCGGCCGTCGCAGGTAACGATCGCCCGAGCGTTTTGAATAACCAGTTTCTTTTCCATTTCCGTAGACTCCCGACGGCTCTTCGGCGCCGTTCATGCGAGAAAGTCTACAACCTCTAGTTACTATAAGCGCCAGGGGGAAAACAAAAAAACACGCAATAAAAGCAGGAAAAAACGCATGAAATTCTAATAACTACATTTTTGTAAGAAATAAACACGAAAAATTGCTTCTGAGAAATTTTCAGGCCGAGTGCAACCGAGTTTTAACCAAGCCGCTTGCTAGCTCGGAAAGAAGATGCTCGTTCGCACCCCCGCGTCGCTTTCGGTGAGACATTCGCCGTTAAGCTGCTCGGTGAGGTTTTCAACCAACATTAGACCAATACTTTTTTTTGAGCGTTTTTCACTTTCGCGCAATACCATACCGACTCCGTCATCGCGAACGGTTAACCTCACTCGACCATTCGCGTCCTTGTCCATTTCGATAGTCACCGTTCCTCGGCGGCCGGCGGGGAACGCGTGCTTGAGCGAGTTAACGACAAGCTCGTTGATAATCAAGCCGCAGGGAATCGCTTTGTCGATTGAAAGCGGAATCTCGTCTATGGCGATATCGACGCGAACCCGGCGCGGATCAGCGGCATACGCTTCAAGCAGATAATTGCAGAGCTGCCGCGCGTAAGTTGAGAATTCGATAAAAGCAAAATCATCGGATTGATAAAGCAGCTCGTGCACGAGCGACATGGATCTCACGCGGGCATCGATATCCCTGAGGATGATACCTGTCTCGGAAGACACGTTGGAATTGAGCAGTTGGAGATTGACTAAGCTGCAGATGATCTGCAGGTTATTCTTGACGCGATGATTGACTTCCTGTAGGAGCAGCTCTTTCTCTCTGAGAGAAGACATCAACGATTCAGCGGCCTCACGGTTTTCCGTGACATCCCTCATGATACCGCCAATCATCAGACCCGTCGCGGATGAAATCGGGAAAAACGTTTGCTCGATTATTTTTCGTCGATTTCCTTCTTCCTGCTTGATGACCGCCTCGTACGGCCCCGCTTGCGCGATCTCTTCGCAGTTTTCAAGCGCGATCTCCCATTGTCCCTTGAGGCTTTCGAAATCGCCCTCGGTCGCGAATCCTTCAGGCAGCAGCTTGAACTCGAAATCCCATATTTTCCTGCCGATTATTTGTCCCTTGTTCGCGCCGATCAAACATTCAAGCACGGGATTGCATTCCAAGACGGTTCCCGTCGCATCGAGCAGAATGATGCCTTCAGCCGATTGTTCGACAAGACCGCGGTATTTCGCTTCGCTCTCTTGAAGGGCGCGTTCCGCCTTTCTGCGTTCCGAAAGGTCGACAAGGGAAACGAGAACTCGCGACCAGCTTTCTTCGTACCCCGGAACGATTCTCAGCCGCCGCTGGACGAAGACGCGTTTTCCCGAAACCGTATGGCGAATGGTTTCATCCTCGTAGGACAAATGCCCCGAAGCGAGGGCGATGAGTTCGGAACGAAAAGAGTCGTACCCTTCTTCATCGAATATTTTAAGAATACTTCCGAGGATAGTGCTCTTGTCGTCGCGCTCAAGAAGTTTGAGCGTCGCGCGGTTGACGTCGAGCACCTGCACCTGCGAGGCGAATTCCATCACGCGCTCCCGTGACGCGAAGAACCCCTCCCAATCCCGAACACCTTCCGACCGCGCTTTTTCAAAGAGACGTTTCGCTCCCGAAAAATCTTCCTCCCAGATCGAGATGGGCGAATCGTCGAAAAAACTCCGAAGCCTTCGTTCATTCATGCGGAGCTCGTTCTCCGCCCGATCCCGTTCCTTCCGAGCGCGTAGGGTTGTTATCCCGTAAGCCAAATCTCCCGAAAGTTCCTCCAAAAGGCGCACTTCGTCCGCCGTGAAGGCGTTCGGCTCGGCAGAGTAAATATTGAGAACGCCGAATGTATCCGTTTTCTCGTCTTTGAGCGGAAGCGCTATGCTGGATCGATACCCGCGCCGCAGCGCCATCTCCCGCCACGGAGCGGCAAAAGAGTCCACCAGAAAATCTTGGATGCAATGGCTCTTCCCGCCGCGGATCGCCATCCCGGAAGCGCCGCGTCCGCGTTCCGTATCGGCCCAGCTGATGCGGGCATCCGCGAGGTACCCGCTTTCGGCCCCAGAGGTCGCCACTGGGCGAATGGTTTTCGCGGCATCGCGCTCGGCGTATCCGACCCAGGCCATCCGGTACCCTGCCTCCTCGCAGATGATGCGGCAAATCTCGGCGAGCAACTTCTGCTCATCATCCGCGTGCATGAGCGCCTGATTGCAGTTGCTGATCGCGCGCAGTTCGCGGTTCAGTCTCCGCAAGGCCGTTTCCGCGTGTTCCTTTTCCGCGAGCGAACTATTGAGCTTTTGGACCTTGTCCTCGAGCTTAACGGCTAAGACTTCGCTGTAGCACTTCAGGTATTCCGCGTCTTCCTTAACGAGCTTTGAAGGTTGGACCAGCTTCCTTTTTTTCGCTGTGAGGATATTGTCGATTTTTTTCCATAGCTCGACGGGATCCTCGGGCTTCAAAATGTACGCGTCGGCGCCGAGAGCCGACGCGAGCCTGACGTCCTGATTCTGCTGGTATGAAGCGGAATAGAAAACGAAAGGAATCGAACACAGATCCTTTTCCTTTTTTATCGCCCGCAGGAATTGGAACCCGTCCATCGTCGGCATGAGCGCATCTGAAATGATCAGGTTCGGCGGATCGTCTTTGATTTTTTGAAGGCCGTCTTCCCCGTTTTCGGCTTCGATCACTTCGTGCCCTTTCCGCTCGATCAAGTATTTGAGCACCGTCCGATCGTCCCGGTTGTCGTCGACTATGAGTATTTTCATGACCGCGTTCCGATGATTCTGAGGATCTGATCGATGATCGTGATCGGATCGATCGGTTTTTCAATGTAGACATCGCAGCCGGCCTCCAGAATGCGTTCCCTGTCGCCCACCATGGCAAAAGAAGTAATCGCGATTATCGGAATTCTTCCATCGATCTCGGAAGCTCGGATTCTCTTGGTAGTCTCAATCCCGTCAATGCCGGGCAGATTGATATCCATGAGTATGAAGGCAGGGAGGTACCGAAGTGCCATCACGTATCCGACTTCCCCGCTCTCGGCTGAAAGCACTTGGTAACCCGCTCTAGTCAACGCGTAGGTCAAGAGCTTCAGATTATCCCGGTTGTCTTCCACGACGAGCACTTTCTTCATATTCGCCTCCGCCAATCCAAAAGCGGTATCCTCAACGTGAATTTGCTGCCCGCTGCGAAAACGCTGCTGACTATAATATTACCCATAAGCACTTCTTGAGCCAGCTTCTTCGTCAAATACAATCCCAACCCCGTTCCCGGGACTACCGGCCGTTGCGGGGATATGATTCGGAAAAAGGGAGAGAACAGTTTTTTCATCTCCTCCGCCTGGATGCCGATTCCGGTGTCGCTGACGCTCATATCAACCGCATCGCCCGTTTCGGAGATTTCCACGGTTAGCTTGATCGATCCCCTATCGGTGTACTTAACCGCGTTGCTCACGAGGTTAATAAGGCATTGTAGCAGCCTTCGCCGGTCGCCGCGCAGCGGCAGGTGAATGGATTCAACATCGGCGTCGAGGTTTTTTTTCTTTATATCCTCGGCGAACGACTGCATTGCTTCCGCGGCGACGTCATAGGCGTCGAAGTCCTCCACGTTCGATTCGATTTTTCCCGCCTCTATCTTTGAAACATCGATCACGTCGTTGATCAAAGCCAGCAAGAGTTTTCCGGATCGCAGAATTACGGAGAGATTGTCTTTCTGCTCCTGGGTCAAGGGGCCGGTCCATTCGTTGAGCATGATGCTTGAAAAACCGATGACCGAGTTGAGCGGCGTGCGCAGCTCGTGACTCATGGAGGCGATGAAAAGGGATTTCAACCTGTCCAGGTCTTTCAGTTTATCATTAGCCGTTTCCAGTTCGGCTGTTTTCTCGTTCAGGTCCTCCACGATATTCATGAGCGCGGCCTGGTGGTCCCTGAGTTCGTCGCTTTTCTTTCGTAAATCGATCGTCCGCTCCTCCACGCGTTTTTCCAGGTTCTCGTTGAGCATCGTAATTTCTTCCTCGACCCGCTTACGATAGCTGATGTCCTGGGACGTTCCACGAAGACCGCAGATTTTCCCGCCGGCGTCGCGTTTCACTTCTCCACGCGCGATAACCCAACGCGTCGGCGTCGTCGGATTCTCGAGTTCAAGATCGATCTCATATGAGTCCCCGCTTCCAAGCGCCCTGTCCGACGCTATTTTGAGCCGCTTAGCGCTCTCTTTGGTATAGGTTTCAAAACGCTCGTAAAAAGTCGGAGGCGTCTGGTCTCCGGCAACTCCATAGATCCGCCGATATTCGTTCGAAAGCCGGATCGCGTTCGTCTCTTTGTCCCAATCCCAGCTGCCGATATGCGCGAGTCGCTGGGACTCGTTTAATTCGGCTTCGCGGTTTTTCAGTTCCTCTTCGACGCGTTTCCTTTTCGTTATGTCGATGAAGGTTGTCAGGATCTCGGATATCTCACCCCGTTCGTCGAAGGCGGGGTCCGCGTTAGCCAAGACCCACAGAGGCGCTTCACTACCGGAGCGACGTACGCCGACGACCAGATCCCGCAGAGGGCGTCCGGATGCGAGTACTTTCGTCGCGGGGTATTCTTCAACCGGCATCTTCGTCCCGTCTTCGCGAAAGAAATACCAGGCCGGATCGGCTGTTCCGATTCCGATCATCCGGCCTTCCGGCAGCCCAAGCAGCTCTTGAGCCAATGGGTTGCCCATCAGAATCCGCCCGTCGGGGTCATGTACGACGACCGCTACGTGTATATTCCAGAGAAGCAAGCGGTATTTCGATTCGCTGAGAGCAAGCGCTTTGCCTCTCTCCTCAAGCATGTCCAGCATGGCGTTGAATTCGCGCGCGAAGGACGCGGCCTCGTCCGTACCCCTGATGCCGGAACGAGCGGCCTGGTCCCCCGCCATGACCCGCGCGATGGTCTCCTGAACGGCGTAGAGCCGGCTGGAAATATTGCGGCCGAGCAGCCAGGCTATCAGCGAGCCGAACAGTATCGCGGCCAAGACGTAGAGAGCGTCCTGAAGATTCAATTCAGCAAGGGTTTGGGAAGCCTTTTTCTGCCCTAGACCTATCCGGACCCAACCAACATGCCGGTTCCCCAGCACGGCGGGAACAGCGACGTCCACTAGCGCGGTGGTCTTGTTCAACACCGTCTCGCGAGCGTCCTTCGGCAAATCGAGCAAGTAGGAACCGGCCCTATTTCTGTCGGAATGGGCAAGTACAAAGCCGCGGTTATCGGAGATAATCGTGAAAATCATCTCTGGGTAGCGGCGCTCCGCTTCGACAAGTTCGGACAAACCGGACACATCATTCGCCGCGATCCATCCGGCGGACGAGGTCGCGAGAGCTTGCGCCATCGCGACTGCCCCCGAAGTCTGATTATCCAAAAGCACGTCGCGTTGCCGCATGGTTGAATTGAGAATGAAGAGAGCCATCAGAAAGGCGTTTACCAACGCCACGTAGAGGATCAAACGCCCTCTGAACGTGCCTTGCCCGAAAAGGCCCGAAGTAGGTTTCACTTTACCTTTCTCACTTCTTTTTCAAAACGAGAAACGTAAGAACGAACGATGTCATAATCGTCATCGCCCTTGCTAAAAAAACGCGCCGTTTCCATTCCCCCCAGTATCGATTTTCCTTTTTCATTCTCATGAAGACCAGTCAATAAGGATTGGACTCGATTCAGGAGCGGGGCGGGAACATCGTCTCTTGCCATGACGGAATTGTTGATGAGCGTCTCGGTTTCCCAGGCCACTTCCAAGCAGGTCGCTTCCGTGGGGTGTTCCCGCAGAAAGGCCCGCCACGGGGTGGGCCAAGTCGCGCCGGCCGCGGTCAATTTCAGGTACGCGTTCATGATGGACGACTCTTGCGATCCTACGTATCGATTCTCGATATCCTTATTGACGTCGACGCCGTTCCGGTGGAGAAAAGACTGCGGCATAACACAGGCGGCGAGCGCGGTCGCCGACGGATAACTGACCGCCTTTCCGATCAAATCCGAAGGCCGCTTGATTCCGCTGTCTTTGCGAACGATGAAGATACCTTTGAAATCGGATTTCTCCCCCGCCATGGCGATGACGTGGTATCCCGCCTCCATTGCCTGAAGCGTTTGCCAAGGATTCGGCAGGAGAAAATCAGGCTCCCGCTTTCCATATTTCGCCTCAAAACAGGCGTAATCTCTTGAGGCTTCAAGGATGATCTTCGTGCCGCCCAGATTCGCGTTGAGGTAATCCATAAGCGGCTGATAAGCCTCAATCATTTTTTTCGGATTATGGAGTGGATGAACCGCGAAGGTGTAGGTCTGAGCTCTCCCGCCCGCCGGAGCGCGTCCATATTGGGGCCCGTCGTATTCGGCGCGTCCACCGCAAGCTCCGAACGCGGTTAAAAAAAGCGGGAACAGCAAGAGTGGTGCGCATCCGTGCCGCGTCATTTACCCTTTTCCTTGTCCGACCGCGATTCCAAAGCCTTTATTTTCTTTTTCAGCTCGAGCATCCTTAATTCCCTGCCGACGAATACTCTGTTCGCCCTCTCAAGCTCCTTGTTCTTCTTTTCCAGTTCAGCGGTCCGTTGCGTTACCCTCTCCTCAAGCTCGTCGTTCAGCCGACGCAACTTTTCCTCGCTGACAATAAGGTCCCGATAACTCAACAGGCTCGTCAGTCCATCAGCCAGTCGTCTTCCTATTTCCAATAATAACCGTTCTTCCTCGCTTGTCCAGGAACGCGCGTGCGAGCATTGGTAGACACCGAATTGCCATGGTTTATCCGAGCGGGGATAAAGCGCCATCGCCATGTACGTTTTAAAACCGAATCGGTCAGCCGCCGCCTGGGGCAGCGGATTCGTGGAGCCGGGGCCGAATTTGACGGGACCCTCCGAATTCAAAAGCAACCTGAGTCCCTCGGCGACTTCCGCGTCCATCGGCAGGATCAGACCCGAACCCTGGGCTACGGAATAACTCGGTTTCGTTCGCTCCATGGGAACCCGCCAGGAAGCGGCTTCCGGGTCGCACGGGTACATCAGTAAAGTTCGATCGCAGTCGAAAATGGAAAGAACGATATCCAGTACGCCGCCCATCATCTGTTCTAGGTCTGTTGTGCTCTGGATGGCCCTGTTGATCCGATCCAAGTTCTCAAAGAAGCGAAGGTGTGCCCGCCGTTCTTCTTCCATTCGTCTTTGGGCGCTGATATCCGCTACAGCCGCTATCGCTCCGGCGTATTGTCCTTGGGCGTCGAAGATCGGTCCGGTTTCAAGCCTGGTATAGATGCGCGCTCCGTCCTTTCTGATGAACTCGAAATCGTGCTGCTCGGTTACGCCGTTTTTCCGCCGTGCGACATTCAACTCCGCGATTTTTTTCCCCTGTTCGTCCATAAAGGAAAACAGGGGCCGACCCAACATATCCTCGGGCGAACACCCCAGAATCTCGGCCATCCGCGGATTGACGAAGGTGGTTATGGAGTCCTTATCGATAGCCCATATCCCTTCCTGGACCATATCGAGCAGCCGCTTGTAGTTCGTTTCACTCTCACGCAAAGCCGCGGCAGCCTCTTTGCGTTCGGTAATATCCCTCGCGGATATATAGATGCGGTTACCGACCGGCGATGCCCGCCATTCTATCCAGCGGAATGAACCATCTTTTTTGATGAAACGGGTTGCGCAATTCAAAATGCTTTGATTGCTTTTTAATTTTGCGAAGGTCTCGCTTGAGGCCTCGCGGTCATCGGGATGCAGATGATCGACAAACGGATGATCCGTGAATTCGTCGATGGAATACCCGAGCGTTTCTTCCCATCGTTTGTTAAACCGTATAAAACGGCCGTTACTGTCCGAAATGCAAAACAGATCCAAAGACGTAGAGAAAAACATTTCAAGCTCATTCGACCTTTCACGCAATAGAGCCTCAGTCGCCTTCCTTTTTTTCAGCTCGCGGTGGACGGTGATAGTCCACGCGATAACAATCACGCAAAATACGATCAACACCCCAATTATGTGCAAATAGTACCGATACCAAATTTGTTCCTTGGTTAAGAAAACGACTTCCTTAGGTTCCCATTTCCTCAAGATTTGGGAATAGGTTCCTGTACGCCTGATTTCTTTCAATCCCTTATTTATCAACGTAAGCAGTTCGGCATTGCCTTTTCCCACGGCTATCGCGGATTGGAGATACGCGATCGGCTCACCGACGATTCGAATGCCTTTTACATGATTCTCCGCAAGCACGTACGAGCCGACAATAAAGTCGACCACGACTGCGTCCAGCGTACCATCATTCAGCATGCCGAAACCATTGAGAAAATTGGGGATCAGCGCCAGTTGGACGGCCTTGTCTTCTTTCAGAAGCCTATGCGGCAGTCCGTTGTTTTCCACGCCGACCCGCAACCCGCGCAGACTTGCGGCGCCCGTAATACCCACCCTGTCGTTCCGGGTAAAAATAGAGAATTGCGATTGAAGCAGCGGGTCGGAAAAATCATAGATCCGTTTTCGTTCTTCGGTAGGGTTGATCTGGATCAGCGCGTCCGCTTCACCCCGCGCGACCATCTCTTGGGCTTGCGTCCAATCCATACAAAGAACGGTGATCGGGCGCTTTATTTCTTGTTCGATCGCTTTGACGATGTCGACCGCGAGACCTGTCGGCCGACCGTCCTTATTGTACACAACCGGCGCGAGATTCCGATTGCCGAGAAAGAGGAGAGGCTTTTCACCGGTCTCCGCCGACAAGATCGAAAGACCGGAAAAATTTAAAACCAGGACGATTACGCATTTCGCGAAAATCCGATCGAGCTTACGGAGAACCTTAACGGTCCTGAGCGCGAACACCGAACCGAGCCACCACGTGTATCGACGACGGAAGACTTCTTTCACGCTCATCCCGACGGGACGAGCGTGACTGATGTCTCAACTTTGAAGAAAGATACGGCTTCCGCAAGAGACTCGGCTTGGCCGGCCAATTCTTCCGCCATGCTCGCCATTTCCTCCGCGATGCTCGCGTTCTGCTGGATCACGGAGTCCAACTGCACCATGGCCGAGCCTATTTGGTTGACTCCGACATCTTCTTCCCGTTGGGCCGCGTTGATTTCCTGAACGAGATCGGCGGTGCGCTTGATCTCCGGAACAACCGTCATGATCCCTGTTCCAGCCCGCTCCGCGGTATCTCGGTTTTCCTTCGCGAGAGCCATTATTTCCGAGGATGCCGCCTGACTGCGTTCAGCGAGTTTGCGGACCTCGCTCGCGACGACGGCGAAGCCTTTTCC
>JBAYHM010000098.1:0-14415 GCA_041666155.1 Treponemataceae bacterium
AACCGCGGTGCTCAAGAACACGCAAGCGGTGGAGATCATGACCGCGCCTTCGGCCCATCCGCATGTCAACTGGCTGCGCGCCGTGCGTACGGCAAAGGCCCGCGGCAAAATCCGCGCCTGGCTCGTTCAGAATGACGAGAGCCTCATTATTGACCGAAACATCGTCGCCAAAAAGAAAGAACCGACGATACTCCCATTGCCTAGCCCGCAAGCGCCGCTGGTCCAGAATGTTTCCGGTCTTATTTCCTCTTCAAGCGTCCTGCACGTACGTGTTGAGGATGAGCGAAATATGATGATCCGGTTCGCGAACTGCTGTCGCCCAGTGACCGGAGACGCCATTATCGGATATGTCTCCCGAGGCCGCGGCATCATCGTACATCGCCGAAACTGTAAAAATGCCCTTGCTATTCCGGATTTTGAGGAACGCAAGATCGATGTCGAATGGGAAAATACCGCCTCGCACCTGGTTAAGCGATTCAGGGTGGAGGCGCGGCGAACTTCGGATCTCTTTTCGGAAATAGAAGGCGCGGTCCGCAAGCACCAAGGGCACTTGATTCAGGGCCGTTTGGAAGAATCGGAGATGAACCGGCTAACAGGCTATTTTACGATGGAACTGGAGGACCGAGATGACCTCAAAAAGGTTCTGAAAAACTTGCGCGGCATACCCTCGGTTCTCGCAATACAAATAACGTCCTAGCAGTATGCCGGGACGTACTTTATTGCTGCTCCCTAACATCGATGATACGTTCCACGAATGGGGAAATAACATCCAAGAGTTTCTGTCGTGGTACCCCTTGCACTTTCATCGTGCAATACCAATTAGTCGGATCTTCGCCGTCAAAAGTTGCCAAGGAAAGAATATTGCCTTCCGCCGCGGCTATGGCGCCGGCGATCGCGGCTAACTCACCCTTCTTTTCAGGAATCAAAATGGTAAGTCGCACTCCCGAGTGTCGGGCGCCGAACATCTCGACGAAAAGCCTGAAAAGATCCGACTCCGTTATGATGCCGACCAGAATATCGCCGCGCAGAACCGGGAGCCCGGAGATATTGTTGTCAGCCATGAACCGAGCGGCTTCCTCGATCGGGTAGTCTTCGGTTGCCGTGAGCGGATTTTTGGTCATGACCGAATCTATTCTCAATTTTGAGATAAGGTAGTGAAGTTCATACATATCCAACGACGTGGCCGGCGCGGCCGAGGCGTGGATGAGATCGGAAGAGGTGACTATACCTATTAATTTGCCGCTTTTATCCACAACGGGAAGGCGATGGATTTTCTCACGGCGCATAATTGCCTGCGCTTCGGGCACCGAGATGTCGGGGGAAACGGTAACCGGATTCTTCGTCATACAACGACCGACGTTCACGATGAACCTCCTCAGGCGCCGTTACGCACCCAAATTCGTTATAAACCGTATCCAACGAAATCGCAAATTGGCAAACGCCTCACAACCCGAGATACGCCTTCCGCACTTCTTCGTTGGCGAGCAACTTGTCCGACGAATCCGCCATCTTGATGATACCGTTCTGGAGAACGTAGCCTTTGTGGGCGATCTTAAGCGCCATGTTGGCATTTTGTTCGACCAGGAAGATTGTTGTCTTTCTCTGCTCATTGATACGCTTAATGATCTCAAAAATATGCTGCACGATCAACGGAGCAAGGCCAAGCGACGGTTCGTCCAGCAACAGGACTGTCGGCCGCGCCATGAGCGCCCGCGAAATGGCGAGCATTTGCTGCTCGCCGCCGGAAAGCGTTCCACCCTGCTGGTGTCGTCGTTCCGCCAACCTAGGAAAAAGTTCAAACACCTCATCCAGATCGTGCTTCACGCCATCTTTATCATTACGGAGAAACGCGCCCATATCAAGATTTTCCGAAACCGTCAGCAGGGGGAAAATTCGCCGACCTTCCGGCACTTGAGAAATTCCCATTTGGACTATTTTATGCGGGCTTACCTGGGAAATATCCTTACCATTCAAGAGAATCTCACCCGAACGGATCGGAGTAATTCCACAGATGGACATCAGTGTTGTTGTCTTACCTGCACCGTTCGCGCCTATCAGCGTGACGATCTCGCCCTCTTCCACGGAAAGGGAAATATTCTTCAAGGCCTGAATATTGCCGTAGTACGTACTAATGTTCTTGACTTCCATCAGAGCCATATCATTCTCCTAAGTAGGCCTTGATCACTTCGCGATTGCTCTTGATTTCCAGCGGAGTGCCTTCGGCGATCAGACGGCCATAATCAAGCACATAGATACGCTCCGAAACGTTCATCACCAGACTCATATCGTGTTCAATCAGCAGGATTGTCACTTTTTCCTGTTCGCGAATCAGATTGATCGTCTCTTCAAGTTCTTTCGTCTCGTGAGGGTTCATACCAGCTACCGGCTCGTCCAAAAGAAGCAGAAAAGGATCAGTAGCGAGCGCGCGTGCGATCTCCAATCGGCGTTGAGCGCCATACGGCAGATTCCGTGCGGTTTCGTTCACGAATTGGTCAAGTCTGATTTTCTTGAGAATCTCATAACTCTCATCCAAAATCCGCTGCTCTTCTTCCCGGGTACGCCGATCCCGCACAATCGCACTCAGAATCCCTCCTTTGAGGGAATTGTGACGCCCTATCATCACGTTTTCAAGTACGCTCATATTGGAGAACAGTCTGATATTCTGGAACGTCCGCGCCAGTCCCTTATTGTTGATCAGGTGAGGCTTCAAACCCTGAATCTTCTCTTTTCCGCCGTCCGAATCAACT
This sequence comes from Treponemataceae bacterium, assembly GCA_041666155.1. Lineage (GTDB taxonomy): Bacteria > Spirochaetota > Spirochaetia > Treponematales > Breznakiellaceae > SZUA-426. The sequence goes on from JBAYHM010000098.1 coordinate 2,748, forward strand.
ATCGATACCGTACCCTCGGTCGGCTTGTACACACCGGTGATACAGTTGAAGATGGTGGTCTTGCCGGCGCCGTTCGGACCGATAAGCGCCGCGATTTCTCCTGAGTTTATATGCATCGAAACGCAATCGATGGCCCGGAGTCCGCCGAAGACCATCGACAGATCTTCGATTTCGAGAATTGGTTTCATCTCGCTCGTCATACTCTAACCTCATGCCCCGAATCGGCGCTGTTTTTCTTAACGAAGTAGTACGATTTCCGTTTCCGCGGAATAAGGCCATCCGGTTTAAAAATAATGATGACTATCATTGCTATTCCGTAAATAAGCATACGATACTGAGCCAAGGGTCTGAAATACTCGGGGAGGAGTTTGAGCAACATAGCGCCGACGATAGCGCCCGGGATTGACCCCTGACCGCCGATTACGACGGCCATCAAGATCATGACCGATTCCCAAAGCGTAAAACTGTCCGGATTGATATAGGTTGTTTGCGCCGCAAGCACAACGCCGGCGATTCCCGCCCAAAAAGCGCCAAGCGCAAAAGTCACCAGCTTGTTGTGAACAAGATCGATACCCATGGACTGGCAGGCAATCTCATCCTCGCGCATGGCTTCCAAAGCGCGACCGACACGAGAATCCTCAAGCCGTCTCACAATGAAAACGGTCAAAACGACCAAGATCACCGCGATATAGTAAATGTAGGTAGCAGCCTGCTTCGGAGGCAATTTAAAGCCTAAGAACCATGGTCGTGGAATCAAACTGATTCCGGTAGCGCCACCGGTAATATCGCTCGCGTTCTGTAGAACCATTCGGACTATTTCACCGAAAGCCAACGTTATGATTGCCAGGTAGTCGCCTCTCAGACGAAGAACCGGCAAACTCAGCAAAACGCCGAAAACGGTCGCGATGATGCCAGCCATCGGTAAGGCTATCCAAAACAACCATCCGGTATCAAAGCCGGCGCTCACGAATTGAGGACCGACGAATTTCCACAAAAAACCATACGTATACGCGCCGACCGCGAAAAAAGCGGCATAACCCAAGTTGAGGAGCCCGCCCCAACCGACCACAATATTGAGTCCCAGCGCGAGCATCACGTAAATGAGCGCGGTGATCATGATGTTCGTGTGGTACATTCCGAGCGCGAAAGGATAGACGGCGACACAAAGGACAAATAATGCGACAGTCGCCAGTCGGATCGTTTTGTTGGACTCAAAAATCTGGAATCTGCCCATTATCTTCGAGGAAAACGATGACCCGGCAGGTTTCTCCACCCTCGTCGAGGACCATTCGAGAGCACGCCGCCATACGAAAGACAGTACAAAGGACGCAATAGCGATGATAGGCAGGTACGACCAACGGAATTGGACGGTAGCTTTACTCATCGCAACATTTACTTTCATCACAATCAATGGGAAAAGCAAAACCGTAAACCAGGCGGCTTGCGCTAGGGATCCAAGAATCTCGGATTTCAGACCGTTTTGACGCATTGCTCTATACCTTTTGGTTCTGATTCTTGCCGAGAACGCCGGCAGGTTTCAGAATGAGGATCAGTATCAGTATAATGAACGCAAAAGCGTCCTCGTAATCGCTGGAAATGTAACCGGTTCCCAGACTTTCGGTCCAACCAAGAATAAAACTACCAATGACCGCGCCGGGAATGCTTCCGATGCCCCCGAGGACCGCCGCGACGAACGCCTTAATTCCGGCGACAAAGCCGATATAGTAATTGATTTGGCCCATGTAAGAACAAATGAGTACTCCGCCTATCGCAGCCAAAGCGGACCCGATCACAAAGGTCACCGAGATGACTTGATTGACGTTGATGCCCACTAACTGCGCCATATTAGTGTCTTGAGCAGTCGCGCGCATCGCTTTTCCGATCCGGGTAAATTTTATAAGAACGGTCAAAAGAATCATGATGACCGAAGTAGTACCAAGAATAATGACTTGTGTTGAATTGATGTATTCCGTCACAGGTTCAAGGAACGAAAGTTCAGGGAGATAGGAGGGGAACGCAAGGTACTTTTCCGTTTGCATGAGAAGTACGAAATTCTGAAGGATCATCGAAATACCGATAGCGCTGATCAAGGCGGAAAGTCGAGGCTTATTACGAAGAGGACGATACGCCAAACGTTCGATTGTAAAACCGTAAGCGGAAGAAAAAACAACGGCCGCGAATATCGAAAGGACTAAAACCAGAGGAACAGGTAAGCCGAGGGTAAACAAGTAACCGCCGAGGATCAAGGCAGTAAATCCACCGATCATGTAGATTTCACCGTGCGCAAAGTTGATGAGCTGCACGATTCCGTACACCATCGTATACCCTAAGGAAATAAGGGCATAAATGCTGCCTTTTGCCGTACCGCTCAAAAATAGTTGTAGAAAATAATCCATGCTACCTGTCCCAAAAAAATGGAGCCGTTCCGGCAGGCTGGCTAACCGGAACGGCCGTAAGAGCGATCGCGGAAGTACGACCCCTTATTTCAGTTCGACGTATTTGCCTTTCTGAACCTGATACACTGAGAAACCGAATCCGATAACGTCTCCACGTTTATCGAAGCTGATTTTGCCGAGCGGCGTTTCGACGTATTCGGATTGAAGTGCTTTTACGATGGCTTCGTATTGGGTGCTTTTCGCTTTTTCAATCGCGTTCACGACAGCCATGGTAGCGGCGTACGCATTGAGGAAAAAGGCGCCCGGTTCTTCTTTGTACTTTGCCTTATGGTCGGCAACGGCCTTGACTGCCAAGGGGTTGGTGCTCGTATCCTTCGGTCCGGTCGCATATACACCTTCGGCGTATTTTCCGGCTACTGAAATGAAGGTATCGTCCTTCACGCCATCGTCGGAAACGAAGGGGATCTTGATCGATTTGGCCCGCATTTGTTGTACGAGTTTTGAAGCTTCCGGATGGTAGCCTCCCCACACGACGCCTGCGGCCTTTGACTTACCGATTTTGTTGACAATAGCGGAATAATCCGGAGCGCCGGGATTCACGCCTTCAAAGAGAACAACTTTGATTCCACTCGCTTCGGCGGCTTGTTTACAAAGCTCAGCGAAACCCTTGCCGTAGTCACCCTTATCGTGGAGAACTGCGAGTGTCTTGAGCTTAAGCTTATCTTTAATAAACGCTACAGCCAGTTTCGCTTGAGCATCATCCGGCGCGATAGTCCGGAAAAAGTTCGGATATTCGCCGCTTTGAGTCAGCGGAGGATTAGTGGCGGAGGGAGAAATGGTAACGACTTTGGAATCTTTATAAATTCCTAAGGCGGCCTTGGTAGCACCGCTGCAAATGTGACCGATTACGGCAGAAACATCTTTACTTACGATCTTTGAGGCGGTGTTAGTCGCTACTTCCGGTTTACACTGATCGTCTTCAATAACAAGTTCGATTTGCTTACCGTTGATACCGCCACGTGCGTTGACGTCGGCGACGACAAGCTCTGCGGCTTTCACCGAAGGCAAACCGTAGGAAGCCAAATCGCCCGAATGAGCACCCGCGACGCCGATTCTGATGGTTCCGCTTTGCGCAAAGCCGGCGGAAGCAATCACTGCGACGATCGAAAAGACCATTAACGCCCTTTTCATTTTTTCCCCCATTGGACTCAATACCGCTCCCTTAAGAGAGCTGGATAACCAACATATATGTCTTTTAATATCTGGAATAATACGCACTGTTTTTCCGACATGTCAATGTCCTTAACACCGCAAAAAAAATGCGACCCCCCTAAATAGGAAGGTCGCACCGGCTATAAAATCCCTAACCTGTTAAACCGCTTTCCCGTTCTTAAGAGCGGCTTTACAGATTTTGCAGATCTTCGTTTTAGCGCCATTAACTTCTTGTTCATACAAGGTCTTGACGTTATCACGTTTGCAAACCGGGCAAGCTCCACGGCCGTGAGCGGGAAGTTCGCGAATGCCTTTACCCCTGTGCGCTTTGGACATAGCTAACTCCCTTACTTCGCTTCGGCTTTCGCGGCCGGTTTTTTAGCGGTAGTTTTTTTCGGCGCGGCTTTCTTTGCAGTAGCCTCGGCGGTTTCATCTTTGGCGGAGGATTTAGCCGCAGATTTTTTTTCTGCCACTTTTTTCGCCGCAGGCTTCTTAGCCGCGGTTTTTTTATCGTCCGCTTTTTCCTTCACATCCAACTTGTAGTCAACCAATTCTAGGATTACCACTTCAGCGGCATCTCCAAGTCGGGCTCCAAGCTTGATGATGCGAGTATAACCGCCGTTACGCTCTTTCATGCGGGGGGCGATGTTCGTGAACAGCTTCGCGATCACGCCGTCATTGTATAAGCGACGGGCGATCAACCGACGGTTGTGAACAGTATCTTCCTTCGCACGGGTAATCATCTTTTCAGCGGTTTTCCGCACCTCAAGGGCCTTCGCTTTGGTTGTATGAACACGCTCATGATCGAAAAGCGACGTTACCATATTACGATGAAGAGCTTTTCGGTGGGAGGCATTACGATCAAGGCGGTTAAAGCCTATCTTATGCTTCATCTTCTTCTTCCTTTTGCGTCGTGAGTTTCACCGCGTTCTTGAGGACGCTGTAATCCGTCATCCCCAGGCCAAGGTTCCACTCTTTAAGCTTTTCCTTGATTTCCTGCAGTGACTTTTTCCCGAAGTTTCTCGTTTTCGCGATGTCGTCTTCCGTTTTACGAGTAAGCTCGCCGATACTTTTGATATTGGCATTCTTCAAGCAATTAGAAGAGCGTACGGACAACTCGAGTTCCTCAACGGGAGTATTCAGTATCTGGCGGATACGCTCGTCATCCTCGTCGTAATCTTCATCAGCGCCTAAATCGCTCTCATCGAAATTAATGAAAACGGAAAAATGGTCTTTGGCGATCTTCGCTGATTCGGCAAGAGCATCTTCGGGCCTTACTGTGCCGTCAGTCCAAATTTCAAGCACCAATTTATCGTAGTCGCTTCGTTGACCAACGCGAGTCGGTTCAACAGAAAACTTGACCTTCTTGACAGGCGAAAAAATCGCGTCCATCGGAATAGTACCGATTACCTCGATATATTTCTCATTGACCTCTGAAGGAACATAGCCCCTCCCAAGATCCACCTGCACTTCCATCTCGATTCGAGCGTCCGGCATCAACGTCATAACATGATGCCCAAGACTCAAAACCTCAAGCTGAGGAAGCCGAGCGAAATCGTCACTTTTTATAGCGACTTGTCCCTTCCATTCAAAAAGGAACGTATCCTGCTCAACATCTTCGGGCAAGCGCAGTCGTATCTGCTTAAGGTTATTGATCACCTCAAGAGTATCTTCGACGATATTCGGAATCGTCTCAAACTCATTAGATACAACGTGCGGTACTCCGTCGGCGTCGAAAGAAGTAATCTTAACCGCCGTAATCGCGTAGCCCTGAATCGAGGAGAGAAGGACCCTTCGCAAGGTGTTGCCGACCGTCGTCCCAAATCCGGGTTCGAAGGGGGCGGCGATGAACTTCCCGTAATCCGGGTTGAGCTCGCCATGCTCAAAGGTGATGCCTTTCGGACGTTTAAAGCCTTTAAGCAAGTTCTTACGGGCCATTGGAACTCCTTATTTAGAATAGAGCTCGACGATCATTTGTTCCTTAATGTCGGCAAGATCCGTAACGTCACTGCGTCGCGGAACCGTAAGGAACGTACCTTTCATAGCGTCGGGATCAAGTGACAGCCAGGGCATAACACCCGACTTTCCGAATTCCTTCAAAGATTCCTTAACGATCGCAAGGTTCTTGCTGGATTCTTTGATCTCGATGACGTCGTTCGGTTTGACAATGTAAGAAGGGATATTCACCGGCTTGCCATTGATCGATACATGGTTATGGAAAACGATCTGACGAGCCTGAGCCCTGCTTGTCGCGAAACGTAATCGATAAACTACGTTATCAAGTCGTTGCTCAAGAAGCATAAACAGGCTTTCACCCGTGATTCCCGGCATCCGAAGAGCACGTTCAAAGAAAATCTTGAACTGCTTTTCCTGCATACCGTAAATCCTCTTGAGTCGTTGCTTTTCACGGAGCTGTAAACCGTAATCAGACCGCTTACCGGCGCGGGCCTTCGGGTCTTTACCCGGGGCGGCCCGTTTACGGTTGATCGGGCATTTGTCACTGCGACAGCGATCGCCCTTGAGAAAAAGTTTCTTTTGTTCGGTTCGGCAGAGTCGGCAAACCGGTCCAGTATATCTAGCCATTTCTCATTACCTCAGATGCGGCGCGTCTTGCGCGGCCGACAACCATTGTGCGGAATCGGGGTGACGTCGCTGATCGACCGAACCTTAATCCCGAGAGCACCCAACTGCCGGATAGCGGACTCACGTCCGACACCCGGGCCCTTCACGAACACATGCACTTCACGCAAACCGTATTGGAGAGCCTTCTGCGCGGCAGTATCGGTAACCGTCTGGGCAGCGAATGGGGTAGACTTCTTCGCGCCTCGGAAACCCAATCCACCGGAGCTCGCCCAAGACAGCGCATTGCCCATGAGATCGGTAATAGTGACGATCGTATTATTAAAGGTTGCCTGGATATAGACATTTCCTTCATATACGGACTTCTTTTCTTTCCGTTTCTTAGTAACAGCCACGTTATCCTACCTCCGCCTTACTTCTTCTTCCCGGCGACCGTCTTCTTCTTACCCTTACGCGTACGTGCGTTAGTACGCGTCCGTTGTCCGCGTACCGGTAAACCTTTGCGGTGCCGAAGGCCTCGATAGCAACCGATATCCATCAGCCGCTTAATATTCAAGGCGATTTCGGTACGGAGTCGGCCTTCAACTTTGTACTCGTTTTCGATGAGCTGCCTCAGCTCATTGATCTCTTCTTGCGAAAGATCGTTCATCAATTTCATCGGGTCGATTTTGGATTTCTCGCAAATCTCGTCCGCACTGGGACGACCGATACCATAAATGTAAGTAAGCGCGATATTTACGTGCTTATTGGGGAGGTCTACTCCCGCTATACGAGCCATTGCGGTCTACCCCCTCAACCCTGTCGCTGCTTGTGCTTCGGGTTCTGGCAAATAATGCGTACGATACCGTTCCGCTTGATTACTTTGCATTTATCGCAAATGGGTTTAACACTGGTTCGGACTTTCATCCATTCCCCCTCAAAATCGTTAGCCGTCAAGACCACCCGCTCGTAGTTAGGGGTCGGGCGGTAGTCTTAACCCGGCTATTAAATCGAAAAAACTCAGTTTTGCCTAGCACCCACGACGAGCACTAGAGATTTCTGGATCGTATCTTTCCCTTCTTAACCAAACCGTCATGATGATGCATTTTCAGAAGAGCCTCGATTTGGCTCATTGTATCCAAGTCGACACCGACCAAAATCAGCAACGAAGTACCGCCCATCAGATACGAAATCGATGAGGGGAAATTGAATAAAGTTTGGATTATTGTCGGCAGAATCGCTATTACCGCGAGGTACAACGATCCAGGGAAAATGATCCTGTTCAAAATACCGGTCATGTACTCTTCCATGCGTTCAGTTCGAATACCTGGAATCGATCCGCCATTCTCCCGAATGTTTTTCGCTATTTCTACCGGATTCAAACTGACCTGAGTATAGAAGTAGGCGAAAAAGATAATGAACAAGGTATACAGAATGTTATAAGTAAGTCCTTGCGGGCGCAGCACATGTGAAAGGTCGCTCAACCATTTGACATTGCTTCCGAGGCCCGAAGCAACCTGCAGAGGAAAAGTCAATATTGAAGAAGCGAAGATAACGGGGATAACACCGGACGGATTGATCTTGAACGGAATGTACGTATTCTGAGCGCCGTACATTTTTCTGCCGACAACACGCTTTGCGTACTGAACGGGTATTTTACGTTTTCCCTGTTGTTCAAATACAACCAGAGCGACTACGGCGGCAAACATGACTAAAACGACGATCACGAAAACCGGGTTCAATTCGCGGTTCTGAACTTTTTGCGTAAGCTCCCAGGCCGCTTGCGGCAATCGAGCCACAATGCCGGCAAAGATAAGAAGAGAAATACCGTTACCGATACCTCGTTTCGTTATCTGTTCCCCCATCCACATGAGGAACATGGTCCCGGTAGTTACCGTCAACATCGCAATGAGGCTATAGGAAAGCTTTCCCATTGTAACCGCGTTCGGAATCCGGTCAGCCCACACGGTAACAGCGTAGGATTGAATAAGACAAACAATTACCGTACCGATTCGCTGATATTTCTGGATCCGTTTCTTCCCGCCCTCTTCTTCCGCTATCTTTTTCAAGGTCGGGAAAATGATAAGGAAAAGCTGCATCATAATCGACATCGTAATGTAAGGCATGATGCCGAGCATGAAAACGGAGAAGTTGGAGAAAGCGCCACCCGCAAAGAAATCGAGGTAGTCGACTATCGAATTACCCGAATTCTGCTGTGAAAGGAAGTACACTTTAAGCGCGTTTACGTTGATGCCCGGAATCGGGAGAACAGCTCCGAGACGAAAGACAATCAACATCATCGTTGTGAAGAGCACGCGCTCCCTGAGCTCTTTTATGCGAAAGATTCCGACCAACGGATTGCTTGCCATGCTACATTCCCCGTCTCGCCGCGCTAAGCGTCGGCGGAGACGGCTATGGAGCCGCCCGCCTTCTCAATTTTCTCCTTGGCCGAAGCGGAAATCGCGATTAGACCGCGACCTTTGGTTTCGACTTTGAAGCTGAGTTTTTTGGTTAAATCCCCGTCACCGAGAATCTTTACAGGCAAAACACCTTTCGCGAGCCCTTTCTTGACAAGGGACGCCATTTCAACGGTTTCACCATTTTCGAAATGAATCTCGATTTCGCACAGGTTGATTACCAAGCATTCTTTTTTAAAGGGGAAGTTGGAGAAACCACGATGTGCGAGACGGCGATACAAAGGCATCTGACCGCCTTCGAAACCGACGTAAGTTTTTCCACCGGAACGAGACTGCTGTCCATTGTTACCCTTACCACAGGTTGTTCCAAGTCCGGAACCCTGACCGCGGCCTACAATGCGCTTTTTTTTTGTCGCGCCAACTGGGGCGCGGAGAATGAAATCTGACATTATACGATCTCCTCGACGGCGACGAGATGCGCAACCGCTTTTACCATCCCTAGGACAGCTGGACTTGCTTCCTGTTCCGTACTGGAACCAATTTTCCGAAGCCCGAGTGACCGAACGGTAGCCCGTTGCGCGGGAAGCGTACCGATAGTACTCCGCACAAGGCGGATTTTAATTCTTTTCGCCATGACGCTTAACCCCACAAATCCTTGAGAGCCTTGCCGCGGTTTTTCGCGATAGCTTTCGCATCCATCATATTCGCGATGCATTCGAACGTTGCTTTGATGACGTTTATCTGGTTGCTCGCGCCGATAGACTTGCTCAGTATATCCGTTACCCCGCCGGCTTCCATTATCGCGCGGACCGGACCACCGGCAATAATACCGGTTCCGGAACAAGCAGGCTTCAGAAGAACACAAGAGCTCTTGTAATCTGCCTGAACTTCATGGGGAATAGTTCCGTTTTTAACCGGAAGTTTCACCATATTGCGCTTGGCTTTATCCATGCTCTTGCGAATAGCTTCAGAAACGTCGTTAGCTTTGCCGAAACCATAGCCGACATTTCCTTTCCGATCACCGACGATAGTCAGCGCGGAGAAGGAAAAGCGACGACCACCTTTTACGACTTTCGCCGTTCGGTTCAGCTTGACCAGTTTCTCTACGAATTCCTTTTGCTCATAATCCCTATTGCGATCGCGATCTTTATCTCTTGAGTGGTCCATGTCGCCCCCTAGAACTGGATCCCGGCTTTGCGGGCTCCGTCGGCCATCGCTTTAACGATGCCGTGATACAGGTAACCGTTTCGATCAAAAACCACTGTTGTGATTTTCTTTTCGAGAAGTCGCTTACCCATGACCTCGCCGAGTTTTGCGGCGCCTTCGATGTCGCGCTTAATATCCTTGAGGTCTTTCTCCAAAGTGGAGGCGGACGCGAGGGTGTTTCCGAGAGCGTCATCAACAACCTGAATGTACAGGGATCGATTGCTTTTGAACACACTCATACGCGGCCGTTCGGCGGTTCCAGCTATCCTCTTACGGATATGGATCTTCCTCTTAAGCCGCTTCCTGTCTTTTTCTACCAGTTTCTTCATCATACCTGGCTACCTTATTTAACGCCGGACTTGCCGACTTTCCTTCTGATGGTTTCGTCCTCATACCGAATTCCCTTACCTTTGTACGGTTCGGGCAAGCGGAGTTTACGGATCTGAGAAGCGAACTCACCGACTCGCTGCTTATCGATTCCACTAACGGTAACTTTACCGTTAGCGTCGGCAGCGACGGCCATGTCGGCGGGAATACCGACCATAATCTCGTTTGAATAACCGAGATTCATAACCAGTACTTTACCTTTGACTTCCGCTCTGAAACCAACGCCTGTTATCTGCAGGCTGCGCGAAAAACCGGCTGATACGCCGATTACCATATTATTAAGCAGATTGCGGTACAAACCATGGAAAGCCCGCGTCTGCTTAGCCTCATCTTTACGTCCAACCAGGATTTCACCGGCCTTCGCCTCAAAAGTGACGACCGAATGGTACTGCTGGGTCAACTTACCCTTGGGACCTTCGACGACGAGAGTTTCGTTGGCGAAGGATACCTTTACACCCTGGGGAAGCTTGACCGGAATCTTACCGATACGCGACATACGTTCCCTCTTCTACCAAACGGTGCAGATGATTTCACCGCCGATTTTTTTCTCGACGGCTTTCTTTCCGGTGGTTACTCCGATCGAAGTAGAAACGATCAGAGTACCGTAGCCGTTTATAACACGGGGCATGGTCTTATAACCGGAATACACGCGCCTTCCGGGCGTGGAGACCTTTTCGATGCCGTGAATAACGGGCACAGTCGTATCATCGTACTTCAGGAAAACGCGGATACAGTTAGTGCCGTCCGTGTTTATCTTCTTGAAGTTCTTAATAAATCCCTCGGTCTTCAAAATCTTTACGATTTCAAGCTTCAGCTTGGAGGTAGGGATGTCGACTTTCTCGTGCTTTGCCATTCCGGCATTCCGGATCTTGGTCAGCATATCCGCGACGGGATCTGAAACGCTCATTGTCCTCTCCTACCTTACCAACTGGATTTGGTCACGCCGGGGATTAAACCTTCGCTAGCAAGCTTGCGAAAGCAAAGACGGCACATTTCGAACTTGCTCAGATAACCACGGGCACGCCCGCAGATCCGGCAACGATTGACCTTCCTGGTGGAATATTTAGGCGTCCTGAGCGCCTTAATTATCATCGCTTTTCTAGCCATTCGTTCCTCGCTTACTTCCTAAAAGGCATGCCGAATTTCGCCAAAAGGCTTTTCGCCTCGGCGTCGGTTTTCGCCGTCGTTACAATGGCGATGTTAAGTCCGGCAACCCGCTCGATTTTATCGAAATCGATCTCCGGGAAGATGATTTGTTCGATAATGCCGAGGGAATAGTTCCCATGACCGTCAAACGCGTTAGGGTTGACCCCGCGAAAGTCTTTAACACGCGGCAGAGCGACGTTCACGAGGCGATCGAGGAACTCGTACATAATCTTTCCGCGCAAGGTAACCCGCGCGCCGATTTCTTGACCCTCACGGATCTTGAAATTCGCGATGCTCTTTCGAGCCTTCGTTTTGACGGCCTTTTGTCCCGTTATATGGGTCAGG
>JBAYHM010000099.1:0-14346 GCA_041666155.1 Treponemataceae bacterium
GGACGCCGACCTCTTGGTGATGCCCAACATTACCGCCGGCAACCTCATGCTCAAGGCTCTGGTTTTTTCCGGCGGCGCGAAGTCGGCCGGTTTCGTGGTCGGCGCCAAAGTGCCGATCGTCCTCACCTCCCGCGCTTCCAGCACGGAGGACAAGTATATGTCCGTCGTTTTGGCCGCGGCTGCCTGCTAAGGAAATCCAATGGCAAAGACGATGAAAATTCTCGCGATCAATCCCGGCTCGACCTCTACTAAAATCGCGCTCTACGAGGACGACAAAGAACTATTCAAGACGAACATCGAGCACTCGGCCGATGAATTGGCCAAGTATCCGAATGTCGCCTCCCAGTACGATATGCGCAAGGACGCGATACTCGCGTATCTGAAAAGCAACAACTTCGATCCCTCGACGCTGGACGCGATCGCCGCGCGCGGCGGTCCCATCCCCTACCTTAAAGGCGGCGCGTACCGCGTGAACGACGCCATGACCGCGATGCTCAAGAGCAAGGAAGTACCCGAGCACGCCTCCAATCTGGCCGGTCTCATCGCGTATGAGATCACCAAGCCCTTGGGCAAGAACGCGTACATTTACGACGCGATCAGCGCCGACGACTTCGCCGATATCGCGCGGATTTCCGGGATGCCGGCCTTGCCGCGCCAAAGCCTCTGTCACGTTCTCAACATGCGCGCGGTCGCGCGGAAAACCGCCGCGGAAATGGGCAAGCCTTACTCATCGCTCAACCTGATCGTCGCGCATCTGGGCGGTGGCATTACGGTCAGCGTACATCGCGACGGCAAGATGGAGGATATCGTCTCCGACGACGAGGGGCCATTCTCTCCCGAACGCGCCGGCCGCGTTCCCTGCCGCGCGCTCATCGACCTGTGTTACTCGGGAAAGTACGACTTCGGCACCATGAAGAAGATGCTCCGCGGTAAAGGCGGCCTCGTGGCCTACCTGGGCACGAGCAACTGCATCGAGGTTGAGAAACGGATCGATGCGGGCGACGCCCAGGCGAAACTGATTCTTGAGGCGATGGCCTATCAGATCGCGAAAAGCATCGGCGACCTGGCGACAGTGGTGAACGGAAAGGTAGACGCGATCGTTCTCACCGGCGGCATAGCGTACTCAAAGCTCGTGACCGGTTGGATATCCGATCGCGTGTCCTTTATCGCTCCGGTGAAACTGGTCCCCGGCGAAAACGAACTGGAATCTCTCGCGCTCGGTATTCTCCGCGTATTGCGCGGTGATGAAAAAGCAAATGAGTACGTCGTGCTCAAATGATAAGACCGGAGAAAAGGAGAAAGTGAAATGAAAAGGAACAGAACGTTTCTGTCAATTCTGCTGCTGATTTTGTCCAGCGTCGTATTTGCCGCCGACCCAAAAATCGCTCAACCTTCCAAGAAGGATTCCAGTGTCGTCGAATACAAAAACGTGACTATGGTTTCCGGTATCGAATTCCGCTGGATCAACAACGCGGGATTCGAGATTATTTTGCCGAACGGAAAGCATGTTCTGATTGATCCGTGGCTTGATTCGGCAAAAACCTGGTTCAAGTCTACGCTGTCTGTTGAGAAGGATCTTGATCGTGCCGACTACATCGTGCTTTCGCATATTCATTCAGATCACGCCGATGATGTCGGTCTTATCCAGAAAAAGTTTCCCAACGTACGGATTTTCGTAGGCGCTCTTTCCGCCGAATACCTGATCAAGTGGCAAAATCTCAACATGAACAAGATATACCTCTGCAACGACGGTCAGACGTTCCAATTCGATGACGTTACGATCAAGGTTTTCGCGGGCCGTCATACCGAGGGCGCGCGGGGGAATTTCCTGAAGGTAGGGAAAGACGGTTTCGTCGATACGCAGACTATCGGTTCCATGGAGCTTTTCAACTTCCTGATCACCGCTTCAGACGGAACCAAAGTGATGGTATGGGCCGGTACCCCTTCCGAAGACTTGGTGTACAGCCTCAAGGGGACGAATCCCGATGTCGCGGTCATGCACGTCAGCCCGAAACAGGACTTCGATATGTTCGGCCGCCTTGTGGCGTCGATGAACGCCAAAATCGTGATCCCGCATCATTACGATATTTGGGAATCCCTTTTCGAAAAGAATCCGGAAATGAAGAAGGACTCGCCGCTTCCTCCAGAGCAGGTAACGGTCCCCAATATCCTCGGGATATTCAGAAAGAGCATAGAGAAAGGTAGTCCGCAGACGTATTTTTTCATTCCCGAAAACCACAAGTGGTATCATTTAGGACTCGGCGTCGTGCCTTCAAAGTGAGAAGGTAATGCCTTAAGAATTCGGGTTAACGACGGTTGGATCTGTCGGTAGATGTTGGGCTGTCCGGGGCGTTGCTCCGGGCAGCTGTTTATTTCTATCGCGAATTCGAGCAAATCCCTTGATTTCGTATATATAGCGTACTATATTTATTGTATTGTTAAGGAGGGAGACATGACAGTTCCCGACAGTGCGTCCGCTCCGATGCTGGGATTTTCTGCGATCGGTATTTCCGGGGATAATGAACGGGCCGAGCGCGTTCCAGACAATGAAGCGGTGGAAATGAAGACGAAGATGAAAGCTCCGCTGCCGGAATATCAAGGCAGTGTGGTAGATGCGGAAGCCTGATACGATTTCTTAGGTTTTCAGGTTTTTGTAGAAAGGTTTGAAGGGAACGGTCGGGGGACCGTTCCCTTTTTTATGCCCGCCGCGGCGTTTTTCGAGCGTAGTCGACGAAGGCGTCATAGTTGAGCGCTTTGCTGTAAAAAAAGCCTTGGATGATACGGCAATTCATTTCATGCAGGAATTCAACCTGCTTCAGGTGTTCGGCGCCTTCGGCGATAACTTCCAGGTTGAGGCCGCTCGCCATCGTCGTGATGGCCTGAACGAGGGCGCAGTCTTGTTTGTCGTGCGGCAAATCGATTATGAACGCCCGATCGATCTTGATCGCGTAAATCGGCAGCTTTTTCAGGTAACTGAGGGAGGAATAGCCGGTGCCGAAGTCGTCTATCGAAAAATCGCAGCCCATTTCCCTGATCTTGCGCAGTATCTCTACGTTCCGATCCAGGTTCTCCATCAATGAGGATTCGGTTATCTCGATATGGAGATACCGGGGGTTGAGCTTGTTCGTACCTACGACGCTTTCCACCAGTTGGACCAACCCTTTGTCTTTGAGCTGTTCGATGGAGAGGTTCACGGAAACCGGGATATCCAAACCGGCGGCGGTCCACTCGCTCGCTTGCGCGCAGGCCCGGTTCATAACCCAGCGGCCGAGGGGGACGATGAGCCCGGTTTCCTCCGCGAGCGGAATGAATTTGCCAGGAGGAATCCAACCCAGTTCCGGGTGATTCCACCGAATAAGCGCTTCCGCCCCGACGATCACGCCTTCCCGGTTCACTTGCGGCTGATAATGGAGTTCGAATTGTTGGTGTTCCAGCGCCGACCGGAGGGAGTGCAGCAGGTTCATGCGTTCCATCGCCCGCTCGTGGATAGCGACGGTGTAGAATTGGAAATCGCCGCCTTGAACTTTTGATTCCACCAAAGCCGATCCCGCGTTTCGGACCAGGTTTGACGCGTCCCGGGCGTCTTTCGGGAAGACGGCGATTCCCGCGCGGGGTGAAATGTACAGGGTATGCGTGCCGGAACCGTAGGGCCGCCGCATTTCGGTGATGAATTTTTCCGCCACGATGGCGCAGTCGGTGTCTGTTTTGACTGCCGTGAGAATCAGCGCGAATTCATCGGCGTCGATGCGGAACAGGAAGTCCGATTTTCGTTTCACGCGCTTAAGCCGGGCGGCGACACTGGAAATGAGCCAGTCGCCCACTTCGTGGCCGAGCCGATCGCTCTGATCCTTGAACCCGCCGCAATCGAGTACGAGCACGCCCAACAGTTCGCCGGTCGTGGAACGCTCGGTTACGGCGATCTCCTCTTCCAAGCGTTCTATGAACGCTTTCCGGTTCTTCAGTCCTGTCAGAGGATCGTGGTAGGCCAGGAACATAAGTTCCTTACGGGATTTTTTCAGCGCGGCGTACGCACGTTCTCTCTGAAGCGCCTCGTCTATGTATCGCTTTATCAAAGCGCCCATGGAGAGGACGATGAACACCGATATGCCGACCGCGAAACGCGAATATTGGTAGGATGGAAACGGACCGATGTGGAATTTGGTGTGAACGAACTGGATATCGTCCACCGCCATGTACATAGCAAACAGAAGACCCAGGAACATGGGAATGAGATACGGTCTTTCTTTTTCCTTAAAAAGCTCTCTGACCGTCATGATCAAGCAGTACAGGAAAAGCATGCCTAAAATTATATCTCGCACGCCGTACAAGGGGCCCGCCGCGCCGCGTCCGTAGTCTCCCGCGTAGCTGAGCCAGTTTGGGTGAGGTATTGTCTGCGAAATGAACAGGTCCGGAGCGATAAAGGCCGCCGCTCCGATGCCCACCACTAGTACGAAGCAGACGAAGATGACGGCATCATTCGCTTTCTTGGTTATTCCGTCGAATTTTAAGAAATTTCCGATAAAATACGGGAAGGTGACGATAAAAAGAAGTCCCGAAACTTGCTCTATCCGGTGAAATTGTCTGCCTAGATCGATCAAATGGGAAATGCCGCCGAAATAGAGAATCATTCCTTCGGAAAAAACCAGGCCGAACGCCGAAAGTCCGAGGAGCAGCATCGACAAATGGAGCTTCTCGCGGGTTTTATAAAAGATATAGAGAAAAAAGAGACAACCGAAAAGCAGTCCCCCGCCGCATATCAGCGGAATGAACAGCGTAGGAAGATCGAGCGGTATCGATGGAAGTATCGCGGGGTTCATGCTTGTAGTTAGTTTCGGCATCGCGGAGCGCGATTGTCAATATTCTATGCGATAATAATTTTTATTCCGCGTTTTTCGCACAATTCCCTATGTTCGCCGTCCTGCGCGAGGAGCGCGGTGCCTCCGTCTGCTGGTAAAGCTACCCCCGCGCCCGCTATAATCCCGCCCTATGAACAACCTCTGGGGTATCGGCTTGGCGCTCGCGGTGGCGGGGCCTTCTTGGTTCTTGGGTAAAGCGCTTCCGCTTGTCGGCGGGCCGGTATTCGGCATCCTTCTGGGTATCCTCATCGCGCTGCAACCGCGTCCGGCGCGGTTCGAGGCGGGACTTAAGTTCACTACAAAGAAGATCCTGCAGGCGGCTATCATCCTGCTCGGCTTTGAGATGAATCTGTCCAGCGTGTTCGCGGTGGGCGGGGAGTCGCTTCTGGTGATGGCGTTCACGTTGACCGCGGCGTTCCTGACGGCGTGGGGTGTTTCCCGCGCGTTGTCGCTGACGGGCAAGACGCCGGTCCTCATCGGCGTGGGGACGGCAATCTGCGGCGGCTCCGCGATTGCGGCGACGGCCCCGGTGATCGGGGCAGACGACGACGAGGTCGCCCGATCGATATCGACCATATTCCTTTTCAACGTGCTGGCGGTTTTCATCTTTCCGCCGATAGGTCACGCACTCGGCTTATCGGACACAGGTTTCGGGCTCTGGGCGGGAACCGCGGTGAACGACACCTCTTCAGTTGTCGCGACGGGGCTGGCCTACAGCGACGCTGCGCTCAAATACGCGACCATCGTCAAGCTGACGCGGACGCTGCTGATCATCCCGATCGTCATGATCCTGGCCGTGTACACGGCGCGCAAGAGCGCGGTCTCGGGGACGGAATCACACGGGAAGCCGGTGAACATCGTCAAAATTTTCCCTTGGTTCGTGATCGGTTTCCTGGCGGCGTCGGTGCTGCGGACAACGGGTCTGGTGAACGAATCGGTCGCTCATTTTCTCGCGACGGCCGGAAAATTCCTCATCGTCATGGCGATGGCCTCCATCGGCCTCAACACCAAGCTCGGCAAGCTCATCGCTTCCGGCTGGAAGCCGATCGCGCTCGGGCTTTCTTGCTGGGCGGCGGTCGCCGTCACTTCCCTGTTTGCCCAGTTCCTTTCCGGCCGCTGGTAAGGAAGTTTTTTACCCGCTCCGCCAGGAAAGACCAGGCGCGGGTTTTTCGGCTGATGAGGGCGAGGATCGGCTCGACGGCCGCTATCGGCGCGCGCAGGCCGTACGCTTCCTTTTCTAGCGCTTCCACGACGAACTCGGCTTTTCTCGCGGAGCGGGGAAAGACTTCCGTAAGTCGCCGCGCATATTCCCTGGGCGTTTCGTTGGGTTTCCGCCTCTTTCCCGCGATGCGGCCGCATACCAGGAGCCGTGCGTACGCCTCTACCGCGGCGCTGTGGTGTTTCTTTTTCCGCGCAAAAGCGGCGCCGACAATAGCGCGGCAGCGCGCGAAGAAACGGGCACCGCCGAGGATGAACGCGCGCAGCCATGCGGGTAGGAACGCCAAGTTCACCCCCGGTCCCCGCTTTTCTACGCGGGAAGCGAGGTAGGCGAACAATTTTGCCAAGCCGTACGCGACCAATACAATGAGTATGAGCGCGAGCAACGCGCCTAAGCTCCACATGACGATCAGGGCGATAAGGCGGGCGAGGGGGCTTTCCTCTCCGGCAGGCGGAGCTTCAAAGCCGCTTCCGGAATCCGTCGAGGCGGCCGGGGCCGCCGATGAACGATTGAAACCGAATAGCCAACGGAGAAAAGCTCCGATGTACGGCTCTGCCGCGATAACCGCGTCTTTCAGAGCGGTTCCAGCCCTTTCGGCGGGCGAGAAAAGCATGGGGACGAGCAACGCCACGCCCGCGGCAGTGAGGACGAACGCGGCCGCGATGGGGATCAGCATCGTTCGGCGGGGCCGACGAGCCAGTCCTCCTCGTTTGGCATTCTCGCTGCGGGAGATACCTAACGCGAGAATGGCGAACAGAAAGAAGGGGATGATAAGAGTTTTCGCAAGCGGGTTTTCCAGCTGCATAAGCGTAGCCAGACAAAAGGCGAACAGAAACACGCCGAGTCCCTCGTCAAAACGCCCGACGCACTGCGGGTGGTCGGGTGTTTTCCATCCCAGCCGCGCTCCGCGTATCCAGAAGGCCGCGGTCGAGAAGGCGATGAAGGAAAATTCGAGCAAGTCGCGGTTGTTTTGAGGAAGGAGGCCGCCTAATCGTAGTGGTATATTTCTGAAAGCCGAATACAGCGCCAGGAACGACGCCGCCAGGCCCAGGGCGTGGCTGAGAACGTAAAATATGACGCGGCCGCCGCCGGCCCGGAGGAATATACTCAGACCCACGGCGGCCAGGAAAACGAAAGAGGCCGGAAGGAACGGGAGCGGGCGTCCGAGAATGAGAAAAAGGTACGAGGCGATCAGCTGGAGTTTCAGGATCTCCATGATCGATAAAAAGGGAAGGGCGGCTTTCATTGTTCAAGTTCCTCGGTGAAGAGAAACAAGATCCGGTCGCGCCGGGAGGCGGGCAAGTCGTGAAGTTTTTTCGTGTTCTCGTCCGGTTCGCGGGCGACGATGATGAAACCCGCCCCCGTCGCGTTTACGCCGCCCACGAGCGGCGGCAGCGCTTGCCCTTCTTCATTCGCTCCGCGGGCCAGGAGTTCCAATACTTTGCCGAGGTGTTCGGGCCCGCGTCCAAGCGGCAGGACCGGCGGGTAAGCGCGTATACGGCAGTCGGTCGCGATCGCGAAGGACGCCCCGGTTTCGGAGAACCCGGATGCCAGGGACGCGATAATCTCCAGGGCGGATTCGAATCCTTCGTTGTCTTCCGCGCTAAGGAAGCCCGCGCCGTATAAAAGGAAAAAAACTTTGCGGTGACTTGTCGGTTCGAATATTTTTTCCTGAAGCACGTTCAGCCGCGCGCTCGCTTTCCAGTGGATGTTCTTGGCCGGCTTATTTCCCGAATATTCACGGGTTCCTTCGTACCAGGCGGGGTCTTCTATGATCCCTTTGGAAGGATGGATGCCGAAATAGTCACGGAAGGGCAATTCCACTTCGGCGATCGGCACTATGCGGGGGAAAACGACGATTTCCCGGTTGAAGGGTAGCGCCTTTTCTTTCCGCGCCAAACCCATAAGGTCGCCCGCGACGAGGGTTGCCGGACCGAGCCGGTAGGCGCCCCGTCGCGCGGCGCGAAAGGTCCACTCTCCCGTCATTTTCTCAAAAGGGAGCAGTCCGGTTTCACCGTCGACGGTATCGTCGGCGGTCGGGACCAAGTTCTCCGGGCGGGAGAGCTCCAGGCGCATGCGGACCGGGAGAAGTTTGCGGTTGTCGATTTCGGCGCGTAGCGTGACGATCTCCTCGGGGAAAAGCCGGTCCCGGTCCACCGACAGTTCAACCGCCAACCGCGATATACCCAGGCGGCCCCATACGCGGACGACTACCATCAAGGCTATCGTCGTCGCCGTGAAGGTCGTGAGCGTGAACGCCCCAACCACGGCCGACGCGTACGCCGCGGCGGCGAAGAATATGAGGCCGAGGAGAAAGAGGAAAATCGAAATGGAAAAAATGCTGCCGATTTCGGGGGCGGCGTTCTGTTCTTCCACAGCCTTCCGCCCTTACGCGGGAGAGGCGACGCTCACGCGCGCCAGGATTTCGTCCATGACCGCGCGGGCGGAGGCTCCTTTCGCGCGTTCCTCATGACGAAGGATGACGCGGTGCGTCAGTACCGGGATCGCGAGTTCCTTGACGTCGTCGGGGGTGACGAAATCCCGTCCGCGGATCGCGGCTAGGGCTTGGGAGGCCTTCATGAGCCCAAGAGATCCGCGGGGGCTTGCGCCGTAACGGACCTGCGGATGGGTTCGGGTGGCGCCGACAAGGTCGGCGATGTATTCGCGTACCGGAGCGGATACGGTGACCGCTCTCCGTTTTTTTTGCAGCTCGACGATGCGTTCGCTCGTCGTGATCGCTTCTAAATCGATGAGTGGATCGTTTTCACGGAACCGTTCCAGAATCGCCAATTCCTCTTCCTTCGTCGGATACCCAAGATCGATTTTCATCAGGAAGCGATCGAGCTGAGCTTCGGGCAGCGGAAAAGTACCGTCCATCTCTATGGGATTCTGCGTCGCGATAACGAAAAACGGCTTGGGAAGGTCCAGGGTATGACCGTCTACAGTCACCTGGAATTCGCCCATGCTTTCAAGGAGGCTCGCTTGGGTGCGGGGGATGGTACGGTTGATTTCGTCGGCCAGGAGCACGTTGGACATGACCGGGCCGGGGTGGAATACGAACTCGCCCGATTTCTGGTTGTAGACCGAAAAACCGGTAACATCCGAAGGGAGGAGATCGGGGGTAAATTGGATGCGTCGGAACGTGCCGCCCATGCTTTTAGCCAGGGCCTTCGCCATAAGCGTTTTCCCGAGACCGGGTACGTCTTCCAGGAGCACGTGGCCTTCTGCGAGCAGCGCCACGGTCATCAATTCCAACGCTCGTTTTTTTCCCACTACGACGCGGGACGCGTTTTCTACGAGCGACGCGCTTTCAGTCAGTGTCGGCATCCAACGACTATAGCGCCGCGGCGAAGGATGGGAAAGGGGCTTGCGAACTGAGTTAGTCGGTTCGCTGCTGGGCTGCCTTGGTCCCGGCTTTTCAACCGAACGTAAAAGAGGTCATCGTCAGGGAGCCCGCGAACGCTTTGTCGTTGAAAACGGTGTACGGTTCATCCTTATCCCGCGCGCCCAGGATGTACAAAAATGGGAAGTAGTGGTCCGGAGTCGGAATCGCAAGCCGCCCGTTTTTGCCGAACTTTTCATAATCGATCAGCTGTTCGTCTTTCTTTTCCGCTACCAGGCTTTTGAAGGTGTCGTTCATTTCCCGCGCCCAATCGTAGGCGTAGTCGTCCTCGTTCATTTTATCCCAGGCGATTTTCGCCAAGTTGTGGACAAGATTGCCGCTGCCGATGACGAGCACTCCCCGCTCCCGCAGAACTTTCAAGCGGCACCCCATTTCATAGTGGTATCGGGCTCCTTGGCTGTAGTCGATGCCAAGTTGGACTATCGGCACGTCGGCCGCGGGATAGACTCTGCGAAGTACCGACCAGGTGCCATGGTCCAGGCCCCATTCTATGTCGAGTTTCGTTTTCGTCGGCAGGAGCGCGTCCACCGTTTCAACGGCTAAGGCGGGATCGCCGAGAGCCGGATACTCAACAGCGTACAATTCGCGGGGAAAACCGCCGAAGTCGTGTATCGTTTTCGGCTTCGCCATCGCCGTAACCTTCGACTCTTCGGTAAGCCAATGCGCGGAAACGCAAAGGATGGCACGGGGCTTCGGAAGGTTTGCCGCCATATTCGCCCAAGTTCGACTAAATTCGTTGTCCTCAATCGCGTTCATCGGAGAACCGTGCCCGAAAAAGATAGTCGGAAGCCGTTCTACGCTCATGCTTTGCCTCTCCTGAGGTTTTTCAAAACTCTTCAAGTTTTGAAAAACAACCTTGGATTTGAAGCAGTATTTTTTCGCAAAAATACTGCAAGAGCAAATTTCAAAACTAACCGAGTTTTGAAATTTGCTCGAGCCTATATAATTTATCGCCTTTGCGCACTTTCTCCGGCACACCGACCGTGAACCGGGAACCCTTGCAAGCCTGTTCAACGCATTGCTCATCGACCCTGATTTGTTCGGCTATCGACTCTATTGCGCCGCTCGTAGGTCCCGTGACCAAAAATCTATCGCCGCGCGAAAGACTGCCTGCTTCCAATATAAATTCAGCCGCGCCCATTTTGGAAAAATAATTCAGGCAGACGCCGATGAGCGACTTTTTGACGGTCGCTTTTGACCCGTACGAGTCGGTCAGTTCGCTCACTTGCGCGCCTAGGTACCAGCCGTCCCAGAAGCCGCGGTTGAAGACTTCCGAAAGTCGCGCGTCCCATTCGGCGATCCGTTCTGGTCCGTAACTTCCGTCCAAGACCGCGTCGATAGCCTCCGAATAGCATTCCACTGTTGTACGCACATAGTCCGCCGAGCGCGCTCTTCCCTCAATTTTGAGCGAACGCACCCCGGCCGTAAGCGCTTGGTCCAAGAAGCCGATGGTTTTGAGGTCTTTCGGGGAAAGAAAATAGTTTTCTTCGGTCAGGATTTCGTGCCCGTCAGTCGCGTCCTTGAGAATGTAGGAGCGGCGGCAATTCTGGTTGCATTCGCCCCGGTTGGCGGAAGCTCCGTAGCGGTGGAGGCTCAGGTAGCATTTGCCGGAAACCGCCATGCACAGCGCCCCGTGCGCGAACAGCTCAATGCGGACCAAAGCTCCGGAAGGACCGCGAATGTCCTGTTCCCGTATGGCGCGGCTTATGGCCGCGACCCGTTCAAGGCTCAGTTCGCGCGCCAATACCACCGTGTCCGCCCAGCGCGCGTAGAAACGGAGCGCCTCGATATTGGACACGTTCGCCTGGGTGGACAGGTGAGTTTCCATGCCGACGCTCCGCGCGTACTCCATCGCCGCGATGTCGCCGACGATGAGCGCGGAAACGCCCGCAGCCTTCGCGGTATCCGTAATCAGGCGCATCCGCGCCAAGTCATCGTCGTAGAGAACGACATTCAGCGTCAGGTAACTGCGCGCGCCCTTTTCCGCCGCGCTTGAGGCGATTTCCCGCAGGTCGTCCAGGCCGAAAACCGCTGAACTGCGCGAGCGCATGTTGAGGCCGCCCGCGCCGAAATAGATCGCGTCCGCGCCCGCTTTCAAGGCTGCCGCGAGCGATTCCCGAGAGCCGACGGGGGCGAGCAACTCGATGTCGTCGCGGGTCATGGAAAAGTTTTCTTCGTTCTTTCAACCGTCGTGATGAAATTCCTCAATATCGGCGAGGGAGGATCTTCTTTCCATATCGCGATGATTTCGGCGTGGATATCCATCCATTCCAGCGGTTTATAGACGACTCCGTCGTGTTTCATCATGCCGACGGACTGCGGGAGGATGGAGATGCCCAGCCCTGCCGCGATGAAGTTGATGATAATATCGATCTGCCCGATCTCTTGATAAATCCGTGGATGGAAGCCGGAACTTGAGCAGATTTCCATTATTTGACTATAAAGTCCGGGCGCCAAAATATGCGGAACGATGATGAACGGATCGTTGCGCAACGCGCTCACGGACACGGTTTGGACGCCTGCCAAGGGGTGATTCTCCGGGAGGGCGGCGATGAACGACTCGCGGATCACGGACATCCGGCGCAGGTTCGTATCCGCGAATGGGGGCCGTACGAAACCGATATCCAGTTTATTTTCCGCGAAGAGCTGAATTTGTTCGGTAGTCGTCAGATCCTGCAATTCTATGGAAACGTCCTGATTGTTTTCTTTGAAATCGCTAATCGCTTTTGGAAGGAATCCTAATGACGCGGAAGGCACGAAACCGATGGTCAACGTCCCGATTTCCCCTTTTTCGGCGCGTCGGGCCGCCTGGATCGCGTCATCAACCCGCTGGACGGCCTCATATGCCTTTTTGAGGAAGGCGTCTCCGGCGACCGTCAATTTGACGGACCGTTTCGTGCGGAGGATGAGCTGTACGCCGATCTCCGCTTCCATACGTTGGATTTGCTGACTTAGAGGCGGTTGGGAGATGTTTAGCCGTTCGGCCGCTCGACTGAAATTCAACTCTTCGGCGACCGCTATGAAATAGCGTAGGTATCGTAGTTCCACTTTGCACGCTCCGGAGGTTCGGTCATTTTATTCATAATCGAACCTTCGGGATAGTCAAAGATGCGTCAGTCTCCGATTTCCATGTCCAATAATGCCGAACTAAGGCTTTTCCCGTGCATGTCCATGGCGAGAGACCGGGTCACGCCGCCGCCCAGGGCCTTAGTCATAACGAAATTCAAGGCCCCGAGTTTCGGCAATTCATATCGGACGACGTCTCCGAATACGATATTCTCAAACCAGGTTTTAACTCTTTCAGCCGTGATTTTTTCTTTGATTAGTTCGTAATCGGCCATATCGTAGACAATCAGGGAAATATTTGAAATATCCCCTTTGTCGCCGGTCCGGGAGTGAGCGATTTCTCTTAATTTCATTTCGCTAAACCTCCTGGTATTCCACTCCCACGGAGATGTCCTTCCGTGGAATCAGTATGGACGCGACCGCGATTACTTCTTTAACGTTCTTCCACGCGCCGCCGCCGCCCGCGGGGCCGTTCAAATACAAGGTCTCGACTTCGTTGCCGACAAGCTCCGCGTCCTCTTTCGTTTTTGTCCGGATCGCGACCCGCAAGCGTACCTCGGCGTTATTCCGTTCGTTTGCGTTGAGGCGCAAGCTCAAAGGTTCCTTATACAGAGAATTAACGCCGATATAATCGACACGTATTTCTTCGACCGGCACTTTTCGGTATTTGAGCCGTTCCGTTATGATTTTTCCCGCCAGCTCCGCACGTTCGTAAGCCCCCGGACCGCCGTAGCTGATCTCCCCTTCACCGATGAAGCCGTCTTTATATCCGACGCTCACCTTGTACATACCGTTGCTCGGCTTGCCACTTGCTCCTCGGACGGCGACTTTGTCCTTTCCGATCTCTTCAACTCCGACTTGAGAATAATCGGCGACACCATCCGGCGTAAAATAGGCGCGCGGATCGTGGATCTCATAGATTATCTGTTCTTTTACGGTAGCCGGGGTTACCATTCCGCCTGCCGAAGGCAGTTTCGTGATGACGGCGTCGCCGCTTTCGTCGACTTCCGCGATTGGAAAGCCGATATTCCACAATTCGGGTACGTCCTTGAAACCCGGATCGGCGAAATAGCCTCCCATCACTTGCGATGAGCACTCCAGCAGATGGCCGACCAAAATGCCCTTCCCGACTTTTTCGCTGTCTGTCGGTTTCCATCCGAATTCGTACATGAGCGGACCGAGAAAAAGCGCCGGATCGGCGATTCGTCCGCCGATGACGATGTCGGCGCCCCCTTTCAGCGCTTCCACGATGGCTTCGGCGCCGATATACGCGTTCGCCGAAATGATGCTGTTGCCGAGGCTCCCCAGCTTTTCGCCGGTTTCCATAATTATGTAATCGCGATATGTATCAATAGTATCGAGGATATCGTCTCCGTAGACGGCGGCAATCTTCAGTCTGCGCTTAGTCCTCTTTGCTGCCATTTCCGCGACGACGCGGACGGCCGCGCGCGGATTTGCCGCTCCCATATTCGTAATGACCTTGAATTGTTTCCGATCAAAGAGCGGCAGTATTCCGTTCATCCGATATTCAAGAAATTCGTTGTACCCTTTTTCCGGATTTCTAAGCATCTGTTCATGAGCGAGCGCGATCGTCCGTTCCGCCAAGCATTCAAAACCTATGTAATCAATATTTCCGTGCTCGATAAGGTCCAATGCCGGTTCCAAACGGTCTCCGCTATAGCCGGCGCCGGAACCCAATCGTATTTTTCTCATTCGGGCACTCCTTAATAGCGCGATGCACAAATCATATTGAGATACATTAAAGATTGTCAAATATATATTTGTAGTCTTATTAATACAAA
>JBAYHM010000100.1:0-14223 GCA_041666155.1 Treponemataceae bacterium
CGTCGTCGCGGAACTGGGCATCGGCACCAACGACAAGGCTACGCTGATCGGCAACCTGCTTGAGGACGAAAAGGTGTACGGTACCGTACACCTTGCGTTCGGAAGCAACGCCACCTTCGGCGGGACGATTTCAGCGGGCGTACACATCGACGGGATTATGCTGAATCCGACTTTAACGGTGGATGGACGCGTGATAGTCCGGGGCGGGAAGGTACTTGCGTAACTCGTAAGAATTCTTAATAGTGAAGCACATCCTCAGGTCTCAAAAAAAGCGGCGGTCGAGTTTCGGCCGAACCGCTTTTTGTTCTTTTGGGAGAAATAATGAAGTTTCGCCTCGGCCTCAGCGCCAAATTCAGCATCCTGTTTTCCGTTGTGCTTTTGACCGCTTTTTCCGCCATTCTTTTCGTGTCCTCCGTCCCCATCGACCAAGTCGTTTTTGAGGAACAACGTCATGTTCTCAGCGGGAATGTCGATTCGTTGAGCGAAATCCTTGAAGCGAAACTGGCTGAACTGCGGGTTTCGGCGTCCCTGCTGGCCGAGAACGACTCCATCTCCCGCGCGTTCGATTCCGGCGATTTTCAGAGCGCTAATACGCCGTTGGAATCCTTCTCCATGGTGTCGCCCTTCCTTGAAAATGTGTTCGTGTACGGCGCCGACGGATATATCAAAGCGGGACTCCACGGGTCCACGGGGCAGAATATCAGCGGATTTCCGTGGTACCCGGCTATTGTGCAAGGCACCACCGATCGCTATATCGATTCCTACGCCTATGCCTCCCCTACGACCAAGCATCCGGTCATTCTTGTCAGCAGTCCCGTCATCAAGAAAACGAAAATCGTCGGAGGCGTAGCGGTGGCGCTTGACCTTTCGCTTTTGTCCCAGGAGTTGATACGCAAGAAAGTTTTCGGAAGCGACGGATACGCCTTCGTCGCGGACGATAAAGGTTTTTTCGTTTCGCATCCCCGCGACGACCTGATCCTCAAAGACATGAACGGCGAGGATTTGATAAAGAAGCTTCTCGCGACGAAAGAAGCGACCGGCTCGTTCTCCTATGTGTTCGAAGGAACGAAAAAGTTTCTCAGTTATACACGATTAAAGTCTGTTCCCTGGTTCGTGTGCGCGAACGTGCGGGATGCCGACCTGCACACTCTCTCCAACAGAGTGCGGACAGTCATCGGCGTCATGAGTTTAATCGCTCTGGCGGTTCTGATCGGATCTTTGATTTTGGCGATGCGAACCCTGGTCGGTTCGCGTATCGGCTTGTTGGAAAAATCGATGCTGAAGGTGGCTTCCGGCGATCTGACGCTACGGAATACGGCAAAGGGAAGCGATGAGCTCGCGTCGATCAATTCGAGCTACAACAAGCTCCTCGACGGCTTCTCCGTATTTCTTCGGAGCGTGCAGACGCAAGCGGCCGCCATGTCGGGCACCGGCGAAACGCTTTCGGCGAACGTCACCCAGACTTCCGCTTCAGTGGAACAGATCCGCGCGAATATCGAAAGCGCGCGGAAGCAGATTCTGCGGCAGAAAGACAACACCGACGAAACGGCGAGCGCCGTGGAAGAGATGATCTCCAACACCGAGTCGCTGGATCGCATGATCCGCGACCAGTCGATGAGCGTCGACCAGTCGTCGGCGGCGATAGAGGAAATGACGGCGAACGTCGCTTCCATCGCCCAATTGACTTCCAACGCCGTGACGGAAGTCTCCGCGATGAACACCGCAGTGTCCAAGGGCAACGAATCTCTGGATGAGGTTCTATCGATAATCAAAGAAATCACTGCCGAATCGGAACAGCTGCAGGAAGCGAATATCCTGATTTCCAACATCGCGTCCCAGACAAACCTCCTGTCCATGAACGCCGCCATTGAGGCGGCTCACGCGGGTGAGGCGGGCAAGGGTTTCTCGGTCGTTTCGGACGAGATCCGTAAACTGTCGGAGAATTCCGCCGACCAGTCGCGGGAAGTGTCCAGCAACCTGGCGCGTATCATCGCCGCGATTGAGAAAGCCCAGGAGTCGTCCAAGTTGACCAGCGAAGAGTTTGCGCGCATGAAAACGGTGATAGCTAAGGTCACCACGTTGTTCAATCAGTTCGATCAATCGCTGCGGGAGCAGAGCGCGGGCGGCGCGCAGGTTCTTGAAGGGCTTTCCAGAATCAAGACTATCGCTGAGGAAGTCAAAACCGGCTCCGCCGAGATGATGGTCGGCAACCGCCGGATACTGTCCGGCGTCGGCGACCTGACCGAAATCAGCGGCGTCACCGGCGGCGCGTTGGAGGAAATCTCCTCGGCCATCATCCTGATCGGCAATTCCATGCAAGAGATGCTCGACGTCGCGGAGAGGAACCGCGAGGGAATCTCGGAAATAATTGAGAATTCGCACCGCTTCACGGTGTGAGGGTGTACCACTTTTCCTAGTGTTAAGAAAAATTTGACAAATCCGAATAACGATAGGATAATGAGCCAACTTGTCAGACGACTGCCAAGTTGATGAATAAGATACCTTGTATCTCGGGGAGTGACCGTGGCTAGCATTTCGGAAAGAATCGCCCTGCATCAGGCTTTTTGGAAAGGCGAAGGACAGCCGTATCCGATAGCCGCTTTTCACGTGGCCTCAGATTTTTTCTTCAGCAGGCATTTTAAGGCGGCGGAAGACTTGCTGGTGCCGGGCAAGCCGATAAGCCCCGATATGCTTCTGGTGGACAAGTTCCTGCCGGATTACGAGCGGATGTTCGGCGAATGCGAACGCATAGGGCAGGACGCCTTTTGGACAGCTGAACCTTTCACCGGCATCCCGTGGATGGAGGCCATCCTCGGCTGTGAAATTCGCGCCGGAGATGCGAGCTTCACCAGCGAGCGCTGGGTAAGCTTCCCTGATGACCTGGACAAGATCCAAGTCGACCCCGATAACCCTTGGCTATTGAAATACCTTGAGTTCACTTCCGCTCTCGTCGAACTTTCCGGCGGCCGTTTCCCTGTGGGCATGCCGATCATGCGCGGTCCTTCCGACATCGTCGGGGCCCTTATGGGACAGACCGAGATGGTATTCGCTCTTGCCGACGAACCGGAAAAAATGAAGGACTTTTTTATGCGCGCGGCCAAAGCGTTCAGGTACGTTATCGATGCGCAAAACAAGCTGATACCGTCGTTCCAGGGAGGAACCGCCCTCGGTTTCTACCACGTCTACTGTCCGGGCCCGAGCATTTGGTACCAGGAAGACCTTACCGCGCTGATGTCTCCCGCTCTGTACCACGACTTTTTGCGCGAACCGGAGAAGCTGATTTGTGAAGGCAAGGACTACACGTCCATCCATCTGCATCCTTCGTCTTTCTTCATTTTAGATGAACTGCTGGCGAAGGACGATCTCAAGGCTATCGAGGTGAACAAGGACGTCGGCGGCCCTTCCGTAGCGGAGATGATTCCATACCTGCAAAAGATCCAGAGCCGGAAACGCCTTATCGTATGGGGCGACCTGACCGCTGAAGAAATTCGGCTGCTGAAGAAGAATCTGACGACCGACGGCCTTTTCCTGCGCATCATCGCGCCATCCGTTGAGGAAGCGAAACGGCTGAGCCGCGTCGTCCGGGAACGTCAATAAAATAGTTATCCGTATTAGAAGGTGTTTTGGACGATTCGCCGCCGTTTGGCGGCGACATACCAAAAGGAGGAAAAGATGAAGAGATTGATCGTTGTTCTCTTGGCTTTGTGCATGGTAGTGGGTTCGGTTGCCGCTGGTGGCGGTTCCGACGCATCGAAATCCGCGGGTACGTCGGCGGGCAAAACTTTCAAGTTGGGCGCCTATTTCGGCATTACCGGCGGCAACGCGGCCTATGGCATCGAGGCCCGCAACGGCGCCGCGCTCGCCATAGATTATGTCAACGCGAACGGAGGCTTCAACGGCGTTCCCGTGGAAATGATCGTGTACGATACCCAGTGTTCCCCTGAAGAAGCCGTCAAGATCGCGAACAAGCTTATCCAGAAGGACCAGGTCAACGCCTGCATCGGTTCGATGAATTCGGGCGAAGTGCTCGCGGCTGCCCCGTTCTTCAACAACGCCGGGATCTACCATTTCGGCTGCGGCACCGCGCCTTCCTGGATGGCCCAGGACTGGCCCTACGTCTTCCGCGCTGCGATGAACAACAACAACGCCGTTCCCATCACTTCAAAGCTCGTTCTGGACGTCGGCTATAAGACTATGGCCATCTTCCACGGACAGGAAGACGCGGCGCTTTCCACCGCGAAGAAATTCAAGGAAGAGTTCACGAAGCTCGGCGTCAATGTGGTCTCCATGGAGAGCTACGACGTCGGCGACAACGACTTCTCCGCCCAGATCCAGAAGATGCTCGCGGCAAAGCCCGACGGCATCCTCATCTCCGTCATCGGCGAAGCAGGCGGTCCGCTCGTGAAGCAGATCCGCCAGGCCGGCTACAAAGGCATCATCTTCAACAAGGAATCGTTCATGGATTCCCAGATCGAAGTCGCCGGCACCGCCGCTTCCAATTATATCGCGTTCGCCAATCCCTACGTCACTTACCGGACTCCCGAGGATTGCGACATCCCCTACATGGCCGACTACCTGAAAAAGTACCAGCAGAAGTACGGCGTCATGGTGAAGACCGACTCGGCGTATCGCGGATGGGATACGATCATGGCGATGTGGGAAGCTTCCAAGATCGCCAAGGCCAATGATTCCAAGTCACTCGTCGCCGCGACGCATAAAGTCGTAACGAAGGGCCTCGGCGGCAGCATGGACTTTACGAAGGGCAACCGGGAAGCCTACAATACCTTCAACGCGTTCACCCTAGTAGGCGGGAAGAACGTCCTCTGGAGCGACTGGCTGAAGAAAGGCGGCTACGACGCGTACAAGAAGGCGACCGGCAACGTGAAGTAATCCTTGAGTTAACGGAATGTGAGCGCCTGGGCTCCGGGTGACCGATCGGGTCATGCCGCGGCTCCGGCGCGATTTCCTCGGTTCCGTCAGTTATTCCGCTTGCTGAAGTTTGTTAAATGGAGTCCCGAATATGTTGTTGAATCTCATTATTGCCGGTCTTGTCCTCGGCAGTATCTACGGATTGATAGCGTTGGGTTATAGCCTGATCTACAAAGCTTCCGGATTGATGAGCTTTGTGCAAGGCGACATAATGACCGTCGGAGCGTATCTGGGTCTCACCTTCTATCATATCCTGAAACTCCCCTTCGCCGTCTCGTTCGTTCTTTCCATCGTCAGCGCGTTCCTTATCGGGATGCTTTTGGAAAAAGGCGTGATCCGCAAATTGTTGAGCAAAAACGTCATGCCCATCTACGTGGTGCTGGCGACCATCGCCATTTCCTACATCATCCAGAACGGCGTCATGCTGGGGTGGGGGTCGATAACCCTGTACTATCCTTCCGTCTTCAGCGTGACGAGCGTGAAGGTGTGGGCCGCGAACGTTCAGCCCGAGGCGTTGCTGTGCCTCGGTACGGCCCTCGTCTGCATGGTGCTGCTTCATTTCTTCATGACCAAAACAAAACTCGGAACCGCGATGCGCGCCTCCGCGATGGACTCCATGGCGGCGGAATCCTGCGGGATCAACGTGTCCGTAAGCACCGGCATCACCTGGGGTCTTTCGGCGGGATTGGCCGCGGTCGGCGGCATGCTCCTGGGGCCCATGTACGGCGTGTTCCCCGTACTCGGCGCCACCATCGGCAGAAAAGGCTTCTCCGGCGCCGTGATCGGCGGCTACGGAAACATGTACGGGTCGATCGTCGGCGGACTGCTGCTGGGGCTTACCGAGACGCTGGTCGCGGGCTATGTCTCCTCCGTCTACAAGAATCTCATCGCGTACATAATCCTCCTTGTTTTCCTGTTCTTGAAACCTACGGGCATCTTCAACGAACGGGCGATCCAGGACGTGTGATTGGATAGGAGGAAGATAATCCATGGACTTAGCAAACAAGCTCAAGGACAAGAAGTTCATTCTGAGGATCTTCGCGGCCGTAGCGACTCTTCTGTTGCCGCTGCTTTTAGGCGGCGGCGAATACACGCTGCTACTCGTCTGCATTATTGAAGTCTATATTATCGCCGTATCCGGACTGGATATCGTATTCGGCTACTGCGGGCAGATTTCCCTCGGGCACGCCGCGTTCTACGCTATCGGCGCGTACGGAACGGCGATTCTGCACAATACGCTCGGCTGGCCCATCCTTCTGACGATGATCGTATCGGCCTCCGTCTCCGCGCTCATCGGCGCGCTGCTGGCCTACCCCGCGTCGAAGCTGGTGTTCCACTTCCTTTCGTTGTCTACGATCGCGTTCGGGGAAATCGTCTACCAATTCCTCATACACTCCCCGAACAAGATAACCGGCGACTTCAACGGCTTGTCCTCAGGACGGTTCGCCATCTTCGGGTATGCGTTCAAGAGCAACGCCGTGTGGTATTATTTTGGACTTTTCTGCGTGGTCGTGTTCCTTACGGCAAAATATTTCCTCGTGCATTCAAAGACGGGGAGGGCGTTCACCGCTATAAGGGAGAATACCCACGCCGCGAACGGTATGGGCATCAACGTGCGGAAATACAAGGTCATGGCGTTCGCCACCAGCGCGTTCTACACGGCTTTCGCCGGCGCCATGTTTATGCACTTGGCCGGCTATATCCATCCGGATACCTTCACTCAGCGACAGTCGGTCCTTTTCTTGACGATGCTGCTGTTCGGCGGGTCCGGCACTCTCGTCGGGCCCATCCTGGGCGTGATCGCGGTTGAGGTGCTCATCGAAGCGCTTCGCTCCTTCCAGGACTATCAGGTGTTCATCTACGGCATCCTGATGCTGATAGTCATCGTGGCGCTGCCCGGCGGCTTGTTCGGCGGTTTCAGGGACCTGGCGATCTACGGAAAACACAAGATGCTGAAGAAGAAATCCGGCACTCCGGCGTAAACGAAGGGAGCGGAAATATATGCTGACGACAGATAAGGTAACCATCAAGTTCGGCGGTCTTACGGCCGTCAACCAGGTTAGCGTGCACATCGCCCCCCGAAAGATCACGAGTTTGATCGGACCGAACGGCGCGGGAAAAACCACTTTCTTCAACTGCATCAGCGGCGTCTACAAGCCGAACAGCGGCAGGGTCATCTTCGACGGTAAAGAGATCCAGGGGAAGAAAGCGTACCAGATCAACCACGCGGGCATTTCCCGGACCTACCAGATCATCAACCTATTCCGAAAAATGAACGTGCTGGAGAACGTGCTGGTCGGCATGCACCCGCGGCTGAAGTCGAACTATCTCTCGGACATGCTGAGGCTGCCCGCGCAGCGCAGGGAAGAAGTCGTCGCTTTCGAGAAGGCTTACGAATGGCTCAAATTCGTAGGCCTTGAGGAGCACGCGTATGATCCCGCTTCCAGTCTCTCCTACGGAAAACAGCGGCTCCTCGAAATCGTACGTGGGCTCGCGAGCGATCCTAAGCTCATCCTTTTGGACGAGCCGGCGGCGGGCATGAACTCCAAGGAAAAAGAGGAGCTCGACGTATTGCTGAAGCGGATCCTGGACCTGGGGGTCACGATTCTAGTCATCGAGCACGATATGAAACTGATCATGGGCGTCAGCGACTATATCTACGTATTGTGCAACGGCGCGCTGCTCGCGCAAGGGACGCCGAACGAGGTTCGGAACAATCCAGACGTGATAACCGCCTATCTGGGAGGTGATTAGCATGGCGCCGATTCTTGAACTTATCGATTTCCATTATTATTATGGGAATATTCACTCTGTGAAGGGCGTCAATCTCCACGTCGACGCCGGAGAGATGGTGACGCTCATCGGAGCCAATGGGGCGGGAAAGACAACAACGCTCCAAACGATTTCAGGACTCACGAATTCCAGCGGGGTGCGCGGCAAGATCCTCTTCAACGGCAAGGAGATCCAAGGCTTGCGCGGCAACAAGGTCGCGAGTTTCGGCGTCATCCAAGCCCTTGAGGGCCGGCGCATTTTCGCTAAACTTTCGGTTGAGGAAAACCTCATGGTAGGCGCGTATCTGCGGAACGACAAGAAGGGAATCAAGGATGACCTGAACGACGTATTCCGGCGTTTCCCACGGTTGCTCGAACGGCGCACCCAGCTTGGGGGCACCCTTTCAGGCGGCGAGCAGCAGATGCTGGCCATCGGACGGGCGCTGCTCGGACGGCCGAAAAT
Source organism: Treponemataceae bacterium (assembly GCA_041666155.1). Classification (GTDB taxonomy): domain Bacteria; phylum Spirochaetota; class Spirochaetia; order Treponematales; family Breznakiellaceae; genus SZUA-426. Next base: position 8,164 of record JBAYHM010000100.1, read on the forward strand.
CCTGCTGCTGGACGAGCCGTCGCTCGGTTTGGCGCCGCTCATCGTCAAGGAAATCTTCAAGGTCGTCAAGGACATCAACCGGGAAGGGACTACGGTCCTTTTCGTGGAGCAGAATTCGAAAATAGCGCTTTCTACCGCCGGGCGCGGCTACGTCATGCAGACGGGAGAGGTCGTCATTCACGACACCTGCCAAAACCTGCTCGCGAATGAGGACATCAAAAAGGCGTATCTGGGAGCGTAGGCCGCATGTGGCCGCCGCCGGGGGAGTTCTTTTTTTATGAAAGTCAAAAGGCTATCGGTTGTTCAGCAAGTTATTGAATTCCTCAGGCAGAACATCGAGAACGGTACGTGGCCGATCGGCGAAAAGATCCCCTCGGAACACGAGCTAACTGAATTGTTGGGGGTGAGCCGGGCGAGCGCCCGGGTCGCCATCCAGCAATTCATCGCCATCGGCGTGCTGGAAAGTCTGCATGGGAAAGGTACGTTTGTCAGGAACAACGATCTGAGCGCCCTGGGGAAAAAGGGGAGCTACATAACGAAATCCGACTGCGAAGACGTACGCAAGGTTTTTGAATTCCGTATGTTGATTGAGCCGGAGGGATGTTATTTTGCCGCGAAGGACGCGACGGAGCAGACGATCGAAAAATTGAAGCGGCATCTTGAAGGCATGAAAGCGAATATCGGTAATTCCAAAAAGTTTATGAAAGAGGACGCGTTGTTCCATGAGGAAATCGCGAAGGCGTCCGAGAATCATTTGATCTACAAATCCTTGAAGCAAGTATTTGATACTTCGGAGAGCGATAACGCCCATGTAGTGGACGTTTTCGGCTATAAGGACGGAATCTATTATCATACCGTGATCCTCAAGGCCATTATGGAGAGGGATACCAAAGCCGCCAAGAAATGCATGTATGAGCACCTCCAGCAAGCCATAGACCGGATGGAATAAGTACGGGGTTTCAATATATGTCGATGACGATACGAGATATTAAAACGATCAGCACGGCACCCGAAGGTATCAATCTCCTGGTCGTCAAAGTGGAAACTTCGGAGCCGAATTTATACGGGCTTGGTTGCGCGACTTTTGCTTATCGGCATCTCGCCGTAAAACTGCTGATTGAGGAATACTTAAAGCCGTTATTGATCGGTAGAAACGTGGAAGACATCGAGGACCTCTGGCAGTTGACGCACCAGAACGGCTATTGGAGAAACGGACCCATAGAGAACAACGCGATTTCCGGAATCGATATGGCTCTCTGGGACATCAAAGGCAAGATGGCCGGGATGCCGGTCTACCAGTTGTTCGGTGGGAAATGCAGGGAAGGCGTTCCCGTGTATCGGCACGCGGACGGCAAGGACGCGAACGAGATTTGCGAAAATATCGCGAAATACCGCGAACAGGGGATACGCCACGTTCGCTGCCAATGCGGCGGTTACGGGGGGATCTGGGGCGCGGCTCCGTCGAACGCGCCCCAGGGAGCGCCCGAAGGCGTCTACCTCGATCCCCGAAAGTACATCAAGGATACCCTCCGATTGTTCGAGTCTATCCGAGCTAAGGTCGGCGATTCGGTCGCGCTCTGCCATGATGTGCACGAACGGCTCGCCCCTTCCGACACCGTTACCTTGGCGTTGGCTCTGGAGCCGTATGATCTGTTTTTTCTTGAGGACGCGATTCCCCTGGAACAGATCGAATGGTTGCGGACGCTCCGCGCGCGAACGTCGGTTCCGCTTGCTCAGGGAGAATTGTTCAACAATCCGGCGGAATGGAAATCAATCATCGCCGAGCGCCTCATCGATTTCATCCGCGTGCACATTACTCAGATCGGCGGCATCACGCCGGCAAGAAAATTGCAGATATTCGCCGAACAATTCGGGGTGAGAACCGCCTGGCACGGACCGGGCGATATGTCCCCGGTTGATCATGCCGCGAATATTCATATCGATCTTTCGTCGCGGAATTTCGGCATCCAGGAATGGTCCGGAACGGAACCGCCGAACTTCATCCTACATGAGCTGAAGGGTCCGCGTGACGCGCTGCTTGCCGTGTTTCCGGGCATGCCGGAGTTCAAGAACGGCTACGTCTACGCGAACGAGAAACCCGGTTTGGGCGTGGAGATCGACGAGGCGGAGGCCGCGAAGTATCCCTGCGAAAACACGGTAACCAAATGGACGCAGACAAGGCTGCCGGACGGTTCGCTGCAGACACCGTGAACGCGTTCATACGAGCATCACATTGGAGGCAGATAAAATGAAAGAGGTTGTCGTCACCGCGCCGCACAAATACGAAATTCGGGAAGTATCCATCCCCGAATTGAAGAGCGATTTTGATGTTTTGGTACAAATGAAGGCCGCGGGTGTTTGCGGATCCGATCACCATCTGTATCACGGAAAAAATCCGAATTCGACGTATCCAAGAATTCTCGGACATGAAAACGCGGGCGTAGTAGCGAAGGTCGGTTCGAAAGTCACTAAGGTGAAAGTAGGGGACCACATCGTCGTCGACCTCATCATCACTTGCGGAACTTGCCGGCAATGCAAAAGCGGCAGGAAGAACGTATGCGAAAGTGTCCGGGTCAGGGGCAGCAGCGCCGATGGGGGGTTCCGGGAATATTTCACCGCCCCTGAGGATGAGGTATACCTCGTTCCGAAGAGCATCCCCTTCAAGGATGCCGCTCTGGTGGAACCCTTCGCCATCGGCGCGCACTGCACCGCGCGGGGACGGCTCGCCAAAGACGATATCGTGTTCATTCTCGGTACGGGAACGATCGGTTCCATCATCCTGCAGACCTGTAAGAACAAAGGCTGCGTGGTGATTTGCTGCGACGTTGTCGACGATACGCTGGAACGCGCTAAGAAATACGGCGCCGATTACGTTATCAACAGCAAGAAAGAAAACGTCATTGAGCGCGTGAAGGAAATTACCGGCGGCAAAGGCGTGACCATCGCGTTCGACTCAGCCTGTTTCAAAGGCTCACTCACGAGCCTGTTCGAGATCGGCCTGCTCCAAAACGCGGCTCGGGTGGTCAGCCTCGGTTTCACGACGGAGCCGGAATCGATTACACAGGCGATGATCGCTTCGCGCGAGCTTGACCTGATCGGTTCGCGGATGTCCTGCTACCAATTCCCTCCGGTCATCGAACAAATGTCGCGGAACGAATTCAACCTTGACGGTATCGCGACGACTTTCATCGACTTTGATGATATCGATCGGATGTTCCATTACATGGATCACCCCGATCCAAACGTCAAGAAAATGGTATTATTGTTCAAATAACTTATTTCTGGGAGTCAATATGATCAGTACGCTTTTCGATATTACCGGTAAGAAAGCCATCGTTACCGGCGGCACTCGGGGCCTCGGCCACGGTATGGCCGAAGCGCTTTTGGAGGCCGGTTGCGAAGTCTCGATCATCGGCTCTTCGGACCAGGTTTATAAAACCGTTGAGGACTTCAACGCTAAAGGTTTCCGGAGCCATGCCGTCCAGGCGGATCTCCGCAATCGGGAGGAAGTCCGTTCCTCATTTGAGGCGGCACTCTCCCCGTTGGGCGGAGATTTGGACATACTGGTCACGGCCGCGGGCATACAACGGCGACATTCCGCCGAGGATTTTCCTATTGAAGAATGGGATGAGGTGCTTAACATCAACTTGCATGCGGTCTTCATCCAATGCCAATTGGCCGGACGCCTAATGCTCAAAAAAGGGTACGGCAAGATCATCAACGTCGCGTCCATGGCCTGTTTTTTCGGAGGACAGACGATACCGGCCTATTCCGCGGCCAAAGGCGGCGTGATGCAGCTGACGAAGGAATTGTCCAACGACTGGGTAGGCCGGGGCGTCCGCGTCAATTCGATAGCTCCCGGGTATATGGCGACGGAGATGAATACCGCCCTGCTCGCGAATGAAACGCGTTTGAAGCAGATTTCCGACCGTATTCCCGCCGGTCGCTGGGGAACGGAGGCCGACATGAAAGGCGTGACGATTTTCCTCGCGTCGGCGGCAAGCGATTACGTCACCGGGGCCATCATTCCGATCGATGGAGGGTATCTGGTCAAATGAGGGCCGGGAGCGCTTAATTTGCTGGACGCCGCCTGAATTCCGGTCCATACTCTTGATATGTCTAATAACCAGACCATTCAGATTGCCGGATCGATATCACGCCTAGTTGTCACAGACGCCGATAGGCGCAAGGTTGACGCGGCGGCGCAGCGACGCATGCTGCTTCATATCTATTTGATACGGCGTTTTGAGGAACGACTTCTTGATTTGAAGGACGCCGGTCTGATTCACGGCCCGGTGCATTCGAGTATCGGCGAAGAAGCGGGAGCCGTGGGTTCGGCCCATGCGCTGGAAAAGAAGGATGTCGTCGCGTCCACGCACCGCGGCCATCACCACTTCCTGGCGAAAGCCCTGCATTCGCGCGGCGGCACCGGCTACGACCCGGTGAAGAGCATTCCGGACACATTATACGACGTTGTCCAAAAGACCTTGGCTGAGATTATGGGCCTTGAATCCGGCTGGTGCCGCGGTCGCGGCGGCTCAATGCACTTGGCGGACCTTGAATCGGGAATACTGGGGACCAACGCCATTGTAGGAGGCGGCATCGCGCTCGCTTCCGGAGCGGTTTGGGCCCACACGATTCGGGCAAACGGCGGCCGCGGAATCTCGTACCTTGGCGACGGCGCTTCCAATCAGGGTATTCTCCACGAGTCGATGAATATGGCCGCGCTCTGGAAAGTGCCCATCGTCTATTTTATTGAAAACAACCTGTACGCGGTGGCGACCCACACCCGTGAATCCTGCGCGATTCCGCGGCTCGCCCAGCACGGGCTGGCCCACGGGCTCCCCTGCTTCGTCATCGACGGGTTGGATCCGATTGCCGCGTACGCGGTCATTACGAAAGCCGCCGAGATCAAAGGGCCGGTCGTCGTAGAAGCGGAAACCTACCGCTATCGCCACCAAGCCCAGGGCTTGCCCGGTAGCGCGTACGGCTACCGGACCAAGGCCGAGGAAGACGAATGGTTGAAGCGCGATCCGTTTACGACCTATCCTGCCGATCTTATTCGGCTCGGCCTGCTCTCCGAAGCGCAGCGGGACGCGATGCTTGCCTCCGCCGAAGCTATGGTGGAGAAGGCGATAGCTTCCGTAACCGAAGCGGGGTTGAAGCCCGGTACTCTGGCGATACCCGCGCGGCTGTTTCCGAGGCGGGAAGAGCTTTTCGTCGATATCCGCAGCGACGGCAAGGAACTGGAAAATCTTCCCTACAAGGAGCCCGAGAACTTCTCCGCGACAAAAAGCCGCGTGTTCGTAGAAGTCGTCGCTGAAGTCATTGGCCGCCGTATGGACACCGATCCGGACGCGCTCGTCATCGGCGAGGATGTGGGACACATGAAAGGCGGCGTGTACTTGGCCACGAAGGGCTTGTTCCTCCGCCATCGCGACCGTGTGATCGATACGCCGATTTCGGAAGCGGGTTTCGTCGGCATGTCCCTCGGCCTTGCCCTTTTGGGAAAAAAGCCCATCGTCGAACTGATGTATCCCGATTTCGCTTTGGTCGCCGCCGACCAGCTGTTCAACCAAATCGGCAAGAACCGATATATGTACGGCGGGCACAGCAACATCCCTCTGGTCCTGCACGCGCGGGTGGGTATCGGCACGGGCTACGGAGCCCAGCACGGCATGGATCCCGCGGCGCTCTTCGCCCAATACCCCGGTTGGCGCATCGTCGCGCCCTCGACTCCCTTCGATTTCATCGGGCTTTTCAACACCGCGTTCGCGAGCAAGGACCCGGTCTTGGTGATAGAGCACCAGGCCTTGTTCCCTGAAAAGGGCGACGTTCCCGACGACCTGGACTTCTGCATTCCCTTCGGTAAGGCGCGCGTCACCCGGGCGGGCGACGCGATTACTCTGGTCGCGTATTCCCGCATGAGCCGGGTCGCGTTGGAGGCGGCGGAGGTCTTGGCCGGAGAGGGCGTATCGGTGGAGGTGCTCGACTTGCGGAGCGTGGACTACGCGAGCATCGACTATGAGCCGATCGGCGCGTCGGTGAAAAAGACCGGCC